>NZ_JAIWPT010000008.1 GCF_021191695.1 Proluteimonas luteida
CATGCGTCATCTGCGCACGCGACCCTACACCCCGCGCACCAATGGCAAGGCCGAGCGACTGGTCCAGACCAGCCTGCGCGAATGGGCCTATGCGCGCTCCTATACCAGCTCCGAACAACGCGCCAACGCCTTCCACGGCTGGCTGCATCACTACAACTGGCATCGGCCTCACGCCAGCCTCGGCTACAAGCCACCCATCTCACGCATTACGCTGAACAACGTGCTGGGTTTACACAGCTAGAGTTCCGCTCACCGTGGACGCGCATGTCCGCAATGCGGGTGCATCTCCTGGACAGCCTGGGCAGTCTCGAGACCTTCGTGCAGGCGGCCGAGCAGCGCAGCTTCGTCGAGGCAGGCCGCGTGCTGGGCATCTCCGCCGCCGCGGTCGGCAAGAGCGTCGTGCGGCTGGAACGCAGCCTGGGCGTGCGCCTGTTCCATCGCAGCACCCGCAGCGTGACCCTGACCGACGCGGGGCGCATGTTCCTGCTGCGCAGCCGGCGCATCCTGGCCGAGGCCGAGGCGGCCCGGGCGGAGCTGAGCGCGCAGGCCGGCAGCGTGCAGGGTCGGCTGCGGGTCAGCCTGCCGCTGGTCAGCGACCTGGTGCTGCCGGTGCTGGCCGATTTCATGCAGGCGTATCCCGATGTATTGCTGGATCTCGATTTCACCGACCGGGTGGTCGACGTGATCGAGGAAGGGTTCGACGCGGTGCTGCGCGTCGGCGAACCGGCCGATTCGCGGCTGGTGGCGCGCTACATCGGCCGCTTCCAGCGCCGGCTGGTCGCTTCGCCGGACTACCTGTGGACGCGGGGCACTCCACGCACGCCGGCCGATCTCGCCGGCCATGCCTGCCTCCAGTACCGCTTTCCCAGCAGCGGCCGCCTCGAACCCTGGCCGCTGCGCGATGCCCCGGCGGATCTGCGGATTCCCGAATCGATGGTCTGCAACAACATCGAGACGCGGGTGTGCTTCGCCATCCGCGGCCGCGGCATCGCCTACGTGCCCGACCACTCGGTCCGCGCGGCGTTGCAGGACGGGCGGCTGGTGTCGCTGCTGGACGCGCATGTCGATGCGGCCGGCAGCTTCTACCTGCTCTGGCCGTCGGGGCGGCACGTGCTGCCGAAGCTGCGCGCGTTCATCGATTTCGTCGACGAACGGCTGCTGCCGGTCGTGCGCTGAGGCGCCGGCCCGCGGCGCCGACGCCCGGCGCGGGGACCGGCGTCGCTACGCCATCGCCGGCCGCAGCCGCGCCTCGCGGATCGGCAGGTTGGCCGCCGCGGCCAGCAGCGCCAGTGCCATGTCGGCGTACCACATCCACAGGTACGAGCCGAGATGCTCGATCGCCAGGCCGCCGAGCCAGGCGCCGAAGAACGCGCCGGTCTGGTGCGAGAGCAGGGTCAGGCCGAACAGCGTCGCCAGGTAGCGCGGCCCGAACAGCTTGCCGACCAGGCCCGCGGTCGGCGGCACCGTGGCCAGCCAGCTCATGCCCAGGCCCACGGCGAACAGGAAGAACGTGGTCGGGGTCGGCGGCGACAGCACGTAGGCCAGGATCATCAGCGCACGGCTGGCGTAGATCGCCGTCAGCAGCCACTTCATGCGGAAGCGCTGGCCCAGCCAGCCGGCGCCGATGCTGCCGAGGATGTTGAACAGGCCGATCAGCGCCAGTGCGGTGGCCGACACGCCCGGCGACAGGCCGCACAGCGCGATCTCGGTCGGCAGGTGGGTGACCAGGAACGCGATGTGGAAGCCGCAGGTGAAGAAGCCCAGGTGCAGCAGCCAGTAGCTGCGGTCGCGCAGCGCCACGGCGAGTTGCGTGCGCAGGCCGATGCCGTCGTCCAGTGCGGCGATCGGCTGCGCGCCATCGACCGGCTGCGTCGTCGCGCGGCGGCGCCGCAGCGGCCAGGCCAGCGGCAGCGTCGCCAGCGCGGTGGCGGCCATCGCCCAGGCCGCGGCCATCCAGCCGAACGCACCGATCATCGCCGAGGCGAACGGCGCATACAGGAACTGGCCGAACGAACCGCCCGCGTTGATGACGCCCGATGCCATCGAGCGCTTCTCCGCCGGGATCGCGCGCGCGGTGCTGCCGATCAGGATCGAGAAGCTGCCGGCACCGGCGCCCGCGGCGCTGACCAGGCCCAGCGTCAGCAGCAGGCCCCATCCGGACGCGAACAGCGGCGCCAGCGCCATGCCGGCGAACAGCAGCAGGCCGCCGGCGACGAGCACGCGGCCGCTGCCGCGCTGGTCGGCGATCGCCCCGAACACCGGCTGCACCGCGCCCCAGACGAACTGCCCGACCGCCAGCGCGAAGCTGATCGCGGCGATGCCGATGCCGGTGTCGAGCGCGATCGGCTGCACGAACAGCCCCAGCGACTGGCGGATGCCCATGGTGATCATCATCATCGCGGTCGCCGCCAGGACCAGCGGCCAGTAGCGCGACGGCTGCGGGGCGGAGGCCGGGCTCATGCCGTCAGCGTCCGCGTCGCGTGGTCCAGCGCCGCGTGCAGGTGCGCGACCCCGTCGAGGCCGAGCTGGCGCTCGATCCGGAGCTGGGCGTCGCGCCACAGCGGTTCCGCCACGCCCAGGACCCGCCTTCCCGACGGGGTGAGTTCGACCAGCCGCTGGCGGGCATCGGTTTTCGACGGCGCCAGGCGCGCCCAGCCGGCGGCGGTCAGGTGCTTGAGGTCGCGGCTGAGGGTGCTGCGGTCCATGCCCAGGGCCGCGGCGAGTTCGCCGACCGGGCGCGGCTGCTGCCCGGCGCGACGCAGGATCGCGTACTGGTTGACGTTGATGCCGGCCGGCGCCAGGGCGTGGTCGTAGCGCTGGGTCATCAGCCGGGTCAGCTTGCGCAGCCGGTGGCAGCTGCAGGGGAAGACCGGGGCGTGCGGCCTGGCATCGCCAGCGGTTGCGGAACTACTGGGCATGCGGACTCCGGGAGGGTGGGAGCTGGATTGATGTATATACACCTATTTAGCCGGCGCATGAAGAACCGGCCGCGTGGCGCGAACGGTGCCCGGACGGCTACGCCAGGTAGCGCCGGAACCAGTCGATGGTCCGGTTCCAGGCGAGCGTGGCCGCGGCCTCGTCGTAGCGCGGCGTCGAGTCGTTGTGGAAGCCGTGGTGGGTGCCCGGGTAGACGTGGGCTTCGTAGGTCTTGCCGGCCGCCTGCAGCGCCGCCTCGTAGGCCGGCCAGGTTTCGTTGACGCGCGGATCGTTCTCGGCGAAGTGGATCAGCAGCGGGGCCTGGATGCGCGGGACGTCCTCCGGCCGCGCCTGGCGCCCGTAGAACGGAACGGCGGCGGCCAGTTCCGGATAGGCCACGGCGGCCGCATGGCAGACCCCGCCGCCGTAGCAGAAGCCGGTGATGCCGATCTTTCCGGTCGTTCCCTCGTGCCGGGCGAGGAATTCGATCGCCGCGAAGAAATCGTTCATCAGCTTCTCGGGGTCGACCTGCTGCTGCAGTTCGCGACCCTGGTCGTCGTTGCCGGGATAGCCGCCGACCGAACTCAGACCGTCGGGCGCGAGCGCGAGGAAACCCGCCTTGGCCACGCGCCGGGCCACGTCCTCGATGTAGGGATTGAGCCCGCGGTTCTCGTGGACCACGACCACACCGGGGACCGGCCCGTCCGCGCGGGCGGGACGCACGAGGTAGCCGCGTACCTCGCCGTGGCCGTTCGGCGACGGATAGCGGATGTAGGTGGGCACGATGTCGGGATCGGCGAAGTCGACCTGGTGGGCCAGCGCGTAGTCGGGCGACAGCGAGGCGAGGAGCGTGGCGGCGGTCAGGCCGCCGACGGCGAACCGGGCGGCGCGGTCGAGGAAGTCGCGCCGGCTGATCTTCCCGTGCACGTAGTGATCGTAGAGTTCGAGCAGTTCCGGCTGGAAATCCTTCGCTGTCAGGCGTGCCATCTGTCGTCGCTCCTCTGGTCGTCCGGCGTGTCGTTGGGGTGCCCGGCGATTGCCGCTGTCGCGGCGCACGGCGGCGCGGTCCCGATCCGGGACAAGCATAGGACAAACGGATGCGGGCCGGCCGGGCGCGGGATCGCCGGCCCGCATCGCGCAGGCGCCGGAATCGCGTCCGGCAGTTGGCCTTGAGCCCTCTCCCGCGTGCGGGGCAAAGAGACGCGCTTGCGAGCCATTGGCTCGCGTGCCGATGAACGCCGGTGCGCGGGCCGGGAGCGCGAAGCGCGGGGTTGGGGTGAGGGCGTGATACGGGCGCACCGATCAGGGTTTGGCAACCATGCTGCGCCCTCATCCGCCCCTTCGGGGCACCTTCTCCCGCGTGCGGGAGAAGGGACAGGGCTTGCCGCCTTCAGTGGCACCCGGTTGGATTGTCCCCTTCGAGAGGTTCGCTGTCTAAAGCCCCCGGCTTTGCCGGGGGATACTTACCGGAAAAACCACGTCTGGCTGGAAGGACAAGCCTGATCAGAAGAACACGCGGATCCCGCCGGCGACGGTCCGGCCCGGCAGCGGCGCGTAGTCGCGCAGCAGCGAGGTGTGCGGGCGGGCCTCCTGGTTGGTCAGGTTGCGACCGTCGAGGAACAGCTCCCACTGGGTGCCGTCGGGCTCGCCGAGGCGCCAGGCGACGCCCGCGTTGACCAGGGTGTAGCCCGGGCTCGGTTCCTCCAGCTCGGCCACGCGATCCTGCTTGAGGTAGCGCACCGCGCCGACGTGCGCGCGCACGCCGCCCAGCGCCCAGTTGACGTCCGCGCCGTAGCGTGCGGGCGCGATGCGCGGCAGGTTGCCGCCCAGCGGGATGTCGGCGAGGTAGTGGTGGCCATGGTCGCCATGCGGCACCTCGAATTCCACCTGTCGCGTGCCGCTGCCGTCGAGTTCCGCGCGCACGACGTCGCCGAACAGACGCAGGTCGAAATCGCCCGCATCCGATTCCACCAGATGGAACTTCGCCTCCGCCTCCGCGCCGCGGAAGGTCGCGTCGGCCTGCGTCCACAGCCGCACCGGATAGTCGTCCTCGACGACGCCGGTGTCGGCCAGGTAGGTGAAGCGCTTGAACCTGGTCTGGTAGACCGCGGCCTTCAGCTCGATGCGATCGGTATGCGCATGCAGGCCGAGTTCCAGGCGCTGGCCGCGTTCGGTGTCCAGGTTCGCGTCGCCGATCTCGATCGAACGCGTCGCGACGTGGGGGCCGGCGGCGAAGAGTTCCTCGTTGGTCGGCGCGCGCTCGGAGATGTCGGCGCCGAAACGCAGGTCGAACACGTCCGACAGGTGCCAGATCGCCGCGCCAGACAAGCTGCTGGCGTCGAACTTGCGCGACTCGCTGCCGACCGGGTCGATCTCCACGCGCTCGTGGCGGCCGCCGAGCTCCAGCTTGAACGGCCCGAATTCCTTCTCCTGCACCACGAACAGGCCCAGGGTATCGGTCACGCTCGGCGGCACGAACGCTTCCTCGCCGACGGCGCCGAAATCGACGTGGCCGAACTGCAGGCCGAACGCGCCATTCCAGCCGTTGACCGGATTCTGCACCGCTTCCAGGCGCGCCTCGGTGCCCTTGTTGGTGAAGCGGGTCGCGGCCACGCCGCCTTCCAGTTCGACGTGCTCGTAGTCGTTGTGGGCCGCGCGCAGGTTCAGCGCGCCGAGGAACGGCAGCGGGTTGTAGATGCCGCCCTTGAGGTCGATGCGGTTCTGCACCATGTCGATGCGCACCGAGCCGTGGTCGTGGTCTTCCTCTTCGTGGTCGTGGTCGTCATGGTCGTGGTCATGATCGTCGTGGCCGTCGTCTTCCTCCGCATGGACGTGCGCGCCATCGGGCAGGCCGTAATTGGTGCGGTAGGTGCTGACGGCGACGCCCAGGTGGCCGCGTTCGCCGAAGTACGTCGCGCCGACCGCGCCGGCACGGGTGCGGATCCAGCTGTTGGGCAGCGTGCCGTAGGGGTTCTCGGACTCTTCCTCATGGTCGTGGTCATGGTCGTGATCATGATCATCATGTTCGTCATGCTCGACCTGGGCGAAACCCGGGATGTCGAAATCGCCGGTATTGCGGATCAGGCCGTCGACATGCAGCACCAGGTTGTCGCCGTTGACGCCGTCGAGGCGGAACATGCCGCTGCGCTCGCCATTGCCGCTGCCCGCGCGCAGTTCGGCGCGGCCGCTGATCGGGCGGTCGGGCACGTCGCTGGCGATGCGCCCGTCGACCACGTTGACCGCGCCGCCGATCGCGCCGCTGCCGAACAGCAGGTTCGCCGGTCCCTTGAGCACCTCGATCTGGTCGGCGAGGAAGGGCTCGATGCTGATCGCGTGGTCGGCGCTGACGGTCGAGGCGTCCATGCTGCCGATGCCGCCGGACAGCACCTGCACGCGCGGGCCTTCCTGGCCGCGGATGATCGGCCGGCCGACGCCGGTGCCGAAGAATCCGCTCTGGACGCCGGGCAGCGACGATACGGTGTCGCCGAGGTTGCCGGCCTTGCGGTCGTCGAGGGCGTCGCCATGCAGCAGTTCGATCGGGTGCGCGAGGCTCTCGGCCTCGCCGCCCAGCGGGGTCGCGGTCACCTGGACGCGGTCGAGGGTCGTGGTGGCAGGATGCGCACTGGTCTGTTGGGCGTGCGTGGCGCCGGCGGCGAGCAGCAGGCCCAGGGCGATGGCGAGGCGGTGGGGGACGGGGGAGGCGGCGCGGGAGGTGGTCATTCGAAGGTACACTGGTGGTCGGAGCAGGAATGTTATAATGTTACGCAACAGTTCGCATCCCCCAAAAGACATGTCCGCATCCCATTCCCCGCTGCGCCACGCCGACCGCTTCGGATTCGCCGCATCGCTGCTGTGCGCGGTGCACTGCGCGCTGTTTCCGGTACTGCTGGCGTTGCTGCCGGCATTCGGCCTCAGCCTCGGCGGCTGGATCGATGTCGACCAGGCCTTCGTGGTGTTCGCCACGCTGCTGGGCGCGACCACGCTGACCCTGGGCTATCGCCGGCACCGCGCATTCCGGGCCTGGGCACTGCTGCTGCCGGGCCTGGCGCTGGTCTGGGCCGGTGCGTTCACGCCGCTGCACGACCATTCCATCACCCATGCCGCGGTGATGACCCTCGGCGGCCTGCTGCTGGCCGGCGCGCACCTGTGGAACCTGCGCCTGACCCACGCCAGCGCCACACCCTGATCCGGTCCGCACCGGCCCGCGCCGTTGCTCGGCATCGCGCATGCTAAAATGTGCGGTCTGGTGCGCCCCCCGCGGCGCACTTTCGCGTCTATCGCATCCAACTCGCAGGACATCAGGAGCACACAATGGGCAAGGGCGACCGCAAGACCCTCAAGGGCAAGCGCTACAACGCGAGCTACGGCAATTCCCGTTCGAAGGGCCTCGCCAAGGCCGCCGGTACCGCGACCGCGCCGGTCGTGAAGAAGGCCGCGGCCAAGACCGTCGCCAAGGCACCGGCGAAGAAGGCCGTGGCCAAGAAGGTCGCGCCGAAGGCCGAGTAGGCCCGCAACGCCGCGCCGACCGCAAAGCCCCGCCCCGCGCGGGGCTTTCGCGTTCATGGATGGGCGGAATGCGCGGGCCGTCACGGCCGGGCGTGACGAACGGCCGGATGCGGCGTCGCGCGGCTGTGCCAGCATCGCGCCAACTCCATTCGAAGGTGCGCCGGGATGTCGAACGCGATCAATCGTTGCCTGCTGGCCTATTCGGGCGTGCTCACTGCCGCGGTGGCGATCGCGCTGCTGACCGGCGCGGCCGGGTCGTCGAAGACCGCGTTCGAGGAGATCGACGTGCAGCGGCTCAACCTGCGCGAGCCCGACGGCACGCTGCGCTACGTGCTGTCGAGTTCGGCGAAGTTCCCGGGTGCGATCATCAAGGGAACCGAGTATCCCCACCCGCGTCCGCAGGCCGGCATGCTGTTCTACAACGACGAGGGCAGCGAAGTGGGCGGGCTGATCTTCGCCGGCTCGCGCGATGCCGACGGCAAGGTCTCCTCCGGCGGCAGCCTGACCTTCGACCGCTACGAGCAGGACCAGATCGTGCAGATCATCGGGCTCGACGAGGACGGGCGGCAGGTCGCGGGCATGCAGGTCTCCGACCGTCCGGACCGTTCGATCGTCGAGCACTTCACCGAGCAGGCACGGCTCGAGGCGATGCCGGCGGCCGAACGCGACGCATTGCTGCGCGAACGCAGCGAGGCCGGCCACTACGGTGCCGGGCGCCTGTTCGTCGGCCGTTCGATGTCCGGCAACGCCGTGCTGCAGCTCAGCGACGGGGAGGGCCAGCCACGCATGCGCATGAGCGTGGCGCGGGATGGTACCGCCTCGCTGGATTTCCTCGATGCCGACGGCGAGGTCGTACGCAGCCTGACTCCGGACGACGTGGCCGGACAGCAGTAGCCCGGCGCAGTCCCGCGGCGTCCCGCGCTCAGCGCGCCGCGCCGGCCTCGATCTCGGCCCACACCCGCAGCAGGTTGCCGCCGAGGATCTTGCGGATGTCGGTGTCGCTGTAGCCCCGCGCCTGCAGGCCGGCGATGAGGTTCGGGAAGTCGGAGACGTCGCGCAGGCCGGTCGCCAGCTCGCCGCCGACGCCGTCGAAGTCCGAGCCGATGCCGACGTGGTCGATGCCCAGCAGCTGCACGCCGTGGTCGATCTGCACCAGCACCGATTCCAGCGGCGTCTCCAGCTTCGGGTGCGCGGCGTCCCACGCGGCATTGAACGCGGCGCGGTCCTCCAGCGGCTGGCCGGCGGCCTTGCGCTCGGCGTTGCGCGCGTCGAACTCGCCGATCGCGCGAAAGTAGGCCTGGGTGTTGGCCGCCGCGCGCGGATCGACGAACGCGGTGCCGAACGGGACCTGCACCACGCCGCCCTTCTCGGCGATCGCCAGCGCGATCTCGTCGCTGATGTTGCGCTCGAAGTCGGGGGTGAAGTGCCGGAACGCCGAGTGGCTGGCGATCACCGGGACCGTGCTCAGCGCGATCGCCTGTTCGGCCGCCGCGTCGGATACGTGCGAGACGTCGACCATGATGCCCAGGCGGTTCATCTCGGCGATCACCTCGCGGCCGAACGGGCTCAGGCCGTTCCAGCGCCGTTCGGCCGCGTACGACGAGTCGGCGACGCGGTTCGCGGCGCTGTGCGCGAGCGTGATGTAGCGGACGCCGCGATCGAA
This sequence comes from Proluteimonas luteida, assembly GCF_021191695.1. GTDB lineage: Bacteria > Pseudomonadota > Gammaproteobacteria > Xanthomonadales > Xanthomonadaceae > Luteimonas > Luteimonas luteida. The sequence goes on from NZ_JAIWPT010000008.1 coordinate 9,086, forward strand.
GAACAGCCGCAGCAGCGACAGGTCCTCCTCGATCGGCCCGGCGTTCTCCATGCCCAGCGGCAGCAGGACGCGCGGCGTGCCGTCGGCGGCGACGCGCAGCGATTCGACATCGCGCGGCGAACGCAGGATCGCGAATCGGTCCGGATGCCGCGCGGTCAGCGCCTCGACGGCGTCGATCTGCCGATGCGCGATCTCGCGCGCGGTGCCGGCCGCGTCCTGGCCGGCCGAGGTGTAGATCGACATGAAGGCGACGTCGAGGCCGCCTGCGCGGGCGCGCGGATAGTCGAACTCGCGGTCGGGCGCGGCCTCGCCCAGGTCCGCCCAGGTGTCGAGCAGCATGCCGGGGGCGTCGATGTGGGTGTCGACGATCAATGCGTCGCGGGCGAGGGCACGCGCGGCGGCGTCGGCCCCGGGCGCCTCGGCATGGGCGGCGCCGACGACGGAAAACGCGAGGATGGCGGTGGCGAGGGGATGGAAATGCATCGGGAGCTCCGGTTCGGTCAGAGGAGACGGCGGCCGCCGGCGAACGACAGCGCCAGCAGCGGGCCGCCGAGCCAGTAGGTCAGTTCGGCCGGCTGCGCGACCTGCCAGCAGGCGAAATCGGCACGCATGCCGGGAATCAGCCGGCCGCGGTCGGACAGCCCGAGGGCGCGCGCGCCGTGCACCGTCGCGCCGCGCAGCGCCTCCTCGGGGGTGAGCCGGAAATGGGTGCAGGCCAGCTGCATCGCCTGGCGCAGCGACAGCAGCGGCGAGGTGCCGGGATTGCAGTCGGTCGCGACCGCCATCGGCACGCCCTGCGCGCGGAACTCCGCCAGCGGCGGCAGCCGGGTTTCCCGCAGCACGTGGAAGGCGCCGGGCAGCAGCACCGCGACCGTGCCCGCCTGCGCCATCGCGGCGACGCCGGCCGCCGAGGTGTGCTCGACATGGTCCGCCGACAGGCCGCCGAATTCCGCCGCCAGCGCAGCGCCGCCGCCGTCGCTGAGCTGGTCCGCATGCAGCTTGACCGGCAGCCCGAGTGCGCGCGCGACCTCGAACACGCGCCGGGTCTGCGCGGCGCTGAAGGCGATGCGTTCGGCGAAGGCGTCGACCGCATCGACCAGGCCTTCGGCATGCAGCCTTGGCAGCCAGTCGCAGACGGCGGCGATGTAGTCGTCGCCGCGGTTCGCGTACTCGGGCGGCAGCGCATGCGCGCCGAGGAAGGTCGTGCGCACGGTGATGCCGAGCACGTCGCCGGTCCGGCGTGCGACCCGCAGCATCTTGCGTTCGTTGTCGAAGTCCAGGCCGTAGCCGGACTTGATCTCCAGCGTGGTCGCGCCGTCGGCGACCAGGGCGCGGGCGCGCGGCAGCGACTCCGCGAGCAGCGCGTCCTCGTCGGCGGCACGGGTCGCGCGCACGGTGGAGACGATGCCGCCGCCGCTGCGCGCGATCTCCTCGTAGCTGGCGCCCTGCAGGCGCTGCTCGAACTCGCCGGCGCGGTTGCCGGCGAACACCGCGTGGGTATGGCAGTCGACCAGGCCCGGGGTGATGCAGCCGGTCGCCTCGATGACCTGCGCCGCCAGCGCGTCGGCCGGGCCGGGCAGGTCGCGGCGCGCGCCGGCGAAGGTCAGCAGGCCGTCCCGCCAACCCAGCGCACCGTCCTCGACCAGTCCGTAGCCGGCGTCGCCGGCCAGCGTGACCAGCGCCGGGCCGACGACCAGCCCGTCCCAGCGCTCATTCGCCACCGCCACCTCCGCCGCCGAAACCGCCGCCGCTGCCGCCGACATCGCCGCCGGCATCGCCGTGCGACGACGCGCGGGACGCGTCGTCGGCGCGTTCGCCGACGGGCACGCTGTTGCCGGCCCTTTCGTCGCGGTGATCGGTGGACCTGCGCGCGAACAGGGCGGCGAACACGGCGACAAGCCCGCCGATCACCGCGATCAGCGCGCCGAGCAGGGCCAGCGTGGTTGCATCCATCCGGGTGTGTCCAGACGCGAAAGACAGGCTAGCCTAGCGCACTCCGTCCGGCCGTCCACAGCATGCACGACACCATCGCCGCTTCCGTCCACCGCACACCGGCCGGCTGGCGCCTGCCCGGCATCGCCAACCTGCATTCGCATGCGTTCCAGCGCGCGATGGCGGGGCTGGCCGAGCGCCAGACCGATCCCGCGGATTCGTTCTGGACCTGGCGCGAGACCATGTACCGGATGGCCGAACGTTTCGATCCGGAGACGCTGCACGCGGTCGCGTGCCAGCTGTATGTCGAGATGCTCGAGGCCGGCTACACCACGGTCTGCGAGTTCCACTACCTGCACCATGCGCCCGACGGCCGGCCGTACGCCGATGCGGCGGCGATGTCCGACGCGCTGGTCGCCGCCGCACGCGAGACCGGCATCCGCCTGACGCTGCTGCCGGTGCTGTACATGACCGGGGGGTTCGACGGTCGCGCGCTGGGCGAGCGGCAGCGTCGCTTCGGCCACGATGTCGACGGCTATCTGCGGCTGTTCCATGACCTGCATGCGCGCCAGGACGCGGGCCTGCGGGTCGGCTGCGCGCTGCACAGCCTGCGTGCGGTGCCGCCGGAGGCGATGCGCGCGGTGCTCGCCGGCCTGCCGGCCGATGCGCGCGTGCACGTGCACATCGCCGAGCAGGTGGCCGAGGTCGAGGACTGCATCGCGGTGCGCGGCGCCCGCCCGGTCGCGTGGCTGCTGGACAACGCGACCGTGGATGCGCGCTGGACGCTGGTCCACGCGACGCATCTCGACGACGCCGAGATCGCGGCCGTCGCGGGCAGCGGCGCGACGGTCGCGCTGTGCCCGACCACCGAGGCCAACCTCGGCGACGGCCTGTTCCCGCTGCGCACCTGGCTCGATGCCGGCGGCCGTTGGGGGATCGGCTCGGATTCGCACATCTCGGTGTCGCCGGTCGAGGAACTGCGCTGGCTCGAATACGGCCAGCGGCTGGTCACCCGCCATCGCAACATCGCCGTGCGCGGGGACTCGCCGAGCGTCGGCGAGACCCTGCTGGCCGACGTGCTGGCCAGCGCCGCGGCGTCGACCGGTTTCGCCGATGCCGCGAACGACAGTGTCGTGCTGGACGCAGACGCGCCGCTGCTGGCGGGTGCGACCGCCGACGACGTGGTCGACCGCTGGATCTTCGCCGGCAACCGGCCGCTGGTGCGCGAGGTGCAGGTCGCCGGGCGGCAGGTGATGCGCGGTGGCGCGCACATGGCGCACGACGCCGCGGCGGCAGGGTACGCCGCCGCGATGCGGACGCTGCTGGCGGATTGAGGCGACGCAGGCCAGGGACCCGTGCCACGCGGTCCGTCGCCGTTTCCGGCGTTCCATCCGCGTGCCGGGGCATTTCGTCGCAAGGGCCGGCAAACCGTGGCACCGGTGGCCACCATGGCACCATCCCGTCCATGAGGAATGTCGCCATGCTGCCGAACATCCTGAGCGCCGCGCTCGCCATCGCCTTCTCCGCCAGCGGCGCCGTTGCCGCCGCGACCACCGACGCGGGGCTGGACCGCACCGTCGACCGGCGCCTTGCCGGCGACCGCACCGGCGCCTGTCTCGCGGTCGCGGTCATCGACGGCGACGCGGTCGCGCGCAGCTACCGCTGCGCCGACCCCGGGGACGCGTCCCGCATCGGGCCCGATGCCGCGTTCGAGATCGGTTCGGTCGCCAAGACGATGACCGCGGCGCTGCTGGCCGACCTGATCGCGCAGGGCAAGGCCTCGCTCGACGATCCCCTGGCCGACTACCTGCCGGAGGGCACGGCCGTGCCCTCGTACGAGGGTCAGCCGATCCTGCTGCGGCATGTCGTCACCCATACCTCGGGCCTGCCGGCGCTGCCGTCGCGGATGGGTACCACCGACCCGGCCGATCCCTATGCCAACCTGACCGAGGATGCGCTGCTGGCCTCGCTCGGCGATGTCAGCCTGGCGCGCGCGCCAGGCGCGCAATACGAATACTCCAACTTCGCCTCGATGCTGCTGTCCTATGCGGTGGTGCGACGCGCCGGCAGCGATTTCGAGACCCTGATCGACACCACGCTGTTCACGCCGCTGGGCATGGACGGCGCCTACATCGCCCGCCGGCCCGACGGCGTGCGCGCGGCCGCCGGACACCTGCCGGGCGGCACGGAGACACCCGCCTGGACGATCGCCGGCAACCTGGCGGGCGTCGGTGGCGTGCGCGCGACGCTCGACGACGTGGTGCGCTACGTGCAGGCCTCGCTCGGGCAGACCGACGCGCCGGTGCTGGCGGCCCTGCAGGCGACCCAGCAGCGGGTGTCGGAGCAGCCGTCGATGGGCATGAACTGGATCATGGCGCCGCTGGACGGGCGCACCGTGTTCGTGCACGAGGGCGGCACCGGCGGATTCTCGTCGTATGTCGGTTTCGACCCGCAGCGGCGGCGCGGCGTGGTGGTGCTGTCGGACACGTCCGTGACCTCGCTGGGCGGGCTGGGCGACCTCGGCAACCACCTGCTCGACGACCGCCTGCCGCTCGGCAAGCCGCGACGCGTGGCGCAGCCGCCGGCGGAACTGCTCGATGGCCTGGTCGGGCACTGGCGCCTGGACACCGGCATGCAGGTCGAACTGGCGCGCGAAGGCGAGGCGCTGACGATCCATCCCGAGAACCAGCCGGTCTTCGAACTGGGCTACGACGACGCGGGCGATTTCTTCCCGCTGGCGTTCGATGCGCTGCTGACCCCGCGCCGACGCGCGGATGGCAGCTACGTCTTCGTCTGGCACCAGGGCGGTGGCGCGATCCCGGCCACGCGCATCGATGCCGGTGCGCCTGCCGGCGCGAACGCGGACGCGGGTGCGGGCACCGTCGATCTCGCCGACTACGCCGGCAACTACCCGCTGCTGCCCGGCTTCGCATTGAAGGTCGATGCCGCGGGCGGCAGGCTGCGCGCGCAGGCGACCGGGCAGGGCGCGTTCCCGCTCGATGCCGCGGGCAAGGACACGTTCGAGGCGCCGGCCTACGGCATCGAGATCCGTTTCCAGCGCGGCGCCGATGGCGAGGTGGTGTCGCTGGACCTGCACCAGGGCGGCCGGGTCCTGAGCGGGACGCGCGAATGACGGGCGCGCCGCGATGAGTGTCCCTCCACGCACCGGCGACGGATCGCTGCGGCAGCCGCTGCCCGACGATGTCGCCATCGGCGGCAATTCGGTCTGGAACCGCTACCGCCGCTATCCGGTGTTCAGCGCCACCTGGCTCGGCGGCCGCACGCTGCTGTTCGGGGGGATGATCCTGGCGTTCGCGGTGCTGTCCTCGCTCGGCATGCTGGTCGGCGGCGGCAGCCTGCGCGGTGCGGTGCTGGGCGGCGGTTATACCTTCGCCGGTTTCCTGGTCATGACCACGGCAGGACCGGCGTTCGCGACACTCGTGCGCCACCTGCGCCTGCGCCGCGAGCGGTTGTGGGTGGTCGTGGCATGGATCGCCGGCATCGTCGCGGCGTACCTGGGTGACAGCTGGGCCAGCAGCCACATCAATACGCTGTTGCGCGGCGAGCTGGGCGCCGGCATCGATGTCGAGGCGCTGGAGGCGGCGCGGCCCACCGGGCCGGTGGCGCAGGCGCTGATGGTCACGGTCAAGCTGATGACGCTGGCCTTCATCTACGGCCTGCTCGGCGGCGGAATGGCGCTGCGCGCCTACTTCGGCGAACAGCGCAGGCTCGAGGCCAGCCGGCACCGTACGGAACTGGCCGCGCTGCAGGCCCAGAAGCGCGAGGCGGACCTGCGCCTGGGCGCGCTGCAGGCCCAGGTGGAGCCGCATTTCCTGTTCAACACCCTGGCCTCGGTGCGCGCGCTGGTGCGCCAGGATCCGGCGCGGGCCGAGGCCACGCTCGACGCGCTGGTCGACTACCTGCGGGCGACCATCCCGCGGCTGCGCGATGCGCGGCCGGGCAGCGGCGAGGCGGCGATCCGTTCCACGCTCGGCCAGCAGCTCGACCTGTGCGCGCGCTATCTCGAGCTGATGCGGCTGCGCACCGGCGACCGGTTGCACTACCGCATCGATGCCGAGCCGGCGCTGCGCGCGCTCGACTATCCGCCGCTGCTGCTGATCACGCTGGTCGAGAATGCGATCAAGCACGGCATCGAGCCCAAGCCCGGCACCGGCAACGTCGCGATCCGCGCCTGGCGCGAGCACGGCCAGCTGTGCGTCGCAGTGGTCGACGACGGCGTGGGCCTGCAGCCCGGCGTCGGCGGCGGGGTCGGGCTGGCCAACGTGCGCGAGCAACTGGCGGCGCGCTTCGGCCCGCGCGCCGGCCTGCGCCTGACCGGCAACCGCGACGGCGGCGCGCAGGCCGAGATCCGCACGCCGCTGGAGTCCGCGGCATGAGCGCTGCGCGCATCAGCGCACTGGTGGCGGAGGACGAGGCGCCGCAGCTGATGGCGCTGCTGGAGATGCTCGAGGACCGATGGCCCGATCTCGAGGTGGTGGCCGCGTGCGAGGACGGCATCGCCGCGTTGCAGGCCGCCGCCGAGCATCGGCCGCAGGTCGCCTTCCTCGACATCCGCATGCCCGGTGTCGGCGGCCTCGACGTCGCGCGTGCGGTGGTCGCCACGGGCGGCCTGGTCGTGTTCACCACCGCCTACGACGAATACGCGATCCGCGCGTTCGAGGCCGGCGCCGTCGACTACCTGCTCAAGCCGATCGCGCCGGCGCGGCTGGCCGTGGCCGTCGAGCGCCTGCAGGCGCGCCTGCGCCAGCCGCCGCAAGACCTGCGGGCGCTGGTCGACGACCTGGAGGCGCGGCTGCGGCCGCAGGGCGAACGCCAGATCCGCTGGATCAGCGCCAGCGTCGGCGATCACGTGCGCATGATCGGCATCGACGAGGTGCTGTATTTCCAGGCCCAGGACAAGTACGTGCGCGTGGTCACCGCCGACGGCGAGGCGGTGATCCGCACGCCGGTCAAGGAACTGCTGGCCGGACTCGATCCCGGGACGTTCTGGCAGGTGCACCGCGGCATCGTGGTCCGGGTGTCGTCGATCGACCGCGTGCGCCGCGACGAACTGGGCAAGCACCGCCTGCAACTGCGCGGCCGGCCCGAGTCGCTGCCGGTCAGCGCGGCCTTCGTGCACCGCTTCCGCGGCATGTGAGCACCGGCCAGCACGATCCTTCGATTCCCTTCCTCCGCATGCGGGCATTGCGCCCCTTAACGGGTGGAACGTGCCCGAGCGCGGATGCGGCGCGCATGCCCCTCACCCCGACGCTTGCCCGCATGCGGGAGAGGGGCGGACCCATGCAACCGCGGGTTCGGGCCGGTCAGGCCCGCGCATGCCGGACTGGCGTCATCGGGCGTCGGGTTGATCGCGATCAGTGCCGTTGACGGCAGGGCCGGTACCCTACGCGTCCGAACCACAGGAAACCGGACACATGCAGGTGGACATCGCGATCGTCGGCGCGGGCCCGGCGGGGTTGTGCTTCGCGCGGTCGCTGGCCGGCAGCGGCCTGCGCGTGGCCGTGCTCGAACGCCAGCCGCATGCGTCGATCGCCGCGCCCGCGTTCGACGGCCGCGAGATCGCGCTGACCCACGCCTCGCGGCGCATCCTCGACGACCTCGGGCTGTGGGCGCGGATCGACCCGGAGCAGATCTCCGACCTGCGCGACGCCCGCATCATCGACGGCGACGCGACCGACGGGCTGACCATCACCGCCGGCGACGGACGCCGCGACCAGCTCGGCTGGCTGGTGCCCAACCACCTGATCCGGCAGGCCGCGTTCGACACGGTCGACGGGCTCGACGACGTCGAGCTGCTGTGCGGCGTCGGCGTATCCGGCATCGTGCATCGCAGCGGTGGCGTCGACGTCATGCTGCAGGATGGCCGCACCCTCGGCGCGCGCCTGCTGGTCGCCGCCGACAGCCGGTTTTCCGAGGTGCGGCGCATGCTCGGCATCGGCGCGCGTTCGCGCGATTTCGGCAAGCGCATGCTGGTGTGCCGGGTCGCGCACGAGAAGCCCCACGCCCACGTCGCCTGGGAATGGTTCGACTACGGCCAGACGCTGGCGCTGCTGCCGCTCAACGGCCACCGCGCTTCGGTCGTGCTGACCCTGCCGCCGCAGCAGATGCGCGAGGTCGAGGCGCTGGACGATGCGGCCTTCGCCGCCGACATGCAGCGCCGTTTCCGGGATCGTCTCGGCACCATGACGACGATCGGCACGCGCCACGTCTATCCGCTGGTCGGCGTGTTCGCCGACCGCTTCGTCGCCGGGCGCGCCGCGCTGATCGGCGATGCCGCGGTCGGCATGCACCCGGTCACCGCGCACGGCTTCAACCTCGGCCTGCAGGGCCAGGCGCGGCTGGCCGCGGAGATCCGCGAGGCCGCGGCGGCCGGCCGGGACATCGCCGGCGAGCGCATGCTGCGCCGCTACGACCGCGCCCATCGCAGCGCCGCCTGGCCGCTGTTCGCCGCGACCGGACTCGTCGCCAGCCTCTATACCGACGACCGCCCCTCGGCGCGCCTGCTGCGCACCGCGACGCTGCGCATCGCCAACCGGCTGGCGCCGTTCCGGCGCGCGATCGCCGCGCACCTGACCCAGGGCGGGGCGGCGAAGTAGCCTGCGACCTGCGGTATGAGCGGCCCCTGGCCGCGAACGCTTTTGTGGCCGGCCATCCGGCGGCCTCCCGCCGGCCATCGCTGACGCGATGTCGAAAAACCGTTCCAGACGGTTTTTCAGGGCGTCCCGGTAGACGCATCGCGGCCAGGGGCCGCTGCTGCACGGCGACGGGGCGCACGTCCCGGCATCCGGGGACCGCTCACGCCATCGCCAGCTGCCGCGGCAGCGCCCCTTCCAGCGCCAGCAGGAATTCCTTGGTCGGCAATCCGCCACCGAAGCCGGTCAGCGTGCCGTCCGCGCCGATGACGCGATGGCAGGGCACGACGATCGACAGTGGGTTGCGGCCGTTGGCGGCACCCACCGCGCGCACCGCGGTCGGCCGGCCGATCATCGCCGCCAGCGCGGCATAGCTCGCGGTCGCGCCATACGGAATGCGGGTCAGCGCGTCCCAGACCTGCCGCTGGAAGGGCGTGCCGGCCGCGGCCAGCGGCAATTCGAAACGGCGTCTGCTGCCGGCGAAATACTCGCCGAGCTGGCGCTCGGCCGCGTCCAGGACCGCGTGGTCGCCTTCGCACCAGTCGTCGCCGCGCGCGACGGGATGGCGATGGACCTCGAACTCGACCGCGTGCAGGCCCGCGCCGGACGCGGCCAGGAACAACGGCCCGACCGGACTGTCGATGGTGCGGGTGCGCACCGGCGGAAGGGAATGTCGGCTCATGGCTTGGTGCTCCGTCGTGGACGCGCCGTGGCGGCGGCGCGCGGTTGCGTTGTGCGGCCGGCGGCAGGTCCCGGCGATGCCAGTGCGGCCTCGCGCCACAGGTGCAGCACGGCATAGCCGCGCCAGGGGCGCCAGGCCTCGGCATGCGCGCGCAGGGCCCGGGCCGTCAGCCGGGTGGCCCCCGCCGTCGCGGGGGCGGGCCTGGCCGGCAGGGCCTTCTGCAGCACCAGGTCTTCGGCCGGGAACGCGTCCGGGTGGCCGAGCGCGCGCAGCGCGATGTATTGCGCGGTCCAGGGGCCGACGCCGGGCAGCGCGATCCAGTCGGCCACGAATGCGTCCAGCGTCCGTTCGCTGCGGAAGTCCACGCGCCCTTCGAGCAGCGCGCGGGCGATGCCGTGGATCGTCCGGATGCGCGCGCCGACCAGGCCGAGGCCGTCGAAGTCGCCGTCGGCCAGCGCTTCCGGGCTTGGGAACAGGTGGGTCAGGCCCAGCGCCGCGAACGTGTCCGGCAACGGTGTGCCGAAGCGCTGCGACAGGCGCGCGGTCAGCGTGCGCGCCGCGGCGACGCTGACCTGCTGGCCGATGACCGCGCGCACCGCGATCTCGAAACCGTCCCAGCCGCTGGGCAGGCGCAGGCCGGGGCGCCGGCGCAGCAGCGGTGCGAGCCGCGCGTCCCGGGCCAGGTGCGCGGCGATCGCGCCGGGGTCGGCGTCGAGGTCGAACATCCGCCGCACGCGCTGCACGGTGTCCTGCATCCGCGTCGGCGGGCAGCCGTGCAGTTCCAGCCGCAGCGCATGCGGCGCGGGCTCGCCGCGGCTGGCCGGCCAGGCGCTGACGTGCAGCCAGCCGGGCGATCGCGCATCGCCGATGACGCGCCGGTAGCCGTGCGTGTCGACGACCTCCACGCCCGGCAGTGCGCGGCCGCGCAGGAAATCCAGCATGGCCGCGAAATCGTAGGGCGGACGATAGGCCAGCCGCAGCGTCAGGCTGTCGCCGGCCGCCGCCCGCGGCCGTTGGCGCAGCATGCGCGGCGGCATGCCGTAGGCCTGCTGGAATACCGCGTTGAAGCGCCGCAGGCTGTTGAACCCGGCCGCCATCGCGACCTCAGTGACCGGCAGCGCGGTCTCGCTCAGCAGCTGCTTGGCGAACAGCAGGCGTCGCGTGCCGTGCACGGCCACCGGCGCGGCGCCGAGGCGTTCGACGAACAGGCGGCGCAGCTGGCGCTCGCCCAGATGCACGCGTTCGGCCAGCGCCGCCAGCGGCGCTTCGTTCAACGCGCCCTGGTCGATCAGCTTCAATGCGCGCGCCACCAGGTCGTCGCCGCGATGCCAGCTGCCGTCGGCCGGCGACAGTTCCGGCCGGCAGCGCAGGCATGGCCGGAAACCCGCGGTCTCCGCGGCGGCCGCGTTGGGGTAGTACACGACGTTCGACGGTTTCGGCGGCGGCGCCGGGCACACCGGCCGGCAGTAGATGCCGGTCGTCAGCACCGCGGTGAAGAACAGCCCGTCGAAGCGCGGGTCGCGGCTCAGGCGTGCCTGTTCGCAGACGGCGGGATCGGGCAGGGCAGGTGGCGACGGCATGGACGCAGGCTAGCACCGGGCGCCGGCGCCGACTGGCCATGTTCGGACATCAATGTCCGGGTGGGGGATGCGGGCTTGCGCCCCTCGTTACGGGAGAGCAACTGGGGCCAGGGGCCCAGGCTCAGCGCGCCGCATCACCGCGCAGCGCCGGCAGCAACGTTGCCGGGTCGCCGTCGTTGTCGGCCGCGGGCACGCCGAGCAGCCGCGCCAGCAGCGGGTACACGTCGACGTTGTCGAAGCCCGGCAGCGTCACGCCGCGCCGGAATGAGGGGCCGCGGGCGATGAAGATCGCGCGCATCGACGGCAGGTCCGGGTCGTAGCCGTGCGAACCGCGCGTACGCACCGGACGCCGCGCCAGGTATTCGGCCGGGATCGCGTCCCAGCCTTCGCGCATCTGGCAGACGATCGGCGGCACGCGCGGATGGCGGCCGTAGTGCAGGCGTTCGGGAATCGCGTCGCGCCGCCAGCAGGTATAGCGGTCGTGCCCGCCGAGCAGGCGCGCCTCGACCACCGCCTCGAATCCCGGATTCGGCGCTACGCCGACGACCTGGCCGGCCGAGACGATGCGCGCTTCCGCCATCGAGACCATCTCTTCGACCGTCATCACCCGGTCGGCGGCGACTTCGGCCATGCCGTGGTCGGAGACGACCACGATGTCGATCCGGTCCGCCAGCCCGCGTGCGTCCAGGCCGTCGAGCAGGCGTCCCAGCGCCGCGTCGACATCGCGCATCGCCTGCCGCAGTTCGGGCGAATGCGGGCCGAAGTCGTGGCCCGCGGCATCGGGCTGCTCGAAGTACAGCGTGGCCAGCCGCGGCCGGGTCGCGTCGGGTTCGGACAGCCAGCCGAGCACGGTGTCGACCCGCGACGCGAGGCTGCGCGAAGCGTCGAACGGGAACCAGTGCGTCGGCCGCACGCCGCGCACCGGCGCCTCGCTGCCGGGCCAGGCCAGGGTCGCGGTGCGCAGCCCGGCGTTCTCGGCGGTCACCCAGATCGGCTCGCCGTCGTTCCACCAGTCGCCATTGCCGACCGCGTCGCGGTCCGAGAGGCGGAAGTCGCCGAGCGTGGCGTCGGTCATCGCGTTGTGGACGATGCCGTGGCGGTCCGGGCGCAGCCCGGTCACGAGCGTGTAGTGGTTGGGGAACGTCAGCGTCGGGTACGAGGGGCGCATCCATTCGGCATGCACGCCCTCGCGCATCAGTCGATGCAGGTTGGGGGTGTCGTCTTCGCTGACGAATGCGGGATTGACGCCGTCCAGCGACACCAGCAGCAGGCTGGCGGCGGACGCATGTGCAGGTGCGGCCGTGTCGGCGGATGGGGAGGTGTCGCGGGGGGCGGGCGCGGTGCTGGCGCAGGCGGCCAGCCACAGCAGCGGGAGCAGCGCGAGCGCGCGCAGACGGGACATTCCAGGCATCCGGCCATGATACCGGCGCCGGATGACGCTTTGTCGTCGGCGGGACGCCGCGGCCTGTCGCGAACGGGGGTTGCCGGGCCGGGCCTGAACTTCCGCGGACATTCAGCTTCCCGCCACGCCATCCTCCGGTCGGTGGCGTATTGTGGATGGCAATCCAGTGATCGCATCCGGGAGGTGCCCAGATGAGCAGCAAATGGTGGTTGGCCGCGCTTGTCGCAGGTCTCGCATTCGCGACGGTGGCGCCCGCCGCGCAGGCCCAGGAAGAAGAGGAAGAGCAGGCGGTCCGTGGCCGCTCCGAGCGCGCCAGTCCCTCGGACCGGTTCTGCATCCGCGACACCGGCTCCCGCGTGGTGGCCGCGCGCAACGCGCGCGGCAAGCGCGCGGAACAGGAGTGCGTGACCGGCGGTGGCCGCGTCTACACGCGCGAGGACATCGAGCGCACCGGTTCCGCCGACGTCAAGGACGCGCTGCGCCGGCTGGACCCGTCGGTGTTCTGAGCGGGCAGCGTGATGCCGGAACGGCGCTGCGGCGCTGCGCCCGGAAACACGGCAGGGCGTGTCCGACCGGGCACGCCCTGTCCTTTTTTCCGGCCTGCGCGGGCGCCGTCCGGAAGCGCAGTCCGATGCCTGTGGTCTCCATCCGCGCGGTCATCGCCGAAGCGGTCGCCGTCCCGATTCGTTGGTCGCATTCTCAGCAGTCGTCGGCCTGTCCGGCCGCGTAGCGCAGTCCGCGCAGCAGATGCGCGCGGAAGACCGGGTCGTCGTACAGCGCCGGATCATGGCCCAGGCCGGTGTACCAGGCGCGGCCGCCGGCATTGCGGTGGCACCAGGCGATCGGATGATCGTCTCCCATGCCGCCTCGCGGATGGCTGGCGGGGTCGATCGAGGCGACGACCCGCACGTCGGGGCGCGGATTGCGGCGGTAATCGTAGATCTCGTCGGTGACGGCCCACGCGCGCGTCCCGGATGGGCCCGGTCCGACCTCGAACACGACCCGTACCGGCTGCAGTCCTTCGGGATGCCGCGCGAACCACGCGCCGACCAGTTCGCCGTACCACGGCCACGCGTAGCCGCTGTCGGCGGCCGCGTGCACGCCGACGAAGCCGCCGCCCGTGGCGACGTAGCGTTCGAACGCCGCCTGCTGCGCCGCGCCCAGCACTTCGCCGGTGACGTTGGCGAACACCACCGCCCGATAGCGCGCCAGCACGGCGTCGTCGAACCGCGTGGCATCCTCGCTCGCGTCGACGGCGAAACCCGCGTCCGCGCCGATCGCGCGCAGGGTCTCGACCGCGACCGGGATCGAATCATGGCGGAAGCCGGCGGTACGGCTGAAGACCAGGATGCGCGGCGCTGCGGCCGAGGCGTCCGGCGACGCCGTCGGCACTGCCGGCGCACGATCGCCGTCGCCCGCGCAGGCGACGGTAGCGGCGAGCAGCCACGGGGCAAGGCAGCGGCGGACGAGATGCATGCGCTGAGCATAGCCAGCGTGGCGGTCGCCACGTCACGCCGCAGTGCGTCAGGGGGCGGCGTGGCGGCCGCTGCGCCGCATGGCGGCGGTCGCAGCAGGCGGACGGATTGCTCTCAGCCTTTCAGATCTTGAAATCGTCGTACGCCACCCTGTCCGCCGCAATGCCCATCGCGGCCAGCATGCGCCGGGTGGCAGCGAGCATCGCGGGCGGACCGCACAGGTAGAAATCGCAGGCCTGCAGCGCGGGATGCGCCTCCAGCAGTCCACGCGCGGCGGCCTCGTGAACCAGGCCATGAAGCGCGCCGCATCCGTCCGCCCGCCCGCTTTCGTCCGGCACCGTTTCCGACAGCACCAGGTGCCAGTGGAAGTTCGCATGCGCCGTCGCCAGCCGCCGCATCTCCTCGACGAACGGCGCATCGCGCAGGCTGCGCGCGCCGTACCAGAAGTGGATGGGTTCTTCGGCGCCGCGGTCGAGCAGGTCCCGGATCATCGCCCGCAACGGCGCCATGCCGGCGCCGCCGCCGATGAACACTTTTTCGCGGCCACCGGGCTGCAATGCGAAATCGCCGAACGGCCCGCTGTAGCGCACGCGGTCGCCGGGGCGCAGCGCGTACAGCCACGACGAGCCCTTGCCCGGCGGATGCCTGCGGCCGCGGCCCCCGCCCGGCGTGAAGCGCACCAGCAGGCGCAGCCGGCCGTCGTCCGCCGCGGGCGCCAGCGACAGCGAGTACGCGCGCCGCGCCGGCTCGCGGTTGCGCAGCGTCGGCGGCAGCGCCAGCGCGTCGCGGTCGCCGTGGTGCGCCTCGGGCCAGACCAGCGCATCGGCCGGCAGTTCGTAGGCGGGAATGTGCAGCTGCAGGTAGGCACCGGGCTGGTAATCGGGCCCGGCCGGCATCTCCGGCCGCAGCACGAATTCGCGCAGCAGCGGCGTGATCGCCTCCACGTGTTCCACGGTCGCGGTGGCGGCGGTCCACAGTGCCGCGCCGCCTGCGACCTCGATCTCGGCATCCCCGCGCAGCGGCAGGCCGCAGGCGAGCCGATGGCCGACGCGCAGCCGGGTGTCCGGCAGGTGCGCGCGATCGGCGGCGCTCGGTGCGGGCGCGCGGCCGCGCACGCGGACTTCGCACAGCCCGCAGCTCTGGCCGCCGCCGCAGTTGGACGGCAGTTGCAGCCCGCTGCGCGCGAGCGCGACATAGGCGGTGTCGCCCGCGGCCGCGGTGACCGTGCGCAGGCGCTCGCCGTTGGGCGCGAACACCGCCAGCGACCGCGCCGGCCGCCAGCGCCGCGGCACGAACTCGCCGACGCGGAAGCTCGCCACTAGCAGCCAGATCCCGCTCAGCGCCATCCACAGGCCGCCGAACCCGGCCGTCACCACCAGCGGATTGTTGAAATCGCTGCGGCCGGTGTAGTCCATGATGTGCAGCATCCAGAAGATGTCGAACAGCCGCCACGTCCGGTTGCGGTGGACCAGTACCTCGCCGGTCTCGGCGGACAGGTACGCGGTGGTGTCGTCGGCATCGTCGAAATCCACCCGCCACACCGCGCCGGGGTGGCTGCGCGTTTCCAGTGTGCGTTCGACCAGTCGCGGCGTGCCTGCGCGGCCGGGCCCGGTGTAGGACGCTTCCGCCAGCCGCAGTACCCGCGCCGGATCGGGCGTCAGCGGCGCGCCGCTGCGCGCGTCCACCAGGCGCGTGCCGGCGTCGTCGACGATGCGGTAAACCGGCGTCCCGCCGAGCCAGGCCGAGGACACGCCGCCGACCGGGCCCGATGCGGCCGCTGCCGCGAGCACCGCTTCGGCCGGCAATGCGTCCTGCGGCCACGCCGCGGGCCCGGCCGGATGCGCGCGCCAGGTATGGCCCTGCACGCGGTCGTGGTCGAGCCAGCCCATCATCAGCCCGCTGGCCATCCACAGCACGAACTGGATCGCGACCAGCAGCCCGACCCACCTGTGCAGCCTGCGCAGCCAGGGCGTCATGCCGGCGTCCTCCGGCGGAAGCTGTAGAACAGCAGCCATACCCCGCTCAGCGCGAACAGCAGCCCGGCGATCGAGGCCACCCGGAACAGCGTGTTGTTGACGTCGCTGCGGGTGTCGTAATCCATGATGTGCAACATCCAAAGGAAGTCGAACCAGCGCCACAGGCTGTGGCGGCGCGCCAGCAGTTCGCCGGTGTCGGGCGACAGGTACAGTGTGGTCGCGCCGCGGTCGTCGAAATGCACCGCCCACATCGGCACCGGCCGCGTGGCGACTTCCTTCGGTGCCACGGTCACCCATTCGGTGCGCGCCACCCCGGCCTCGCCCTGGTACAGCGCGCGCGCCAGTGCGATCGCGTCGGCCTCGGGCAGCGGGGTCAGCCGTTCGCCGCTGTGGGCGTCGGCCAGCAGCGTGCCCTCGGCGGTGCGCAGCTCGAACACGTCGCGCCCGAGCAGGCGCTTGAGCGCGACGCCGCGGGTCCCGGGATAGCGCGCCAGCAGCGCATCCTGTTCCAGGTACGGGGCCTGGCGTGCCAGCGGCTCGCGGTGCGCGTGGGCGAGGTGGTCGCCGTGGATGATGTCGAGCGAGATCACCGTCATGTAGACGCCGCTGACCATCCACAGCAGCGCCTGCACACCGACGACCAGCCCGATCCATTTGTGGGCGCGACGCGCCCAGAACGCAGGTTTCATGCGAATCCCCGAAACGATGTTGGACAGGCAAGGGGCCGGCGCGATGCGGCCGGCCCCGTCCGCGTCACCAGCGATAGGTCAGCTTCGCGTTCCAGCGGCGGCCGAGCAGGTCGTAGGTCATCGTGTCGGTGTTGGCGTCGGTGTAGCTCTGGATGAAGGGCGCCTGCTTGTCGAACAGGTTGTCCACGCCCAGGGCGAGGTCGAACGCCCGGCTCACCGCGTACTGCAGCTGCAGGTTGTGGTAGGTCAGGCTGCCGGCATGGTCGCCGATGTCGCCGGGCGCGGCGTTGATGTCGTCGGCCCTGCCGATGTACTGCACGCTCCACGACCCCGACCACGGCCCCTGCGCCAGCACCAGCGAGCCGAACGAACGCCACTTGGCGAAGCTGCCGCGGCCGCCGGTGATCTTGCCGGCGTACTCGATGGTGCTGCCGCCCGGGAACGGGGTCAGGTCGTAGCGGTCCAGGTAGGAGACGTCGAGGTTGACCGTCGCGTCCAGGCCGCCGGCCGCGAACTCGTACAGTAGCCCCAGGTCGATGCCCGAGATGCGTTCGCTGGCCGCGTTGACCGGCTGCGACGACAGGAAGTCGAGTTCGCCGGTGACCGGGTTGCGGGTGAAGTTGCTGGCGCTGCAGAACGGATGCGACAGGCCGTCGCTGTTGTAGCAGAGCGACAGCTTGGTGGAGCCGGCCACGCTCTGGATCGCGTTCTCGATGCGGATGTCGAACCAGTCCGCGGTGAAGGTCAGCCCCGGCGCGAACGCCGGCGTCCACACCGCGCCGACGGTGAAGGTCTTCGCGTCCTCCGGCTGCAGCTCGATGTTGCCGCCGGTGCGGGTCAGCACGGTGTTGCCGAGCTGGGTGTAGCCGGCCGGCACGCCGTCGGCCTGGCAGTTGCGGTAGATGTTCGACGTCGTCGGCTGCGCGCTCCAGCCGCTGCACGGGTCGGTGGTGGTGAGGTTGCCCTCGCTGACGCCGCCGAACAGCTCCGGGATGTTGGGGATGCGGAACGCGGTGGCGTAGGTCGCGCGCATCTTGAACGCGGATGTCGCCTGCCAGTCGAGGCCCAGCTTGTAGTTGGTGTCGCCGCCGAACAGGTCGTAGTCGGAATAGCGCACCGCGCCGTTGAAGGTCAGCGTGTCCGCGAGCGCGCGTCCTTCCAGCAGCGGCACCGAGACCTCGGCGAACACCTCGCGCACGTCGTACTCGCCGTCGATGCGCTGCGCGGCATTGCTGTTGGCGATGCCCTGCTGGGTCAGGATGTCGGGATCGCGCCAGCCGCGGTCGGTGCGCAGTTCGATGCCCGTGGCGAAGCCCACCCAGCCTGCCGGCAGCTCGAACAGCTGGCCGTCGAGATTGGCGGTGAAGCTGCGCTGCGAGTTGCCGCCGGTGTCGCGGGTAGTGAACATGATGTAGTCCAGCACCGCGGGCGTCAGGTCGCCGTAGCCCAGGTAGTCGCCGCAGGGGATCGCCGCGCCCGGCGCGTTGCTGCAAACGCCGGTGTCGAGCGTCTGCGCGACGCGGTCGAGGTTGGCGACGTTGGTCGAGCCGTCGGTGCCGGTGTTGCGGCCGTAGTTGATCGCCGCGCTCCAGTGCCAGGTCTCGCCGAAGCGGCCGTCGAGCCCGGCGACCACGCGCCAGGTGTCGGTGTCCTGGTAGAACTCGCGCGCGCCGGCTTCCTCCAGCCGCCGGCGCACCAGCGTCAGGTCCTGGCCGGTCGGGTTGGTGGGATGGTCGGCGGCGATGTGGATCGGCCGGTACTGCCCGACCGAGCCCGGCGTGGCCAGCTGGTTGGAACGGCGGTTGGTGAACATCAGTTCGGTGAACAGGCCGACGTCGTCGCCGAGCGCCAGGTCGCCGAACACGCTGAAGCTGGTGCGCTTGATCGGATTGACCGCGTTGAGCATCGGGTTGCCGTTGTAGTTGTGGATGCTCGAGTAGGGGGCGTAGGCGTCACCGTCGCCGCCGGGGACCTGGTTGAAGTTCACCATGCTGCCGTCGGCCAGCAGCGCGCGGCCGCCGATCGTCGCGGAACTGCCGACGCACTGCAGCGCCCCGTTCACCTCGCCCAGCCCGCAGGGCGCGCGGCTGGCCATGTTGACCGCCTTGCTCTCGGAGTGGCTGAGCGAGGCGGTCAGCGAGCCGCGCTCGCCGGTCGTGCCCCAGACCAGGCTGGCGGCGCTGTCGGCGCCGTCGCCCTCGAAGGTCTCGCCGTAGCGCAGGCCCAGTTCCGCGCCGTCGAACCCGCGCCTGGTGATGATGTTGACCACGCCGGCGACGGCGTCGGCGCCGTAGATCGCCGACGCGCCGTCCTTGAGGACCTCGATGCGCTCGATGATCGCGACCGGGATGACGTTGAGGTCGACCGAGCTGTTGGCGCCGGTGCCGCCGTTGACGATGCGGCGGCCGTTGAGCAGCACCAGCGTGCGGTTGATGCCGATGCCGCGCAGGTTGACCTGGGTGGTGCCGTAGCCGTTGCCGGTCCAGTAGGCGTTGGTCTGGTTGCCGGCGAAGCCGGCCGAAGCGGGCAGGCGCTGCAGCAGCGTTTCCACCGAGGTGGCGCCCGAGCGGGCGATGGTGTCCGCGTCGACGACGCTGACCGGGCCGACGCCGCTGAGCTGGGCGCCCTTGATGTGGCTGCCGGTGACGGTCACCGCGTCGAGCGTGGTGGCGGCGGACGTGTCGTCGGACGATGCGGACTGCGCGGCGGCGGGGCCGGCGGCCAGCAGAGCGCTGATCGCCAGGGCGAGATGGTGGCGGGGAAAAGACATGGGGAATCCTCCGGAAAGGCGGCTGGAATCGATCTGGCGCGAAGGACGCAGGCCCGGCGCAGCGCGTGGCTGCGTGGCGGCAACGTCGAGGAAGCGACGCGGATCAGCCGATCGGAGGTCGGAAGATGGTCTGGATGCCCGTCTGCGGGGAATGGATCTCCACGTGGGCGGGAGCGGCGGCACGCAGCGCGTCGTGTGCCGCGAACGGGATGCACACGCTGATCGTGCCGGCGGGATAGCTGCATTCGCAGGCACAGCCGGCGGCCATGCCGGCACCGCAGGTGCAGTGGCGGTCACCGTGGTCGTGGGCATCCGGCGACGGGTCGCCGGTGGCCGGCAGGATGTCCTGCGCCGCGGTTTCGTGTGCGTGCCCGCCTTGCCCGGCATGCCTGTGCGCCGCGCCGTCGTGCGCCGATGCGCCGGTGTCCAGCGTCATGTGCGCGGACGCCCACAGCGACGTGCTCGCGTTGAGGCAGAGCAGCACGCTGAGGAGCAGTCGGAGCAGGAAGGGCTTGGGGGTCATTCGGTTGCCGGGTCGATATTTGTATATACCAACGCGAACGACAGATAGCATGCGTTCATCGGCGGTGTCAACGAAACCTTCACACGCCGTCCTGCCCGGCTTCGGTGATCGGCGATTCGCTGGCCACCAGTTCGTAGCGCCCGCCGAGGAACAGCTGGCGCACGTGGGTCACGCATTCGCTGCCGCGCCAGGTCTGGCGTTCGAGCGCCAGGCACGCGGTGCCGGTCGCGACCTGCAGGTGGCCGGCCTGGTCCGCGTCCGCGGCGACAGCCCCGATCCGGTGGCGCGCGCGGGTCCACGGGATCGAGTGCAGCAGCCAGCTGCCGGGCGCCGATGCCGAGAAGTCCAGCGTCATCGCCTCGGGCACCGTGTCGGGGTTCAGCAGGCGGGTTTCCAGCGCGAACGGCTGCCCGTCGGCCAGGTGCACGCCGCGCAGTTCCAGCACGCGTCCGTCGCTGCCGGCCAGTTCCATCTCGTGCGCGAGGCGCCGGCGCGCGGCGCGACGGCGGCGCGACAGCAGTTCGAAGCGGTAGGCATGGCCGCGTTGCGCGACCTCCAGCGGAATGTCGGGGATCTGCAGCGCGACCGACTCGATCTGCGGATCGGGCGCGCGCACGAAACTGCCGGCCTTGCGCCGCCTGACGATCAGGCGGTTCTCGCTGAGCATCGTCAGCGCGCGGTTGACGGTCATCCGCGAACAGCCGTAGAGGTCCATGAGTTCGCGCTCGGGCGGTACCCGGTGGCCCGGCGGCCACTCGCCGCTGCGGATCCGGTGTTCGATGTCGGCGCGGATGCGCTGGTTCAGCGGCGTCGGGTCGTTCGAATCCATGTGCGGCGTGCTCCTGTCCGTTGAACGACATCTGGACGACGGCGGGTTGCCGCCATATTGTATAGACATAACTAGCACAGGAATCGCCATTGAGCACTTCGACGATCCTCCTCCGGCCCGGCCTCGTGTCCCTGGCGCAATGGCGCGCGGTGCTCGGCGGGACGCCGGTCGCGCTTGATCCGGCCACCCGGGAAGGCGTCGCGCGCGGCGCGGACGCCGTCGCCGCGATCGTCCTGCGCGGCGATCCGGTGTACGGCATCAATACCGGGTTCGGGAAACTCGCCAGCGTCCGCATCGGCGACGGCGACCTGGCCCTGCTCCAGCGCAACATCGTGCTCTCCCACGCGGCCGGCGTCGGCGACCCGATGCCGCTGCCGCAGGTGCGGCTGATGCTCGCGCTGAAGCTGGCCAGCCTGGCGCAGGGCGCGTCGGGCATCCGTCCCGCGACGCTGGTGCTGCTCGAATCGATGCTGCGGCTGGACGTGCTGCCGGTGGTGCCGGCGCAGGGGTCGGTCGGCGCCTCGGGCGACCTGGCGCCGCTGGCGCACATGGCGGCGGCGATGATCGGCGTGGGCGAGGCGGTGCATCGCGGCGAGCGCATGCCCGCCGCCGATGCGCTGCGCCGGGCCGGGCTGGAACCGGTGACGCTGGCCGCCAAGGAAGGGCTGGCGCTGCTCAACGGCACCCAGTTCTCCACCGCGTGCGCGCTCGCCGGCCTGTTCGCCATCGAGGACGTGTTCCGGGCCGCGCTGGTGTCGGGCGCGCTGTCCACCGAGGCCGCGCGCGGCACCGACACGCCGTTCGACCCGCGCATCCATGCGCTGCGCCGGCATCGCGGGCAGCGCGAGGTGGCCGCGGCGTTGCGCGCGCTGATGCACGGCTCGGCGATCCGCGCCTCGCATCGCGACGACGACCCGCGCGTGCAGGATCCCTACTGCCTGCGTTGCCAGCCGCAGGTGATGGGGGCCGCGCTCGACGTCATGCGCCAGGCCGCGTCGACGCTGGCCGACGAGGCCAATGGCGTGTCGGACAATCCGCTGGTGTTCGCGGACACCGGCGAGGTGCTGTCGGGCGGCAATTTCCACGCCGAACCCGTCGCCTTCGCCGCCGACATGCTGGCGATGGCCGTCTGCGAGATCGGCTCGCTGTCGGAGCGGCGCACCGCGATGCTGGTCGACGCCAGCCTGTCGGGCCTGCCCGCGTTCCTCACGTCCGACGCGGGGCTCAACTCGGGTTTCATGATCCCGCAGGTGACCGCCGCCGCGCTGGTCTCCGAGAACAAGCAGCAGGCCTATCCCGCCAGCGTCGATTCCATTCCCACGTCGGCCAACCAGGAAGACCACGTGTCGATGGCGGCGCACGGTGCGCGTCGGCTCTCGCGCATGGCGGCCAATGCCGCCGGGGTGGTCGGCATCGAGCTGCTGGCCGCCGCGCAGGGCTGCGACTTCCATGCGCCGCTGCGCTCCAGCACGGCGCTGGAAGCGGTGCGCGCGCGCATCCGCGACGTGGTGCCGGCGATGCGCGAGGACCGCTACCTCCATCCCGACCTGCGCGCGGCGACGTCGCTCGTGCAGGGCGGCGCCATCGCCGCGGCCGCCGGCGATGGCCTGCCGGGCCTCGACCCCTGAAGATTGCCGATCCGCGCGCCGCCGCGGCTCTCCACCCGTGAACAGGAATTCGCCATGAACCGACACGACCCGTCCCGCCGGATCCGCGCCCCGCGCGGCAGCACGCTGCGCTGCCGCTCGTGGCTGACCGAGGCGCCGCTGCGCATGCTGATGAACAACCTCGACCCCGAGGTCGCCGAGCGGCCGGAGGACCTGGTGGTCTACGGCGGCATCGGCCGCGCCGCGCGCGACTGGGACTGCTTCGACGCGATCGTCGGGTCGCTGGAGGCCCTCGGCGACGACGAGACGCTGCTGGTGCAGTCGGGCAAGCCGGTCGGCGTGTTCCGCACCCATGCCGACGCCCCGCGCGTGCTGATCGCCAACTCCAACCTGGTGCCGCACTGGGCGACGTGGGAGCACTTCAACGCGCTCGATCGCAAGGGCCTGATGATGTACGGCCAGATGACCGCCGGCAGCTGGATCTACATCGGCAGCCAGGGCATCGTGCAGGGCACCTACGAGACCTTCGTCGAGATGGGCCGCCAGCACTACGGCGGCGACCTGACCGGCAGGTGGATCCTCACCGCCGGGCTCGGCGGCATGGGCGGCGCGCAGCCGCTGGCCGCGTCGCTGGCCGGTGCCTGCAGCCTCAACATCGAGTGCCAGCAGAGCCGCATCGATTTCCGGCTCAAGACCCGCTACGTCGACGAGCAGGCCGACGACCTCGACGACGCGCTCGCCCGCATCGCGAAGTACACCGCGGCCGGCGAGGCGAAGTCCATCGCGCTGCTCGGCAATGCCGCCGAGGTGTTGCCCGAGCTGGTGAAGCGCGGCGTGCGCCCGGACGCCGTCACCGACCAGACCAGCGCCCACGACCCGGTGCACGGCTACCTGCCGATCGGCTGGAGCGTCGAGCAGTGGCTGGCCGAACAGGACGCGAACCCCGACAAGGTGCGCGACGCCGCCAAGCGGTCGATGCGCGTGCACGTGGAAGCCATGCTGGCCTTCCATGCGCAGGGCGTCCCGACCGTCGACTACGGCAACAACATCCGCCAGATGGCCTTCGACGAAGGGCTGCAGAACGCGTTCGACTTCCCCGGCTTCGTGCCCGCCTACGTGCGCCCGCTGTTCTGCCGCGGCATCGGCCCGTTCCGCTGGGTCGCGCTGTCGGGCGATCCCGAGGACATCTACCGGACCGACGCCAAGGTCAAGGAACTGATCCCGGACGACGCCCACCTGCACCGCTGGCTCGACATGGCGCGCGAGCGCATCGCCTTCCAGGGCCTGCCCGCGCGCATCTGCTGGGTGGGCCTGGGCCTGCGCGACAAGCTGGGCCTGGCCTTCAACGAGATGGTGCGGAGCGGCGAACTCAAGGCCCCGGTGGTCATCGGCCGCGACCATCTGGACTCCGGCAGCGTCGCCTCGCCCAACCGCGAGACCGAGGCCATGGCCGACGGCAGCGACGCGGTCAGCGACTGGCCGCTGCTCAACGCCATGCTCAACGTCGCCGGCGGCGCCACCTGGGTCAGCCTGCATCACGGCGGCGGCGTCGGCATGGGCTACTCGCAGCATTCGGGCGTGGTCATCGTCTGCGACGGAAGCGAGGAAGCCGACAAGCGCATCGCCCGTGTGCTGTGGAACGACCCCGCGACCGGCGTGATGCGGCACGCGGATGCCGGCTACGACATCGCCAAGGACTGCGCGAGGGAGCGGGGGGTGCGGTTGCCGATGGGGTGAGAGGCCGAGAGTCATTCGCCCGCTGACCATGATCGCCGCCAAACGCCCGTGGTGGCTGCGGATCATCGCGCCGATCCCGTAGGTCGGCCCCATGCGGCCGACGTGCGTGATGGCTGGATTCACGAGGTGTCGGGGGCGTTGCCCCGACCTACGATCTGCGGTCATTTGGCTCGCCAAACTCCCTTGGTTTCCGCCCAGCGCGCCTTGCCACGGACGTCTGGCGACGGTCTCGCCAGGCGTTCTGTTTACTCTCAAGCTCTGTACCGGTTGCGGCCTGGACGCCGCCGGCAGCGCCCGGGCCGGCACGGATCACGTCTTCGCGTCCCGCAGTGGCGCATCATTGACGCCATCTCCGGGCAAGCTGCCCGGCGTCCGGATACCTGCAGGAAGATCGCGATGCCCCACTTCGACCTCACGCCCCCCACTGCCGACCAGCGCGCCGCGCTCGAAGCCGGCCTGTCCGCCGACGAGCGCCGCGTGCTGCTGCAGCACGGGACAGAGGCGCCGTTCTGCGGCGTGTTCCTCGACAACAAGCGCGAGGGCACGTACTGCTGCCGGCTGTGCGGGCTGCCGCTGTTCTGCTCCAGCGCGAAGTTCGATTCGGGCACGGGCTGGCCGAGCTTCTTCGCGCCGTACGATGCGTCGCACATCCGCCGCATCCGCGACACCAGCCACGGCATGATCCGGGTCGAGGAGGTGTGCGCGCGCTGCGGCAGCCACCTGGGACACGTGTTCCCGGACGGCCCGCCGCCGACGTTCGAACGGCACTGCCTGAACTCGGTCGCACTGTCGTTCGTCGGCGAAGGCGAGGCCTTGCCCGATCCGCTGCGCCGCGGCGGCGCCGAGGCGGGGCCGGCGTAGGGCGTCATCCCGCTCCACGTGTCCGCGCGCCATGTGCGGCTTCATCCGGACTTCGAGCGAGCCTCGGGCGCGCTTCCCGGTGCAGTGGCCTCCACGGCGGCAGTCCTATACTCGATGCGTTCCGTCCCCACAGAAGCCCCATGACCTCTGCAACGACCCCCACCTCGGCCGGGCCGGCCAGCCTGCGCCGCTCGGTGTCCAATACCCTCAAGGGTTCCGCCGGCAACCTGGTCGAGTGGTACGACGTCTACGTCTACTCGGTGTTCGCGATCTACTTCGAGTCGCAGTTCTTCTCCCCCGAAGACAAGAACGCGACGCTCTACGTCTGGGGCATCTTCGCGGTCACCTTCCTGATGCGGCCGCTCGGGGCGTGGTACTTCGGCCGCTTCGCCGACCGCTACGGCCGGCGGCTGGCGCTGACGATCTCGGTGACGCTGATGGCGACGTGCTCGTTCGTGATCGCGATCGCGCCGACCAACGCGACGATCGGCGTCGGCGCCCCACTGATCCTGCTGCTGGCGCGGCTGGTGCAGGGCTTCGCGACCGGCGGCGAGTACGGCACCAGCGCGACCTACATGTCCGAGGCGGCGATTCCCGGTCGCCGCGGGTTCCTGTCGTCGTTCCACTACGTGACGCTGGTCGGCGGGCATGTGCTGGCGCAGCTGACGCTGCTGCTGATGCTGCAGTTCCTCGACATCGGGCAGATCTCCGAATGGGGCTGGCGCGTGGCGTTCGGCATCGGCGGCGTCGCGGCGATCGTGGTGTTCTGGCTGCGCCGGACGATGGACGAATCGCTGGAGTCGACGTCGATCGAGGCGGCCAGGACCGGCGGCGCGCGCGATTCCGGTTCGCTGCGCGAGCTGTTCGTGCGCCAGTGGCGGCCGCTGCTGCTGTGTTTCATGATCACCGCGGGCGGCACGGTCGCGTTCTACACCTATTCGGTCAACGGGCCGAAGATGATCCAGACCGCCTTCGCCGGCGGCGACGTGATGACCGGCACGATGATCAACCTGGCGCTGCTGACGTTCCTGATGGTGCTGCAGCCGGTCGGCGGCTGGCTGTCGGACATCGTCGGCCGCAAGAGCCTGCTGGTGTTCTTCGGCATCGGTGGCGTGCTCTACACCTGGTTCCTGATCACGGCGCTGCCGCAGCAGACCCAGTGGTGGTCGGCGTTCGCGATCCTCGCGGTCGGGTTCGTGATCCTGACCGGCTACACGTCGATCAACGCCGTGGTCAAGGCGGAACTGTTCCCGACCCACATCCGCGCGCTCGGCGTCGGGCTGGGCTATGCGCTGGCCAACTCCGCCTTCGGCGGCACCGCGCCGCTGTTGTACCAGGCGGCGCTAGCCGGCGACCACGTGGGCGCGTTCATCGGCTACGTGACGACGATCATCGCGATCTCGCTGCTGGTCTACATCTTCTTCCTCAGGAACAAGGGCGCGAACTGGCTCGACGACGAGAGGGCGATGCGGGAGCGGCGCGCGGCCAGGCGGTAGGCCGCCCGCCCGCATCGGCGCGGTGAGCGGCCTCGTGGCGGACAGCCGCCGCGCTGCCGGGCTTGACCGCGATCCGACAGCGCGTCTGCTGCAATCCCGGCACGGAAGATGGATGGAGAGGGCCATGCCCCAGCATTTCAAGGTCGGCGACCACGTCGGCTGGAACTCGGAAGCCGGAAAGGTCAGCGGGCGGATCATCGCCGTGCACACGCGCGACACGCTGTACAAGGGCTACGTCCATCACTGCAGCGAGGCCGATCCGCAGTACGAGATCCGGAGCGACCGCAGCGACCACGTCGCCCTGCACAAGGGAGCGGCACTGCACCGGATCGACTGAGCCGCCCGCCCCTGCGCATTCAGGCCGGCAGCACCTCCAGCGCGGTCGGGATGCCGGCGCGCCGGCGTGCGCCGAGCACCATCTCCGAGGTCCACTGCGCCAGCAGCGCGCTGTAGATGCGGCGGTGGGTGACGCTGGTCAGGGCGTGGTCGGCGCCTTCGAGCACGCGATAGGTCATCGAGTGCGCGCGCCGGAATGCGCCCATGTAGCTGACGATGGTCGCGTGCGGCACGCGTTCGTCGTGTTCGGATTCGACCAGCAGCACGTCGCCGGTGAACGCGGTGCAGGCGCCGAGCGCGCGGTTGTCCTCCGGTGGCTGGACGACGCCGCGGTAGCGCAGCAGGTCGACGTGGTCGAGGCTGCCCTTGGGGATGTCCCAGTGCTCGTCGCGGTACAGCGCCGGCACCCGCAGCGCCAGCCAGCGCACCTTGCGCATCGCGGCGAGCATGCAGGCCAGATACCCGCCGTAGCTGGAACCCACGACCATGATCGCCGAGGTGTCGACTTCGGGATGCGCGGCCAGCCGGTCGTAGGCGGACAGCACGTCCTCGAGGTTGTGCGCGCGGGTGGTGTCGGCGCGCAGGCCGGTCAGGTCGCCGTGGCCGCGCATGTCGAAGGTCAGGCAGATGCAGCCCAGCGCGGCGATCTCGCGGGCGCGGATCAGGTCGCGCTTCTGGCTGCCGTTCCAGCCGTGCACGAACAGCACGCCGGGCATGCGCGTCGACGGCGCGGCGAAGGTCGCGGCCAGGCGCTGGTCGTCGACGTCGATGGTGATGGGACGGCTACGCATCTGGGTCCTCCGTGCAGCGGGTGAATTTGCGGATGCGGCCGGCGCGCGGGTCGTCGGCGTCCAGCAGCAGCGTGGCATCGGCCGGCGCGTCGCCGTTTCCGAAGACCTCGATGACCTCGCTGCGCACCGCCTGCAGCGACGGGTCGGCCGCGAACGCCTCCAGCGCGACGACTTCGGCCGGGCTGGCGCCGCCCAGTCGCCACGACTGCTCCAGCACGCCGGAGCACCAGTTGCCCTGGCTGTCGATGCCCTGGGCGACGTCGTAGTTGCTGCGCGAGAGCACGATGCCGGGATATTCCTGCAGCGCCGCATGCTCGTAGCTGCGCGCCTGGCCGATCGCCATGCGCACGTGCGGGTCGTCCTCGCGCGCGAGCAGCGCGTCGAAGCCGCCACGGACCACGTGCATCGCCGTGCCGCCGTAGACCTCGGCGCCGCGGTTGTTGGCGGTCAGCCGCTGGGTGCCGTAGTAGGTGGCGACCAGCGTGCCGACGCGCAGCAGGCCGATGCTGCAGGTCACCACCTCGGTCAGGTTCTCCTCCAGAACGAGGCCGTCGCGGGCGAGGGCGGCGGCATCGAACTGCGCCAGCGCGTGCCCGACCCCGGCCATGTCGTCGGCGACCACCTGGCCCATGCCGCCGCGCGCGTGCACCGGCTTGAGCCGCAGCGGGCCGTAGTCGAGCAGCCGGCGCGCGGCCTCGCGGGCGTCGTCGGCGTCGAATACGGTGTAGCCGCGCAGCACCGCGAGCCGGGTATGGTCGCGGAACCGCGGCGACCACGCCGACGGCGCCCGCGCATGCGGCCTGACCAGCGGCTGGGTGATCGCCTTGGTCGCCATGAAACCGTCGGGCACCAGGCCACCGAAGAAGTCCTGCGGGCTGCCGATGCCGAGCCGCCGCGCGGCGTCGGCGCCGATCAGGGTATCGGTCGGCACCAGGTAGGGCTGCCGCTGCGCATGCCGCACAGGATCGTGATGGCCCTCGAACGGCAATCCCTGCAATGCGGCGAGCCGCCGCGCGACGATCACGCAGCTTTCGATCTCGTAATCGCATTCCTGCTCGCGACCGGGGACGTGGACGACCACCACCGGGCGTGGCGGGACATCGCGATTCGCATCGTGGACGGGTGGGTCCTGGCGGCCCGGGTCGGGCCCCCGCACGGTTGTGGGCATGCATGCGCTCCTTGGGTTGGATGGCATCGCACATTCCTCCCGGAGGGCCCTTCTTGCGGCGACCGCTCCACGTGCACCCAGACGCTAGCACGCGGCAGTGGTCGCGGTGTCGATACCGCCGTCGCGTTTCCGCGACGCGTCCGCATGTGCCCGCGACATGGCTGAACGCCGTTAGTTGCGGCCTCACGCGCAGCGGACAGCCGCCTCACCCCGCCACGTGCATGGTGGGCGTTCAGACCAGACATGAAGTGGAGCAAGCCCCGATGAGCAAGCATGACCATGACAATGCGAAGAACGCCGGTCGCGACCTGAATCGCGATCCGATCACCAAGACGCCGGGCGCGCACCCGGTTGGCGTGGGCGTCGGCGGCATTGCCGGCGGCGCGGCGGCCGGCGCCGCGGCGGGCACGGTCTTCGGCCCCGTCGGCACGCTGATCGGCGCCGCTGTCGGCGTGGTCGCGGGCGCGGCGATCGGCAAGGGCGTCGCCGAACGCATCGACCCCACCGGCGAGATCGAGTATTGGCGCGAGGCGCACAGCGGGCGTCCCTACGTCAAGCCCGATCACGACTACGACCGCGACTACGCGCCGGCCTACGGTTTCGGCCTGCAGGCGCGCGAGGCCGACCGCACCCGCGACTGGGGCAAGTCGGAACCCGAGCTGCAGCGCGAATGGGAAGCCACGCGCGGCGAGTCGCGTCTGGAATGGGAAGACGCCCGCGACGCCGTACGCGACGCCTGGGACCGGGCCGACCGCACCTACGAGACCTACGAACGCAGCGACGCGTACCACGCCGACGCGTTCGAGCGCGCCGACTATCGCGATGCCGAGGCGCGGTTCGAGGACTATCGGCCGGCCTACCGCTACGGCACGCATGCCCGTACCCGGCACGCCGACCGCGAGTGGGACGATGCGCTGGAAGCCGAGCTGGCGCGGGACTGGGACTCGCGTCGCGGCGATTCGCAGCTGACGTGGGACCGTGCCAAGGCCGCGGTGCAGGATGCCTACATCTCGCACGACCACTACAGCGGCGGCAACTACACCCGCGACAACAGCGGACGCGACGACCAGGACAGGTTCCGCGTCGGCTGAATGCGACGGCTGGACAACGACCATCGACGGAGCCGCAACGCGGCTCCGTTTTTTCTGTGTCCTGTTCTTCAGGTTGTTCTCCAAGCGGCGGGACGGGACGCTTCGCGCCATCGTGTTCGGCCCGGACCGCCGGGTCGAGACCCGGCCTACGTCCCTGCAAGGGTTTGACGTTTCCGGCAGTTGGCCTTGAGCCCTCTCCCGCGTGCGGGAGAGGGGCTGGGGTGAGGGCGTGGTAGGAGGGGCGCGACGATCAGGATTTGGCAACGAGGGCGTTGCCAGCTTCAGATGGCACCCGGTTTGATTGCCCCCTTGGAGGGGTTCGGCATTAACGTCCCCGGCTTGCCGGGGGATACTTACTTCGGATCGTGGGCGCGCGAACCCCGCGCATCACCCCTTGCCCGGCAGTTCCACCAGCGGCGTGAAACCGCCGAAAATCATCCGCTTGCCGTCGAATGGCATCGGATTCTTCTCCGGATCCATGCGCGGGTCGCTGCCGTCCATCATCTTCGCGAACGCGGCGTCGCGCGTGGCCTTGTCCGGCCATTCGATCCACGAGAACACCACCGTCTCGTCGTCCTTGGCCTGGACCGCCTTGCGGAAATCGGTGAGCTTGCCGTCGGGCACGTCGTCGGCCCAGCATTCGAGAACGCGCGTGGCGCCGAGCTCCATGAAGAACGCGTCGCCGAGATTGGCGTGGTCGGTGAACTTCTGCTTGTTCGCCGTCGGTACGGCGAACACGAAACCATCGATGTAGGTCATTGCATTGCTCCTGTCGGGAAGATCCCGCATGCGAAAGGGGCGCCGGCAGCTGTCCGGCGCGGACGCGGCGGCCGCCGTCTGGCCTGCACGCCGCTCCTGCCTGACGACGAACCGGCGGGGCGGAATTCGACATCGGTCGACGAGGTATACCCCCGTGCCAGGGAAAGCCGGGTCAGCGCGGCCTGTTCAGCCGGCATGCCCGCCGTGGTGATGGCCCCCGCGCCGATACCGGCACCTCCCACCAGGCCAGCCGCGGGAACCGCCACCGCCACGCCCGTCATCGCACCGCGACACGCAGACAGACGAGAATGAAGCCGATGACCAGTCCGACCGCCCGCCCCCGCGCCACGCTGTACCGCATGGTGATGCCCGGCCACATCTGCCCCTATGGCCGCAAGGCGCGTTACCTGTTGCGGCGCAAGGGCTTCGAGGTCGAGGACCATTGGCTGACCACGCGCGAGGAGGTGGATGCCTTCAAGGCCGGGCACGGCGTCAAGACCACGCCACAGACGTTCATCGACGGGGCGCGCATCGGCGGCTACGACGACCTGCGCCGGTACCTGGGGCTGACCGTGCGCGACCCGAAGGCGACGTCGTACCGGCCGGTCGTGGCGTTGTTCTCGATGACCGCGCTGATGGCGCTGGCACTGTCGCATGCGGCGTTCGGCACGCCGCTGACGGCACGCACGGCCGAGTGGTTCGTCGGCCTGAGCATGTGCGTGCTGGCGCTGCTGAAACTGCAGGACGTCGAAAGCTTCTCCAGCATGTTCCTCAACTACGACCTGCTGGCGCAGCGCTGGGTGCCGTACGCCTACCTGTATCCCTTTGCCGAGGGACTGGCGGGCGTGCTGATGGTCGCCGGCGCATTGACCTGGCTGTCGGTGCCGCTGGCATTGACGATCGGCGGCATCGGTGCGGTGTCGGTGTTCAAGGCGGTCTACATCGACCGGCGCGAGCTCAAGTGCGCCTGCGTCGGCGGTGGCAGCAACGTGCCCCTCGGCTTCGTGTCGCTGACCGAGAACCTGATGATGGTGGCGATGGCGGTGTGGATGCTGGTCGCGCCGTGGGTGCTGCCGGGCGCGCACGCGGTGGCGTAGCGCGCCCGACCGGTGCTCGCCGCGCTAGTCGATCCGGAATTCCCCGACGAATGCGGTCTGGCGCGCTTCCTGCAGGCGCAGCGTGACCCGCTTGTCCTGCTGCGCCGGGGTGCCGAAACCGGTGCTCAGCCACACCTGCAGCGTGGTCGCGCCGGTGACCAGTTGCTGGTGGTCGCCGAAGAAGTTCGCCTCCACCCGGTAGACGCCGGGCTTGGCATCGCGCAATGCGAATTCCTCCGGACCGTAGCCGCGGGTGTAGTCGGGCGACATGCGCCCGCCCTGGCGGGTCAGCCGGTTGCCGTAGTAGGCCTTTTCGCCGTCGGGGTCGGTGACCCACAGGTCCATGTCGCTGTTGTCGCTGTCCCAGCTCAGCACCACGCGCAGGTCCAGCGGCAGGTTGCGCAGCAGGCGCGGGTCGATCGCACGGGTATCCAGGCCGTCGGGCGTGGTCGCCACCAGTGCATTGAGTTCCGCCAGCGCGGTCTGTTCGATCTCGGCGAAGCGTCCGTTCCAGTCGCCCAGCACCACGTCGTGGAGCAGGTCGAGCGCACGCTGGCGGTCGCCGGTCGCAGCCGCAGCAAGCGCCAGGTCGCGGTGGCTCTGTGGTTCCTCGTCGCGCATCGCCAGCACCTGTTCGAGCAGCGGCAGCGCAAGGTCGGCGCGGTCGGCCTCCATCAGGCGATAGGCCAGCACGCGCAGGATGTGCGGGTTGTCGAGGTCGAGTTCGGAGAGGTTCGACAGCACCCGCAGCGCAAGCTCGGTCTGGCCGCCGTGCAACAGCACGTCGGCGGCGTCGAGGTAGAACGCGGTGCCCTGCGCATCCGCGTCGGCGTCGCGTTCGTCGAGATAGCGCGCATAGACCTGGGCCGGCGGGGCCTGGCGCAGGCGCCGTGCGCCGGGCGCGTCTGACTGCCAGGGCCGCAGGCGGATGCTGGCGCCCGTGGGCGCGGTGTCGTCCGCACCTGCGTCGGTTGCGGTCATCGGGGCCTGCGGCATCAGCGTCGCGGCCGCCTGTCGCCGCAGCGTCCGGGACGGGGCGGAGGCAGGCGCAGGCGCAGGCGGCGCGCGGGTTGCCAGTTCCGCGTGTTCCGCATGCGTGGACGGGACCGTGCCGGAGGCCGCCCCCGGTGCGGACAACGCGGGTGCGGGCGGTGGCGCGTCCTTGGGGAACCTGCGTTCCCACCACGCGATGCGCGCCTGCCATGCGCTGGCCACCGCCTCGATGCGCGCTTCGCGGTCGCGTGCGCGGGTGGCGATGCCGGCCGCGCGCAGGCGCGCGACTTCCTCGAGCAATGCGGGCGGGGCGGGGATGTCGAAGCGCGCATAGTCGACCGCGCGTTCGAGCACCAGCAGAGATGTTTCCGGCGTGACGATGCCGAAGCGCTGGCCCAGCGCGGCGATGCGCGCGCGGTTGCCGGCCGGATCGGCCTGCAGCTGCGCCAGCGAGAAGCGCGCCCATTGCAGCGCGGCCAGTCCGGTCGCCGGCGTGTCGTCGCCGATGTCGAGCGTGATCGGCGGCGCGGGCCGCGCCCCGGCCTGCTGCAGTTCCAGGGTGACCCGCGCCCGCGCCTCGGTCAGCCGGCCGGCGACGCGCAGCATGCCGGCCTCGGGATACGGCGACGCGGCCACCAGATCCGCCACGCCGATGCCGTGCATGCGCTGCAGCCGCGCCGGCTGCTGCAACAGCGCGGCGCGCGCCGTGTCCAGGTCCGCGCTGTCGCGCAGCAGGATCGCGCGTCCGTTGCGCGCGTCGGCCAGGGCCGTGAGACGGGTACTGTCGCCGGCAACGCCGGCCTGGATGGCGAACAGCCGTTGCGAGGGCGCGAAGTCCGGAAACGCCGCGGCACCGTAGTTGAACAGACCATCGCCGAACAGCAGGAACTCGGGCGTGGCCGGGTCCGGCGTCCAGCCGCCGGCTGCGGTGGCGCCGTCGTAGACGGTGGCTTCCAGTTCTGCGCGCAGGGCCTGCCAGTCGCCGCCCGCGACATGGAACACGCCGGCGGACTCGGGAACGTCGCGCAGCCGCAGCAGTTGCACCTCGATGTCGCCTGCGGCGCGGAAGTATGCGTCGAGCAGGGCGAACTCCAGCGCGTGCGCGCGGCGTGCGCCGGACATCGAACTGTCCCAAAGCAAACCGACGCGCGCGGGCAGCGCGCGCGGCCGGCTCGATTCGGGCACCGGGACTTCGGCGACGAACCAGCTGCCGTCCTCGCGCAGCTCCCGCTGCACGGCAGGCGTGCGGCCGGCGGGCAGTTGCAGGGTTGCGACGCCGGCATCGGCGATGCTGCGCGCAGGCAGCCGGAAATGATGGGCGCCGTCGCGGCCGCGGCGACCGGAGACCGGTTGCAGCAGGCCGGCCAGGCGCGGCGTGCCCGGTCCGCGCACCGTGACGTCCAGCATCGGCAGGCTGCGCGCGAACTGCAGCGGCAATGCCGCGGCGACGTGGTGCCCGTCGTGCTGCAGCGGCGCCAGCAGCACGATGCGCACGCGACGGCTGCCGTGCGCCGGGAAGGGGTAGATCCGCAGCCGGAAGAAGTCGCCCGCGGCGTGCTCCAGCAATCCCGGGTCGATGCCCTCGCGCACGATCGATTCGAACACCTCGCGGCCGCGCGCTTTGGGCACCGGCACCGCGTCGCGCAGCGTACCGTCGATGTCCAGCGCAAAGCCGACCACCTGCTGGCCCGGCGGCAACGGGAACTGCAGGTTGCCTTCTCGCACCCGCCCGGCGGGATTGCGGAAAGTCATGTCGATCGTGGTGCGGACCACGCCGGCCCCGGTTTCGATGGTCATCGTTGCCGCGTCCAGCGCGACCGGCGCGCCATCGTCGGCGATCACCAGCGGTGGCGCGGCGAGCGCCGGCACGTCGAGGGGCGGCTGCCGGCGGGCGGACAGGGGGGCGGGCAGCAGCAGCGCGGCGCAGGCCAGCGCGATCAGCAGACGGTGCATCGTGGGTGTCCCGGATTGGTGTCGCTGCGTCGAACGGGCCGTGGGGCGCAACGGGGTTGCCGCCGCGCGATG
Source organism: Proluteimonas luteida (assembly GCF_021191695.1). Classification (GTDB taxonomy): domain Bacteria; phylum Pseudomonadota; class Gammaproteobacteria; order Xanthomonadales; family Xanthomonadaceae; genus Luteimonas; species Luteimonas luteida. Next base: position 43,558 of record NZ_JAIWPT010000008.1, read on the forward strand.
CGTGCCCCGGGACGCCGGTCCGGCGCCGGAGAACGACGGGGGAAGACGCGCGCCCCGGTGCCGGCGCCTGCTTCACGGGGGTATCCAGCTTGATCGGCGGGCATCCGCCGCCACATCATCGGCATCCACGACCCATCGGAGCATCGACACCATGAGCGGACAGGGTTCTGCCGGCAACGTCATCGCCGCGATCTGCAGCTTCATCGTTCCCGGCCTCGGCCAGCTGGTGCAGGGGCGCCTGCTGTCGGCGATCCTGTGGTTCCTGGTCGCCTGCATCGCCGGCGCGCTGACCTGGGTGCTGACGCTGTCGCTGTTTCCGTTCGGCTGGTTCGTCGTCAGCGTGTTCGCGTGCATCAACGCGGCGCTGTACCGGCGCGCGGGCTGACGGGCCCTACAGCCGGTTCACCCGGAACCTGCGCCCCTTGATCCTGCCGGCGCGCAGCCCGGCGAGCGCCTGGTCGGCGTGGCGGCGGGCGATGGCGACATAGCTGCGGGTGGCGAAGATGCCGATCTTCCCGACCGCATCGCCGGGCAGGCCGGCATCGCCGGTCAGCGCGCCGACGATGTCGCCGGGGCGCAGCTTGTCGCCGCGGCCGGCGTCGATGCGCAGCGTGACCATCGCCGCGGGCGGCACGTCCGCCGCCCTGCCCGACAGGGGCAGCAGTTTCTCCCAGCGCAGCGGCGCGCCCAGGCGTTCCTCGATCGCATGCGCGCGCGGCAGTTCGCGCGGGCTGCACAGGCTCAGCGCCAGACCGTCGCGACCGGCGCGCCCGGTGCGGCCGATGCGGTGCAGGTAGGTGTCGACGTCGGTCGGCAGCTCGTAGTTGACGACCGCGCCGATGTCGTCGACGTCGAGCCCGCGCGCGGCGACGTCGCTGGCCACCAGCACGCTGCAGCTGCGGTTGGCGAAACGCACCAGCACCTCGTCGCGGTCGCGCTGTTCCATGTCGCCGTGCAGCGCCAGCGCGTCGAATCCGTAGTGCTGCAGCGAGCCCGCGACCTCGTCGGCGTCGCGGCGCATGTTGCAGAACACCACGCACGACACCGGCCGGTAGCGCAGCAGCAGCGCGGCCAGCAGCGGCATGCGGCGCGTGGGCTCGACCTCGAAGAAGTGCTGGGCGATCGTCGACGCGCGGCTGGCCTCGTCGATGCTGACCTCGACCGGATCGCGCAGCATCGCGGTGGCGAGCTTGCGGATCGGGTCGGGGAACGTCGCCGAGAACAGCAGGCCCTGGCGATCCTTCGGCACGCGCTTGACGATGTCGCGGATCGCGTCCTCGAAGCCCATGTCGAGCATGCGGTCGGCCTCGTCCAGCACCAGCACCCGCACGCCGCCGAGCTGCAGGGCACCGTCCTTCGCCAGTTCCTGGATGCGGCCGGGCGTGCCGACGACGACATGCGGCGCATGCGCCAGCGAGGCGAGCTGCGGCCCCAGCGGGATGCCGCCGCACAGCACCGAGACCTTGAGGTTGGGGACCGCGACCGCGAGCCGGCGCAGCTGGCCGCCGACCTGGTCGGCGAGTTCGCGGGTCGGGCACAGCACCAGCGCCTGGGTACGCACCGCGGTCGCGTCGATGTCGCGCAGCAGGCCGAGCCCGAAGGTCGCGGTCTTGCCGCTGCCGGTCGGTGCCTGGGCGATGACGTTGCGGCCGGCGAGGATTGCCGGCAGCGCCTGCGCCTGCACCGGCGTCATGGCGGTGTAGCCGAGTGCGTCGATGCCCTGCAGCAGCGCGGGCGGAAGGGAGAGGGTGGCGAACGTAGCGGGGCTGGTCATTCCGCCATGATCGCAGCATCGGGCATGCGGCGCCCGTTTGGCCGGTCATCAGACAACGGCAACGGAGACGGGCCGGCGTCGGCGCATGCTGCCGGGAGCCTGTGCAGGGCGCCCGCCCCGATCCCGCGTAGGTCGGCCCCGCGCGGCCGACGTGCCCGGCGGCCGGATTCGAGAGATGTCATGGGGGCGGTCCCAGCGGGCTGACCGCGCATACCGGCGTCGGGGGCGTTGCCCCGACCTGCGATCGAGGAATTTCGGGAGCCGGAAAGATCCGTTTTTCGCCGTGTTACGGGGTCGTGTTACGGCCCGGAAAAGACGTCCCGGTTCAGCCGCGCGTCGCGGCCGTTGCGTTGTCGCCGCCTTGCCAGACGGCGTGCACCGCGGCGCGCACGTCGCGCCAGGCATGGAGCCGGGCATCGAACTCCCACGAGCTGCGCAGCACCGGTTCGATCTCCTCCCACGAGCGGCCCGGATAGGACGCGCGCGCATTGCGGCCGAGTGCGATCACGAGATTGCGGTCGGGTTCGATATTGCGCATGGCGGTCCGGATACGTGCTTGGAATTCGGACGCGCAGGGTACGTCGCTTTCCGTTGTATTCCGGTGAAACGGATGCGCGATATTGATGACATTTTCGATGCGTGCGATGACACGATCGCATGACGCGCATTCATCGCCGTAGCGCAGCGCGGCCATGGCAACGTGCGCGCGGCCACGAGAGGTACGCGCATGGTCGCAACGCAGTCAGAACAGGGCCCACAGCACCTGCAGCAGGCCCCACAGCGAGACCAGCCAGATCGCCGAGCGCAGGTAGGGAATGCCGATCGCGTAGACCGGCAGATACGCCACGCGCGCCCAGAAGTAGAGTTGCGCGCCGAGCGCGGTGTCGGCGCCGCCGCGGTCGCTGAACACGACCGCCAGCACCGCGGCGGCGAAGAACGGAAAGGTCTCGAGGAAATTGCGGCTGGCGGCCGCGGTGCGCACGGCGACGCCGGTCAGCGGCGCGGCGTCGCCGTCCCGGTTGCCTGCGTTCCAGCCGATGCCGCGTTGCCACGTCGCGCAGCCGGCAGCGACCAGCACATGGACCAGCCCGAGTGCGATGGACCAGGCCAGCATCTGCAGTTCGAGCGGGAATTCGGGCGGCATCGCGGTGGTCTCCGGGGGATTGGCTGATGGACGCGCGGGCGGTCAGAGGTCGAGAGTGGATCGAACGCCGTAGCAAAAGCATCGTCGGGCGTTCGGCGGCAGTCGCAGGCGGGTAAATGACGCTCGGCTTCTCAGTCCGCGAGCGCCTTCTCGATCGCGGCGTTGAAGGCCGGAATGTCGTCGGGCTTGCGGCTGGTGATGATGTTGCCATCGACGACGACCTCGGCGTCCTCCCACTGGCCGCCGGCGTTGGCCAGGTCGGTCTTCAGCGACGGCCACGACGTGACCTTGCGGCCCTTGGCCAGTCCGGCCTCGACCAGCAGCCATGGCCCGTGGCAGATCGCCGCGACCGGCTTGCCGGACTTGCCGACGGCCTGGATGAAGGCGACTGCGTCGGGGTTGCGTCGCAGGGTGTCGGGATTGATGACGCCACCGGGCAGCACCAGCGCGTCGTAGCTGGCGGCGTCGGCGTCGGCCAGCGCGAGGTCGGCATCGACCGGGTCGCCCCAGTTCTTGTCCTTCCAGCCGCGGATCGACTTGCCGTCCGGGCTGATGACCTGGACCGTGGCGCCGGCCTGGCGCAGCGCGGCCAGCGGCTTTTCCAGTTCCGACTGCTCGAAGCCGTCGGAGGCGAGGATCGCGATCTTCCTGCCGTTGAGGTTCGACATGGTGGATGTCCTGCAGATGGGGAAGCGTCGAGGCTAGGCGTCCGCGCGTTGGAGCGCGGTGAAGCGGTCGGCACGTGGCCGATGCCCGCCGTCCAGTCTCGTCCCGTGAGACGCCTCGCGGGCACAGTCGCGCCCCGTTTTCCCTGCGCCGGAGCCGACCCTGAACGCGATCCTCAAACCCGTGCAGGCGCTGGCGACGACCGGCGGCGGCACCACGCTGGCGACGAAGCTGGCCGCCAAGTACCCGGGGCGCGTGACCGGCAACCTGCTGCTGCCGGGCCAGGAAGGCCGCTATGCCCCGATGCCCGGCGACGTGCCCGAGGCGCTGGCGAACGCGCTGCGCGCACGTGGCATCGAGCGGCTCTACAGCCACCAGGCGCAGGCCTGGGCCGCGACGCAGGCCGGCCGCCACGTCGTCGTCGCCACGCCGACCGCATCCGGCAAGTCGCTGTGCTACACGCTGCCGGTGCTCTCGGCGGCAATTTCCTCGCGCAGTAAAGCCTTGTACCTGTTTCCGACCAAGGCGCTGGCGCAGGACCAGGTGGCCGAACTGCTGGAACTCAACAACGCCGGACAGCTGGGCCTGCGCGCGGCGACGTTCGACGGCGACACGCCCGGCGACGCGCGCCAGGCGATCCGGGTCAACGGCGACATCGTCGTCAGCAACCCCGACATGCTGCACCAGGCGATCCTGCCGCATCACACCAAATGGGCGCAGTTCTTCGAGAACCTGCGCTACGTCGTCATCGACGAGATCCACACCTACCGCGGCGTGTTCGGCTCGCACGTGGCCAACGTGATCCGCCGGCTCAAGCGCGTGTGCGCGTTCTACGGCATCGCGCCGCAGTTCATCCTGTGCTCGGCGACGATCGGCAATGCGCGCGCGCACGGCCGCGCGCTGATCGAGGCGCCGGACGATGCCATCGAGGCGATCGAGGACGGCGGCGCGCCGCGCGGCGACAAGCACATCCTGCTGTGGAACCCGCCGGTGGTGAACCCGGACCTAGGCCTGCGCGCGTCGGCGCGTTCGCAGTCCAACCGCATCGCGCGGCTGGCGATCCGCTCCGGGCTCAAGACCCTGGTGTTCTGCCAGACCCGGCTGATGGTCGAGGTGCTGACCAAGTACCTGAAGGAGGTCTTCGACCACGACCCGCGCAAGCCGCGGCGCATCCGCGCCTATCGCGGCGGCTACCTGCCGACCGAGCGCCGCGCCGCCGAGCGCGACATGCGCGCGGGCGCCATCGACGGCATCGTCAGCACCTCGGCACTCGAGCTCGGGGTCGACATCGGCAGCCTCGACGTGGTCGTGCTCAACGGCTATCCGGGCAGCATCTCGGCGACCTGGCAGCGCTTCGGCCGCGCCGGGCGCCGGCAGCAGCCGTCGGTCGGCGTACTGGTCGCCAGCTCCGAGCCGATGGACCAGTACGTGGTGCGCCACCCGGAATTCTTCGCCGACGCCAATCCCGAGCACGCCCGGATCGAGCCCGACCAGCCGCTGATCCTGCTCGACCACATCCGTTGCGCGGCGTTCGAGCTGCCGTTCGTCGACGGCGACGGTTTCGGCCCGGTCGCGCCGGCGCCGTGGCTCGAGGTGCTGGCCGAGTCCGGCGTGCTGCACCACGAGGGCGACCGCTGGGAGTGGATCGCCGACAGCTACCCGGCGCAGGCGGTGAACCTGCGCTCGGTCGCCGACGGCAACTTCGTCGTCGTCGACCGTACCGACGGCCGCCAGACGATCATCGCCGAGGTCGATTACTCGGCCGCCGCGCTGACGCTGTACGAGGGCGCGATCCACATGATCCAGTCCGAGCCGTTCCAGGTGGAGCGCCTCGACTGGGAGGGCCGCAAGGCCTACGTCACCCGCACCCGCGTCGACTACTACACCGACGCGATCGACTACACCAAGCTGAAAGTGCTGGACGACGCCGAGCAGGCCGATGCCGGGCAGGGCAGCGCGCACCTGGGCGAGGTGCATGTCGTGCGGCGCGTGTCGGGCTACAAGAAGATCCGCTTCCACACCCACGAGAACATCGGCTACGGCCCGGTCAACCTGCCCGACCAGGAGCTGCACACCAGCGCGGTCTGGTGGCAGCTGCCGCAGGCCGCGCTGGACGCCGCGTTCGACGCCAGGCACGAGGCGCTCGATGGCTTCCTCGGCGCGTCGTACGCGCTGCACCTGGTCGCGCAGGTCGCGGTGATGGCCGAGAGCCGCGACCTGCAGAAGGCGGTCGGCAGCGGCGACGGCAGCTGGTTCGCCACCGCCGACACCCGCGGCCGCGGCCAGTTGCGGGACGGCGACGGCGCCAGCACCCCGATCGAACTGCTGGGCCGGTTCGCGCCGACGCTGTATCTCTACGACAACTATCCCGGCGGCGTCGGCCTGTCGGCGCCGCTGTACGAGCGGCGCGACGAACTGCTGGCGCAGGCGGCCGCGCTGATCGACGGCTGCAGCTGTCGCGCCGGCTGCCCGGCCTGCGTCGGGCCGATCCTCGCCGCCGAGGAAGCGCAGCAGCAGACCCCGAAACAACTCGCCGCGCGCGTCATCGCACTGCTGGCCGCGGCATGAGCGGGCTTGCCAAGCGGCTCGGCCTGCTGCGCGCGCAGGCGGGTACGACGACGACCGTCCCGACACCAGCCCAGCCACTCGGTGTAGGTCGGGGCCATGTCCCCGACGCTCCTGCATGCCGGGAAATGTCGTGTCGGGGGCGTGGCCCCGACCTACGGGTTTCAGGCCGGATCGGCACATCGGCCGATGCCGGCCGCTCGCCGGAGGAAGTCGTCGCCCAGTTGCGCAAGCTGATGCGCCTGCGCGTCCCGGTCGCGCAGCGCGTCGTCGGCCCTGTCGACCGCGTGCTGCCGGGCGAGGAGATCGCGCCGGGCCTGCGCTACCTGGAACAGTGGACGCCGTGGCCGCATGACGACGACGTGCTGTCGCTGCACGACATCCGCCACGACACCGCGCGTCGCGCCGACCTGCTGGCGTTCGACACCGAGACCACCGGTCTTGCCGGCGGCACCGGCACGCGCGCCTTCATGATCGGCGCCGCCGATTTCCGGGATGGCGGCCTGCGCCTGCGCCAGCTGTGCATGACCACGCTCGGCGCCGAGGGCGCGATGCTGCGCACCTTCGCCGGCTGGCTGTCGCCGGCGACGGTGCTGGTCAGCTACAACGGTCGCAGCTACGACCGGCCGCTGCTGTCCACGCGCTACCGGCTTGCGCGGCTGCGCGATCCGCTGCCCGAGCTGCGTCACGTCGACCTGCTGCACCCGGTGCGCCGGCGCTACCGCGGCGTCTGGGCCAACTGCAGGCTCGCGACGGTGGAGCGCGAACTGCTCGGCGTGCTGCGCGAGGACGACCTGCCCGGCAGCGAGGCGCCGGGCGCATGGCTCGCCTACCTGCGCGGCGGTAGCGCCGACAAGCTGCGCCGCGTCGGCCTGCACAACGCGCAGGACCTGCGCAGCCTGTTCGGCGTGCTCGAGGCGATGCGCGACGAGGCATAGCGCCGGATCCGGTCCGCCGCGTTCCTGCCGCGACGTTCCGGGAAGGAAGCCCGTCCCGCGCGAAGAATCCCGGGATGTCGCGGGGCAACCGTCGCAAGGTGTTCACACGATCGGAATTGCGGCGATGTTTCAATCGGGCGGGCCGGTTGTCCCGAGTGCCGGGGGCAGTCGTCGCTTCCGCCCGCCAGCAACCCGGAGCCCCATGGACGCACGCGAACGGCGGCCTTCGCCGGCCGAAGCGGTACTTTCACGCGCGACCCTGCGTGCGCGCGATGCGTTCGCGATCACCATCGGCATCGTCGTCGGCGCGGGCATCTTCCGCACGCCGTCGTTGATCGCCGGCGCGTCGGGCAGCGAGTTGGTGATGTTGCTGGCGTGGGTCGCTGGCGGTGCGTTGTCGATCGTCGGGGCGCTGTGCTACGCGGAGCTGGCGACGACGTACCCGCAGGCCGGTGGCGACTACAACTACCTGCGCCGCGCGTACGGGCCGCGCCTAGGATTCCTGTTCGCATGGGCCCGGGTGTCGGTGATCCAGACCGGTTCGATCGCGCTGCTGTCGTTCATCGTCGGCGACTACATGGCGCAGCTGCTCGACATCGGCCCATGGTCGCCCGCGCTGTATGCGGCGATGGCGGTGGTCGCGCTGACCACGATCAACTGGATCGGCACCCGCCAGGGCACGGCGGTGCAGACCTGGCTGACCGTCGCCGAGATCGTCGGCGTGCTGGTCATCGTCGTCGCCGGCCTGCTGCTGGCGCCGCCCGACATCGCGCCGGTGCCGGGCAGCGGCGGCGACAGTGCGATCGGGCTGATCCTGGTGTTCGTGCTGTTGACCTACGGTGGCTGGAACGAGGCGGTCTATGTCACGTCCGAGGTTCGCGACGCGCGCAAGTGGATGCCGCGCGTGCTGGTGCTGAGCCTGATCGCGATCGCGGCGCTGTACGTGCTCGTGAACCTGGCCTACCTGCGCGTGCTCGGCCTCGGCGGCATGGCCGAGCATCACGCGGTCGCCGCCGAAGTCATGGGCCGCGTGTTCGGTCCCACCGGTGCGGTGCTGATGAGCGTGATCGTGGTCGCCGCGGCGTTGACCTCGGCCAACGCCACGCTGATCACCGGCGCGCGCAGCGTCTACGCGGTCGGGCGCGACTTTCCCGCGCTGGACTTCATCGGCCGCTGGGACGCGCGCAGCGGCACGCCGCGCGCCGCGATCCTGGCCCAGGGCGGACTGGCCCTGGCGCTGGTCGGGCTGGGCGCGTTCGCCCGCGATGGCTTCGAGGTCGCGGTCGAATACACCGCGCCGGTGTTCTGGCTGTTCTTCCTGCTGGTGGGGATTTCGCTGTTCGTGCTGCGTCGGCGCGATCCCGACCTGCCGAGGCCGTTCCGCGTGCCGCTGTTCCCGGTGCTGCCGCTGCTGTTCTGCGCCACCAGCGCGTATCTGCTGTACTCCAGCCTTGCCTACACGGGCCGCGGTGCGCTGGTCGGCGTCGCGGTGCTGGGCATCGGTGCGTTGCTGCTGCTGTGGTTCCAACCCGCCATCCGAAACGAGGAGTCGTTGCCATGAAGACATCGAAAGCCCTGATCGCCGCCGCCATCTGCGTCCCGTTGCTGCTTGCCTGTGCCGACCAGGCCGTCAACGCCTACGATGGCGAGGCGGCGGCCGCCGCGCCTGCCGACGACCTGGCGACCACGCCGACGGTCACCGCGGAGATCGGTCCCGATTCCCCGTTCGCCGAGGGCGCGCCGGCGCCGGCGCGCGAACCGGACGTCATCTACGTGCCGACGCCCGAGCCGGTGGTCGACGCGATGCTCAATCTGGCGAAGGTCGGCGAGGGCGACGTGCTCTACGACCTCGGGTCGGGCGACGGCCGCATCCCGATCGCGGCGGCCCAGCGTTTCGGCGTGCGCGGCGTCGGCATCGACATCAACCCGGTGCGGGTGCGCGAGGCCAACGCCAATGCCGAGCGCGCGGGCGTCACCGATCTGGTGACATTCAAGGAGGCGGACCTGTTCGAGTCCGACATCAGCGAGGCGACGGTGGTCACGCTGTACCTGCTGCAGAGCCTCAACGTGAAGCTGCGGCCGAAGCTGCTCGCGGAACTGCAGCCGGGTACGCGCATCGTCAGCCATGCCTTCGACATGGCCGGCCACTGGGAACCGGAGGCGACCGAGACCATCGACGGTACCCGCATCTTCCTGTGGACCGTGCCCGAACGCTGACCGTCTGCATGTGGCTGGTGCACGCGGCCCGCGTGTACCGGCCACCACCCGCGCGGGCCGGGCGCGGGGACATGCACGTCGTCCTCGTCCCGGCCGCATTGCCGCCGCATACTTGCCTGCGCTGGTCACACGAGTGACCGCACGAGACGGAGACCGACCGCATGCCAGCACGCGAACACCCCGCCTTTCGCCTCCCGTTCCCGGCACTGTGGCTTGCCGCCGCCACCGCTATCGCTGCGCTGCCCGTGGCGGCCCGCGATACGGCGCCCGCCTACGACGGCACGCTGTCGGCATTCGAGTATCCACATCCGCGGCGGCAGCATGCGTTCCAGTCGCAGGGGCAGGCCCTGTCGATGGCCTACATGGACGTGCGTCCCGATGCCGCACGCGACAACGGCCGCACCGCGGTGCTGCTGCACGGCAAGAACTTCTGCGGCGCGACCTGGGAGGCGACGATCGCCGTGCTGGTCGATGCCGGCTGGCGGGTGGTCGCGCCGGACCAGGTCGGTTTCTGCGCATCGACCAAGCCGCACGGCTACCAGTTCTCGTTCGCGCAGCTCGCCGACAACACCCACGGACTGCTGGCGGCGCTGGGCGTGCGGCAGGCAACGCTGATCGGCCATTCGATGGGCGGGATGCTGGCGACCCGCTACGCCCTGATGTATCCCGATGCGGTGTCGCAGCTGGTGCTGGTCAATCCGATCGGTCTCGAGGACTGGCAGGCTGAAGGCGTGCCCTATGCCACGATCGACCAGCTGGCCGAAGGCGAGCGCGGGACCACGTTCGACAGCATCAAGGCCTACCAGACGAAGTTCTACTACAACGGCCGCTGGGCCCCGGCCTACGACCGCTGGGTGATGATGCTGGCCGGCATGTACGCCGGACCGGACCGGGAGATCGTCGCGTGGAACCAGGCGCAGACCTCGGACATGGTGTTCACCCAGCCGGTCGTGCACGAGTTTCCGCGGCTGCGCGTGCCCACGCTGCTGCTGATCGGCGGCAAGGACCGCACCGCGCCCGGTGCCAACCGTGCGCCCGAGGCCATCGCACAGCGGCTGGGCGACTACCCGGTGCTGGGCCGGCGCGCGGCGGAAACGATCCCCGGTGCGAACCTGGTCGAGTTTCCCGCGCTCGGGCACTCGCCGCAGGTCGAGGCGCCGGAGGCGTTCCATGCCGCACTGCTGCGCGGACTCGAGGGCGGAGAATAGGCCTTGCGGCATCGCCCACCACCCGGCAGTGCGGCCGGCGGTGTTCATTCGGCATTCGACTGCGAATCCGGGCAAGCCCTACACTGGATCGCATTGCGGCCGGTGGGACTCCGGTCGCGCTTTTTTCCCTTTCCGCTGCTGGTTTTCCATGTCGAAATGGCGCCTGAGCCTGCTGTTGACCGTCTGCCTGTCGGCCGTCGCCTGCCAGCGGCCGGCCGAGGAAACGGCCGCGCCGGTCGAGACGGTCGAGGTCGCCAGCCCGGAGGAGGGCGGCGCCCTGAGTACCGCGCCGGTCGAGGAGATGGAGCAGGCACCGGCACCCGCGCCGGCCACGCCGGCGGAGGAGGAGGTCGACTGGTCGCCGTTGACGCTGCGTGACGGCAACGCGTCGGTCAGCTGCGAACTCGACTACGCCACCCACGGCGACGGCGAGCCGTTGCAGGATCTCGAACACGAGGCGCTGACCGCGCTGCTGTCGCAGTGCGCCGAACGCGGCGTGGTCCGGGTCCGCTTCAAGGGCCGGGTCACGCAGCAGTTCACCCAGCTGATGCAGCGCCTGGCGGTCGTCTCCGACGAGTTGTCGATCGACAAGCGCGTGCTCGACATCGATTCCAGCGGCGGCATGGTCGAGGAGGCGATCCGCGCCGGAGACGCCATCGCCGAATCGGGCTGGACGATCTGGGTGCGCGAGGGCGCGGTCTGCCACAGCGCCTGTGTGTTCGTGCTGGCCGGCGGCGACAACCGCCTGATCGGTGGTCGCGTCGGCATCCACCGCATCATCCGCATGAGCTCGTCCGCGGCCACACGCGCCGAGCTCAACCGCGAGTTGCGTGCGGTCTACGGCCGCGTCCGCGATTACCTGGAGCGCAACGGCGCGGCGGTCGCGGTCGCCGACCTGATGATGGCGGTGCCCAACCGCAGCCTGCGCATCCTGACCGCCGACGAGCTCAAGCTCTACGGGCTGGACGGCGTCAATCCGGCCCAGGACGACCTCGACCGGCTGCGGCTGATGCGCAAGTGCGGACAGGATTTCGTCGCCCGCCGTGACGCCTTCGTGCGGGCGTTCGATGCGCGCTGCAACACCCCTGAGACCGACGTCGAATCGATGAACACCTGCGGCCTGGAGTTGCGCGGCACGTTCGGCTTCCCCGACGAGACCTGCCCGGCCGAGAGTCCGCTGTCGGAGTTCGACCTGGTCGGCCAGATGCACGAGGCGGCCAGCAACGCCACCCGCCTGGAGCTCGAAGCCCTGCTGCGCAAGGCCGCCCCTTCGACCGCGCCGCCGGGCGCGGCGGTGCCGCCTGTTCCGGGAAAAGGCCGTCGCAGCGCGGACAGCACGGGCCAGGCCGGCGAGACGCGCTCCGACGACGCACGTTCCGACGCCGAGGCCTCCGCCGCGGACGACTGACGCGCGTTTGCGCGCGATACGTGGTCCGACCGGGCGCGGTGCCGCCCCGACCTGCGTAGGTCGGCCCCACGCGACCGACGCGCGCGGCGTTCGGGTTCGCGGGGCATCGGGGGATCCGCCCGACACGGCCTGACCGGGGTTCCGGCCTCGGGGGCGTTGCCCCGACCTACGCACAAGGCACCCCGGAACCGGCGAAGACCCCGGAATCGCCGCGAGCGATTCCCGGCGCGGTTATGCCGGCGAGGCCGCGTCGTCGGAGATGAATCCACCCGACTGCCGCCGCCACAGGCTGGCGTAGACGCCGTCGCCGGCAATCAGCGCCTCGTGCGTGCCTTCCTCGACGATGCGGCCATGGTCCATGACGATCAGCCGGTCCATCGCCGCGATCGTCGACAGCCGGTGCGCGATCGCGATGACGGTCTTGCCCTCCATCAGCCGGTAGAGGTTCTCCTGGATCGCGGCCTCGGCCTCGGAATCCAGCGCCGAGGTCGCCTCGTCGAGCACCAGGATCGGCGCGTTCTTCAGCAGCACCCGCGCGATCGCGATGCGCTGGCGCTGACCGCCCGACAGCTTGACGCCGCGCTCGCCGACGTGCGCGTCGTAGCCGGTGCGGCCCTTGGCGTCGCTGAGGGTGAGGATGAACTCGTGCGCCTCGGCCCGGCGTGCGGCGTCGAGCATCTCCGCCTCGCTGGCGTCCGGACGGCCGTAGAGGATGTTCTCGCGCACCGAGCGGTGCAGCAGCGAGGTGTCCTGGGTGACCATGCCGATCTGCGCGCGCAGCGAGTCCTGGGTGACCGTCGCGATGTCGGTGCCGTCGATGCGGATCACGCCGGATTCGCGGTCGTAGAAGCGCAGCAGCAGGTTGACCAGCGTCGACTTGCCGGCGCCGGAACGGCCGACCAGGCCGATCTTCTCGCCGGGACGCACGTGCAGGTTGAGGTCCTCGATGACGCTGCGGCCCTGCTGGCCGTAGTGGAAGTCCACGTGCTCGAAGCGGATGTCGCCGTCGACGTGGCCCAGCGCCGGCGCGTCGGGGGCGTCGTCGACGGTCGCCGCCAGCGAGATCGAGTTGATGCCGTCGCGCACCGTGCCGATGTTCTCGAACAGCGCCGACAGCTCCCACATGATCCACTGCGACATGCCCAGCATGCGCAGCGCCAGCGCGATGGCGACGGCGATCGAACCGGCGCTGATGACGCCGCCGTGCCACAGCCACAGGCCCAGCGCGGTCACCGAGGCCAGCAGCAGCATGTTCAACGTGTAGTTGCAGACGTTGATCACCGTCACCAGGCGCATCTGCCGGTGCACGGTGTCGAGGAAGCCGTCCATCGCATCGCGGGCATAGGCCTGCTCGCGACGCGAATGCGAGAACAGCTTGACCGTGGCGATGTTGGTGTAGCTGTCGACGATGCGCCCGGTCATCACCGAGCGCGCGTCGGCCTGTTCTTCGGATACGCGGCTGATCTTCGGCACGAACCGCCACATCAGCAGCGCGTAGCCGGTCACCCAGCCGAGGAACGGCAGCATCATCCGCCAGTCGGCGGCCGCGGCGACGACCAGTGCGCTGGTCAGGTAGACCAGCACGTAGTTGCCGACGTCGAGCAGCTTGATGACCGTCTCGCGCACCGCCAGCGAGGTCTGCATCAGCTTGGTCGCGATGCGCCCGGCGAACTCCTCCTGGAAGTAGCTCATCGACTGGCGCAGCAGGTAGCGGTGCACGTTCCAGCGGATGCGCATCGGGAAGTTGCCGAGCAGCGTCTGGTGGATGACCAGCGAGCTGAGCAGGGTCAGCAGCGGCAGCCCGACCAGCACCAGCAGCGCCATGCCGATCAGGCGCGTCGCTTCGCTTTCCAGGAAGGTGGCCGGCGTGGTCGCGCCGAGCCGGTCGACCAGCGAGCCGACATAGGCGTACAGCGCGACTTCGGCGACCGCGATCGCGGCCGTTACCGCCGCCATCAGCAGCAGCCATCTGCCGCTGCCGCACACATAGTGCATGCAGAACGCGAACAGCGTGGTCGGCGGCTGGGTCGGGGGTGCGGGCGGGAACGGGTCGACTCTGTTTTCAAACCAGCGGAGCATGGGGAATCCAGTCAATGGAGGAGCGGGCGCGCCGATGGATGGCGCGCGTGCGGGGACGCGGGGGCGGATATATGCAGGTGCCGCGCGTCCGTGCGGGTGGCTATTGTCCGGGATCGCGGTCGCGGATGTCGCGACGCCCGCCGGATCCCCGGCGCATGGACAGTGGAAACCTACCCGTTGCGCAGGTCGGCGCTGCGCGGCCGACGGGATTTTTCCGGCAACGTCCGCGTCGGCGGCGTAGCGCCGACCTACGGGACGTCCAGCACGATTCTCCCGAGGTGATGCGCGGTGACGGCCTGTTGCGCCTCGGCAAGCCGCTGCAGCGGGAAGCGCCGCGAGACATGCAGGTGGAACGGGCCGGCGTCGATCGCCCGCCGCACCGCGCGCATCGTCTGCGCGTCGTGGCGCATGCCGAAGGCGACGGCGGCGATGTCGCCGCGCGCGGGCGGATCCGCGACCCCGTGCGGCCAGGCGACGCGGCCGCCGGGACGCAATGCGTCGACGATCGTCGCGGTCAGCGGACCTTCGGCGGTCAGCAGCGCCGCGTCGAGGCCGTCCGGCGCGAAGATGCGCAGCGCGGCGGCGAGATTGTGCCGGCGGCCATCGATGGCCATGTCCGCGCCCAGCCGTTCGCACAGCGCCTGTCCGTCCGCACCGGACGCGACCGCGAGCACCCGCGCGCCGCGCTGGCGGGCGAACTGCAGCGCCATGTGGCCGATGCCGCCGCTGGCGCCCAGCACCAGCAGCGCATCGCCCTTGCCGACCATCAGCGCCGCGTCGATGCCCTGCATCGCCAGCGCCGCGTCGACCGGCATCGCCGCGGCCTGCGGCAGCGACAGCCGCGACGGGACCGGCCAGACGTGGTCGGCGTCGAGCACCACGAACTGGGCATGAAAGCCGCACCTGGGATTGCGCAGCGGCACCAGGCCGCAGACCCGGTCGCCTTCGCGGAAATCGTGCACCCCGGCACCGACCTCGACCACCGTGCCGGCGCCCTCGGCGCCGGGAACGTGCGGGACCAGCAGCGGCTGGCCGCTACGCGCGGCGAATACGCCCTCGCGCTCGAGCACGTCCCAGTGGCCCACGCCGGCCGCCAGCACCCGCACCAGCACCTGTCCCGGGCCCGGGCGCGGAATCGGCAGTTCCGCCGCGGCGAGGACGTCGTCGCCGCCGAAGCGGCTGAAGCTCATCGCCAGCATGGTCTCGGCGTCCGCATCCTCGTCCCGGGGCCAGGGCGCGGGTGCGGGCGATGGGGACATGGCGTCTAGGGACATCGGCATCTCCTGGAATGTCGTGCGGCTTGCACGGGATCGGCGCACAGGGTAGAACCTCAACAAATGTTGAGGTCAACAGGTGGGCGATGAAGACGCACGGCGATCCGCATCCGCTTTCGGTCGGCGACGTGTCCGCGCGCAGCGGTGTCGCGGTGTCGGCGCTGCATTTCTACGAGCGCGAGGGCCTGATCCACAGCGTGCGCAATGCCGGCAACCAGCGCCGCTACGCGCGCGACGTGCTGCGGCGGGTCGCCGTGGTCAAGGTCGCGCAGCGCGCCGGGATTCCGCTGGCGGCGATCCGCGAGGCCCTGGAGACGCTGCCCGACGCGCGTACGCCGACCCAGGCCGACTGGAGCCGGCTGTCGCGGCGCTGGCGCGGCGACCTGGACGCACGGATCGCGCAGCTGACCAAACTGCGCGACCAGCTCGACGGCTGCATCGGCTGCGGCTGCCTGTCGCTCAAGGCCTGTCCCTTGCGCAATCCCGGCGACGAGGCCGGCAGCGAAGGGCCGGGCGCGCGCTATCTGGAAACCTGAGGCGCGTAGGGCGGGGCGCCTGTTCGCTGGCGCAGGGGATTGCCGCGTCAGCGGCCGCCCACGCCGCCGCCTCCGCCGCCACCGCCGGAGAAACCGCCCCCGCCACCGCCGCCGCTCAATCCCGAACTGCTGCCCGGCGGTATCGACGAGGCGGCGATGCGGGTGGTGAGGCTGTTGCCCATCGAGCGGCTGAAACGGCCCATGTCGGTCACCGGGATGCCCGCGTACCAGGGGAAGCCGGCGACTGCGGTCGCCGCGGCGGCGGCGCCGACGGCCGCGGTGAATTTCTTCGTCCACGCGTCTTCGACATCCAGCGCGACCGCGTAGGGCAGCAGGAACTCGTAGCGCGTCGCATCCAGCGCCGGCACGGTTCCCGGCGCCTGCAGGCGCTTGAGGTCCTGCTTCTCGGCCACGCCCAGGTACCGGCGCAGGCCCTCGATCTCGTCGAGCAGGCGCCGGCCCTCGAGCGTCGGCGCCTTGACCAGCACCGCGAACACGATCAGCACCGGCAGCATCAGCGCAACCGCGGCCACGGTCAGCGGCAGTCCGCCGCCGATGATGGCCAGTACGATCGCGCTGCCGCCGGTCAGCAGGGCGATGCCCAGTGCGATCAGCACGCTGCCGCCGTTGACCCGGAACATCGCCGGCTGGAAGCGCCGGCGCAGCGCGTCGGCATGCGCCTGCCTGGCCTCGCGCACGCGCGTGGCCTGCTCCGCATCGAGCGTCAGCGCGTCGTCGGCATCGGGCAGCAGCGTGGTCAGCAGCGCGCGCTGCTCCATCGTCGGCAGCGTGTTGGCGCCGGCGCGCGTGCGCTGGACCTGCCAGACCGTCGCCTTGCCCTGCTTGTCGCGGCGGATGTGCACATGGTCGTCGACTGCGCAGGCCAGCAGGTCGGCGGAGAAGCAGCGGTCGTCGTAGCGCATGCGCTTCATGTAGCGCAGCCCCGCCGGCGAGAATCCGGGCGGCGGGTCGTAGCGCACGACGATGGTGCCCGCCGCGGGATCCCGGCCCAGCTTGCGCCAGCGCAGCACGCAATAGCCGAGCAGCAGCAACAGGCCGGCGACCGCGACCAGCAGGCCCAGGTTGTCGCGCAGCAGCCAGCCCAGCTGCTGCTGCCGGGTCGGCGCCGTCACCAGGCCCTTGGGGAACGCCAGGACGACGGTCAGGCCCTCGCGCGGCTGCAGCGGGCGCGTCAGCGTCCAGCGCGCGCTGCCCGATGCCGACAGCGCGATGCGGTAGGCGCGTCCTTCGGCGCCGTACGGGCCGGTGTAGGCCTCGGCCCGCATCGCCTCCACAGGCACCGGCGCCGGCAGTTCCACGCGCACGCTGGCGCGCTCGACCGGGAATGCGCCATCGAGCCCGATCGCATTGAAGTACAGCTCGTCGTGGTCGGCGAAGAAGCCCAGCTGCCGCGAGGTCCGGTAGCGCAGCGTGTAGACCGGCTGCGACGGCAGCGGCAGGAAACGCTCGTCGCCCACGTCCACGCGCACCCCGTTGGCCATGCGGCGGGTCTGCCAGGGCTCGCGTTCGCCGTCGCGCAGCACCTCGACGACTTCGAAGTCGGCGGTCACGCGGTTGCCGGCGCGGTCGCGGTAGCGCGTGGGGAAGTCGCGGGTGATGCCGCGGCGGATCTGGCGGCCTTCGGCACGCACGTGGATCCGCTCGGTGATGTCGAGGCGGCCGTCGGCCAGCACCCGGATGTCGATGTCCTGGGCGAGGATGCGTTCCTCGGCATGCGCAGCCGGCGCCGCGAACGCCAGGACCAGCAGCACTGCCGGCAGCAGCCGCGGGAGCAGACGCCGCATGCGCAGGCCGCTCACGCCAGCGGCCCCACCGCGACCGCGTCGCGCGTGCCGTCGCCGGCCTGGAAGAAACCGGCGGCATGGATCCCGGCGATGCGCGCGACCAGCAGGTCGGGAAAGCGCTGCACGGCATCGTTGAGGTCGCGCACCGCGCCGTTGTAGAAACGGCGCGCGTACTGCAGTTGCCGCTCCACGTCGACGAGGTCCTGCTGCAGCCGCAGGAAACTGTCGCTGGCGTGCAGGTCCGGATAGGCCTCGCGCAATGCGAGCAGCCGGCCCACCGCCTGGCCGAGCGCGGTTTCCACCTCGCCCAGCGCGGTCGGGTCCTGCGTGCGCAGGGCCTGTGTCCGCAGTTCGGTCACCAGCGACAGCGTCGCCTGTTCGTGCTGCGCGTAGCCCCGCACGGCGGCCACGAGCTGCGGCACCAGGTCGTGGCGTCGGACCAGTTGCACGTCGATGTCGGCCCAGGCCGTGCGGACCTGGTTGCGCAGGCGCACCAGCCGGTTGAAGGTGCGGATCGCCCAGGCCGCCAGTGCCGCGGCGACGAGCAGCAGGACAACGAGGCTCGTGCTCATTGCGGGCACCTCATTGCGGCTGGCGCATTGCGGATGTCCTGGGCGGGGGCGACGGGACGGGACACGGCGGATCCGGGGGCTGGGGTCTGGAGCATACCCAACTTGCCCCTGCGGGTCGGGACTTGCCCGGTCGCGTCGGCAGCGTACACTCGGACCACTTCACATCCGCACCGCGAGGAATGTCACAAACATGAATACACTTCGTCTGGCTGTATCGGCTGTCCTGCTCGCCTCCTGCGCCGCGGTGGCTGCGCAGCAGCCCCAGCCGCAGCCCGCGCCGCAGCAGGATGCCGCCGCCCAGCCGGAACTGACGCCGGAGCAGCGCGCGCAGATCGCCCGCCAGGATGCGGAGATGAGCCAGGCCGCGCTGCAGGTGATGCAGATGATCGACGCCAACCAGATCGGCGAAGTCTGGGACGGCGCATCCGACGTCATGAAGCAGTCGGTGCCGCGCGAGGAATTCGTCCGCCAGATCTCGGCCGACCGCACCCGCCTGGGCGCGCCGACCCAGCGCAGCCAGCCGACCGTCAGCCGCTCGCAGTTCCCGGCCGGTGCCGAGGTGCCCGAGGGCATCTACATCAACATCGCGTCGCCGACCACGTTCGCCAACCAGGAGGCGCCGGTGCGCGAACTGGTCTCGTTCCGCTTCGATTCCGACCGCACCTGGCGCGTGTCGGGCTACAGCGTGCGCTGACCGCGCAGTCGTCGCAGACGGAAAACGGCGCCGCAGGGCGCCGTTTTCCGTTGCTGCCGCCGCTGGCGCATCCGTCGTCGGAGACGGCTGGTGGATGGAGCAAGCCAGCAGCACTGCGGAGCGCAGTGGGGGGGAACCGCTCAGTCGTCGCTCCGCTGCTGCCGGGGACCCGCGGATGCCAGCTGGATCAGGTCCGGGCCGGGTCCGCGGCGACGACGTGGATCTCGGTCGCGCCCAGCACGACCCGCTGCCCGGCGCGGATCTTCGCGGTCTTGCGCAGTTCGACCGCGCCATCGACACGGACCGCGCCACTGGCGACCAGCGCCTTGCCGGCACCGCCGCTGTCGCACAGGCCCGCCAGCTTCAGCAACTGGTTGAGCTCGACATGGTCGCGCTCGAGTTCGAAATCGACGGTCTGCATCGGGGCGGCCTGTGGAAAAAGTGGGCAGGCATTGTCGCATCCGCCGACGGCGGCCATGCCTGCGTCGCACATGGGGCATCGGCCGTGCTCGCCGGTGCCGCGCGAGTCGGGGCGGAGCAGCAGGGCCTCGGTCCGGCAGCGGCCGGCGGGAAAGACCACGGTACGCGGGCCGCCGGCGTTGCCGCGGAATGCGCATCACAGTGCGGCAACCCCGTCCGGGGTAAAAAAGCGCATGCGACGGCGCGCGGCAACGTGCCGTCGCCCCCCCACCATCGATGGATCTCGACATGCGTGCAGCAACCGCTGACGGGCGCAGATGCTGACTGTGCCCCGGCCGCCCCGGCCCGACAACGAAATCGAGCGGCAGGCCACGCTGGATGCCTACCGCATCCTGGATACGCCGCGCGAGGCCGCGTTCGACGACCTGGTGGCGATCGCCACCGCGGTCTGCGACGTGCCGATCGCGATGGTCAGCCTGATCGACCGCGACCGCCAGTGGTTCAAGGCGTCCAGCGGCATCGACGTGACCGAGACCGGGCGCGACGTCTCGTTCTGCGCCCACGCCATCCTCGACCCGGGCAACACGATGATCGTCCCCGATGCGCAGCTCGATGCGCGCTTCCGCGACAACCCGATGGTCACCGGCGGGATGAAGGTCCGCTTCTATGCCGGCGCGCCGCTGCTGTCGGTGGAGGGGCTGCCGATGGGCACGTTCTGCGTCGTCGACGACCGCCCGCGCGAGCTCACGCCGACCCAGCGCCGCGCGCTGGAGGCGCTGTCGCGGCAGGCGTCGCGGCTGATGGAGATGCATCGGGTCACCCGTGAACTGCACCTGCAACTGGAGGAACGCGGCTGGTACGAACAGCAGCTGCTGCACTACCAGCAGGAGCTCGAATCGCAGAACGCCGACCTCGCCGAGCAGTCGGCCACCGATCCGCTGACCGGCCTGGCCAACCGGCGCGCGTTCGCCAGGACGCTCGATGCGGCGATCCGCGATGCCGCCGGGACCGGCAGCCCGCTGGCGATCGGGGTCATCGACATCGACCACTTCAAGATGATCAACGATCTGCACGGGCATGCCGAGGGCGATCGCGTGCTGCAGGCGGTCGCGGAGATGCTGCGGGCGCATGGGGGCGCGGCGCGCGGCCGCGTCGCCCGCTACGGCGGCGAGGAGTTCGTCTGGCTGCTGGCCGACACCACGGGCGGGGACGCGGTCGCGCAGTGCGACCAGTTGCGCGGCGACCTGGCGTTCGCGGCGACCGGACTGCCGGTGACCATCAGCGTCGGCGTTGCCGCGCTGCAGCCCGGCGAGGACGTTGCGGCGCTGTTCGCGCGCGCCGACGAAGCGCTGTACGAGGCCAAGCGCGGCGGTCGCGACCGCGTGCATCTGGCGGCCTGAGCCGGAGGCGGGGTCTTCTCCGGCTGCAGGAATCCGGTTGCCAGCGGAGCTTGCCAGTGCCGGTGGCCGCGCGGCCTTCAACACATTGTCGTCCAGAGCGCAGCGAGGGACCTGCTTGTCTTTTGGCACGCCTGCAGATGAAGCAGGCCTCTCGCTGCGCTCGGGACGACCGGGCGGGTGCCTGCCGGTTCAGTCGGTGATCTGCTTCGCCTCGCCGGTGCCGATGTTCTCGGCGTGGACGATGCGCCGCGGCCGCGACAGCGCCGGGTAGGCCACCACCGCGGCGAGGATGATCGCGACGCCGGCATAGAAGCGCGGCGACAGTTCGTGCTGCTCGCCGAGCAGCAGCATCGCCAGCGCGATCGCGTAGACCGGCTCCAGGTTCACCGCCAGTTGCGCGGCGAACGCGCTCATGTGCCGCAGCGCGACCAGCGACAGCGCGAACGGCAGCAGGGTGCAGGCGAAGGCGAGCAGCAGCAGGTAGCCGGCGTCGTACAGGCCGGGCAGGGCCAGCAGCGGGCCGGCGAAGGCCGGGAACAGCAGCGGCATCAGCGGCGCGAGCAGGGTCAGGGTCAGCGTGCCGGCGCCCAGTTCCAGCGCGGTCACGGTCAACGGGTCGGCGTGCTCGACCAGGCGCTTGTTCAGGGATCCGAAGCAGGCGACGAACAGCGCCGACAGCGCGCCGACCGCGACGCCGATGCGCATGCCGTCGGGAATGCCGCCGACCACCAGCGCCACGCCCGGGAGCACCGCGATGCCGAGCGCGAGTTCGCGCCAGGAGAAGCGGGTGCGCGCGACCAGCGGTTCGATCAGCGCGACGAACACCGTCGCCAGCGCCATGCAGGTCGCCGCCACCGACGCGTTGGCCAGCTTCACCGCGCCGTAGAAGGTCAGCCAGTGCAACGCGACCAGCGCGCCGACGCCGGTGTAGGCCAGCAATAGCCGCGGCGGCAGCGCGCGCAGCCCGCGCCAGACCCGCGGCACCAGTGCCAGGGTGCCGGCGACCAGCAGCATCCGCCACCACACCAGCGGCAGCGCGGGCAGGGTGATCAGCTTGCCGAGGATCGCGGTGAAGCCCCACAGCAGCACGCAGAAATGGATCTGCCAGTAGGCCTTGGTGGTCGGGGTCATCGTCGCGGCGCGTGCTCGGGTCGCGCATTATCCATCGCAGCCGGGGGCCTGCGCGCCGGCTTGGGTCAGCGCGGCAGCGGACCGTCCGTCGTCGATGTCTCCTGCACCGCGGCGCGCCGCTGCTGCGCGCGCCCCAGCCAGATGCCCAGCGCGGCCCACACCAGCGCCAGCGGCAGCACCACGCTGACCAGCCCGCCCAGGGCCAGCCCGAGCCGTCCGAGCAGGCCCTCGGTCTGCGCGCCGATCACGTCGCCGGCACGGTAGACGAAGGTGTCGATGACCGCCTTGGCCTTGTACTTGTCCTCGCGGCTGACCACGGTGAACAGCGTCTCGCGCGCGGGCCGGGTCAGGCCGCGCTGCAGCGCGCGGTTGGTCGCCTCCAGCAGGATCAGCACCAGGAACGAGCCGTAGATCGCCAGGCCGAGGAAACCGATCGCCATCGCCACCGGCAGCGCGGCCAGCGCGAAGGCCAGGCCGAAACGCTTGATGATGTGGCCGGTCAGCGTGACCTGCAGCGCCAGCACCGCGACCTGGGTCCACATGTCGATGTTGCCGAGCAGGCTGGTGCGCGCGTCGAGGTCGTCGACCGCGGCCTCGACCATCTGCAGGCGGGTGAAGTAGATGAAGGTCGCGACGATGGTCATGACGATCACGTAGCCGGCGATGCCGAGCAGGTACGGCGAGGCGCAGACCGCCCGGATGCCGGCCCAGGCGCTGCCGCCGATGCGCGTGGCTTCGTCGGCCGCGGGCGTTGCGGCCGAGGCGTCTTCCGCCGCGCTGCGGTCGGAGCGCAGCCACACCAGCACCCACGCGGTGGCGATGGCCAGCGCCAGGAACAGCGCGGCGACCAGCAGCAGGTTCGGCGTGCCCAGCGGCTCGGCCAGTTGCGACGCCAGCCACGGGCCGAAGATCGCGCCGAGGGTGCCGCCGACGGCGATCAGCGCGAACACGCGCTTGGCCTGGTCGCTGGTGAAGCGATCGGCCATCAGGGCCCAGAACACCATCGTCACGAACAGGTTGAACACGCTGAACCAGACGTAGAACACCTGGCCGCTGCGCGCGCCGACCGCGCCCGGGGCGAACATCAGCAGTGCCCAGAAGCCGACCAGGCTGAGGATGAAGAACGCGTAGGTCGCGGAGATGAACTGCAGGCGCCGGAAGCGGCTCACCAGCCAGCCGAACACCGGATTGACCAGCAGGGTGACCACCGCCGTGCCGATGAACAGCCAGCGGATGCTGTCGATGCCGCGCTCCATGCCGAGCGCATCGCGCGCCGGACGCAGCAGCATCAGCGCGGTCAGGATGAAGAAGAAGAACAGGCCGGCGACCAGCACCGGCGCCACCTCCCCACGGCGCAGGTTCAGCAGCGGCGAAAGGAGATTACGCATGGTGGGGGTCCCCGTGGGTCGATGAGGCGGTCGGACGGCCGGCCGGCGCTCAGGCGAAGAGCCGCACCAGCTCGGTCTGCTGCGCGTCGCTGAGCAGCGGGCCGGTGCCGGCCTGGAGCTGGTCGGCCTGGCGGTCGGGACGGCTGGTGGCCGGGATCACCGCGGTGACCGCCGGGTGGCTGATCGCGAACTTCAGGAACAGCTGCGCCCACGAGGTGATGCCCAGTTCCGCCGCCCATCCGGGCAGTTCGCGGTTGCCGACCTCGGCGAACAGCCTGCCGTCGTCGAAGGCGCGGTTGATCAGCACCGCGGCACCGGCGTCCTGCGCGGCGGGCAGCACCGTGCGCGCGGCCTGCGGAGCGTTGACCGAGTAGTTGATCTGCACGAAGTCGGGCTTGAGTTCGCGCACCGCGCGCGTGGTCGCGTCGTGGCCGCTCTCGATGTAGTGGGTGAAGCCGATGTACTTTGCCAGTCCCTGCGCCTTGAGTTCCTGCGCGTACGGCCAGGCGATGTCGAGCGCGCGCAGGTTGTGCACCAGCAGCAGTTCGACCTTCTCCGTCTGCAGCTTGCGCTGGCTCTCGGCCCACTGCGCCTCCATCGACGCACGGTCGTCGGCGGCGATCTTGGTGGCGAGGAAACACTGGTCGCGCCAGCCGCCGTCGGCCAGCAGCGCGCCGAGCACCTCGTCGGCATTGCCGTAGTTGGGCGAGGTGTCGAACACCCGGCCGCCGCCTTCGAAGAACACCTTCATGGTCTCCTTCAGCGCCTCGAACTCGGGCGAACCCAGCGCGACCTCGTAGCTGCCCGACGTGCCGGCGCCGATCACCGGCAGCGCTTCGCCGGTGGCGGGGATCGTGCGCGTCAGCAGCGCGCCGGCGGCAGGCGTCGGCGCGGGACCGGCCGGCGCCGCCGGGGTGGCGGCGGTACCGGCGGAAGCGACGGTGTCGCGGCTGCAGGCGGCGAGCGGTGCCAGGGCCAGGCCGGTGGCGGCGAGCGAGGCGGTCGTCAGGAAGCGGCGGCGTGAGTTCATGGTCGGTTCCGTGCGAGTGGTCGAGTCGAAGTCGATGATATGTTCTTTGGGCGTCAATAATGGACGCGAAAATCAAAAGTAAATTCGAACCAGTCGAAATATGGACCAGCTCGATACCCTGCGCCTGTTCGTGGCCATCGCCGACCGCGGCAGCCTCTCGGCGGTGGCGCGCGCCTGGGCGCTGTCGCCGTCGACGGTGACGCTGGCGCTGCAGCAGCTCGAGGAACGCCTGGGCGCGCGCCTGGTCGTACGCACCACCCGCCGCCTGTCGCTGACCGCCGAGGGCGAGCGCTTCCTCGGCGACTGCCGGCGCATCCTCGGCCAGCTCGACGACGCGATGCAGGGCCTGGGCGAAGGCGGGCAGCTCAGCGGCGAGATCCGGATCACCGTGACCAACGATTTCGGTCGCGCGCAGCTGGCGCCGCTGCTCGACCGCTTCCTCGCCCTGCATCCCGGGGTGCGCATCGCCCTGGTGCTGACCGATGGCGTCGTCGACCTGGTCGACGGCGGCTACGACATCGGCATCCGCACCGGCCCGCTGCAGGATTCGCGACTGCGCGCGCGGCGCCTGCTCGCCGGTGCGCGCCGGGTCTGCGCGGCACCGGCGTACTGGCGCCGGGCCGGCGTGCCGCGGCATCCGCGCGAGCTGGCCGCGCACAACTGCCTGGTCCTGGACCGCCCCGGCGCACCGCAGTCGAACTGGCGCTTCCAGGAGGCCGGGCGCGAGTTCGCGGTCAAGGTCGGCGGCAACCGCACCGCCAACGACGGCGGGGTGCTGCGGGAGTGGGCGGTCGCGGGCGGCGGCGTGGTGATGAAGGCGGGCTGGGACATCGGCGACGATCTCGCCGCGGGCCGGCTGCAGCCGGTGCTCGACGACTTCCGCATCGACGACATCAACCTCTACGCCGTGCATGCCGCGGGCCAGCGCACCCCGCACCGGGTCGCGGCGCTGATCGAGTTCCTCGCCGCGGCGCTCGAGCCCGCGTCGCCTGCCGGCGGCGGCCCGCTCAGTCGCGCGGATCGTCGCTGACCACCAGCGGCACACCACGGGTAGGATGTTCGAGCACCAGCACCGGCTGCCGGTAGACGCGCTCGATCGTCGACCGGGTCAGCACCTCGCGCGGGCTGCCGTCGGCGGCGACCCGGCCGTCCTGCAGCATGACGATGCGGTCGGCATGGCCTGCGGCGAGGTTGAGGTCGTGCAGCACCACGATCACGCACGCGCCCTCGTCGGCCAGCCGCCGCGCGGTGCGCAGCACCGACTCCTGGTGCTGCAGGTCGAGCGCGGCGGTGGGTTCGTCGAGCAGCAGCACCGGCGTGGTCTGCGCCAGCACGCGCGCGAACGCGGTGCGCGAGGCTTCGCCGCCGGACAGGGTCTGCACGTCGCGGTCGGCGAGATGGACGATATCGGCCGCGGCCAGCGCGTCGTCGACGATGCGGGCATCCTGCGCCGGCTGCGGCGGATGCGGCAGCCGGCCCATCGCCACCACCTCGCGCACGCTGAAGGCGAAGCGCACCGCGTGGTCCTGCGGCAGCACGCCGCGTTCGCGCGCCAGTGCCCTGGCCTTCCAGTCGGACAGGTCCGCGCCGGCCAGGCGCACGCCGCCCGCGGCCGGCACGAGGTCGCCGGCCGCGACCGCCAGCAGCGTCGACTTGCCGGCACCGTTGGGACCGACCAGCGCGGTCAGCGAGCCACGGGCGAAGCGCAGGTCGACGGCATCGAGGATCGCGCGGCCGTCGATGCGCACCGAGACCTGCGACAGCACCAGCACGTCGTCGCCGGCGGCGTCGTGCGGGCGTCCGGCGGCGGTCACAGCGCGCTCCGGTGGCGCCGGCGCAGCACCAGCCACAGGAAGAACGGCGCGCCGAGCGCGGCCGAGAACAGGCCGAGCGGGATTTCCGACGGCGGGTCGAGGCTGCGCGCGGCGGTATCGGCGACCACCACCAGCAGCCCGCCGACGACCGCCGACAGCGGCAGCAGCCAGCGATGCCCCGGGCCGGCCAGCAGGCGCACGAAATGCGGCACGACCAGGCCGACGAAGCCGACCACGCCGGCGAACGCGACCGCCGAGCCGACCAGCAGCGCGCACACCGCGACCAGCATCACCCGCGTGCGGCGCACGTCCAGGCCGATGTGCTGGGCCTGGCGCTCGCCGAGCGCGAGCATGTCCAGTGGCCTGGCCAGCGTCGACAGCAGCGCGGCGCCGACCGCGAACGCCGGCAGCGCGGCCAGCAGGTCGCGCCAGTCGGCCATCGCCAGCGAGCCCATCTGCCAGAACACCAGCGACTGCAGCTCGCTGGCATCGGCGATGTAGGTGAAGAAGCCGATCGCGGCCGAGCAGCCCGCGGCGATCGCGATGCCGACCAGCAGCAGCGTCGCCGTGCCCGAGCCGCGGTCGGGGCGCGCCAGCAGGTAGATCAGCGTGGTGGTCAGCGCGCCGCCGGCGAACGCGGCGACCGGGATGGTCCAGGCGCCGAGCGCGGTCGCGCCGAGCACGATCGCCGCGACCGCGCCGAGCGCGGCGCCGTGGGTCACGCCGACGATGCCCGGGTCGGCCAGCGGGTTGCCGAACAGGCCCTGCAGGCCGGCGCCGGCCATCGCCAGCGACGCGCCGACCAGCACCGCCAGCAATGCGCGCGGCACGCGCAGGTTCCAGACCACCGAGATGTCGCGCTGGCTCAGCGCGCCGGCATCGACCAGGCCGAGCTTGTGCGCGATCACGTGGACCACGTCGCCCGGCGGAATGCGCAGCGGGCCGATGCCGAACGACAGCACGATCACCAGCGCCAGCAGCGCCAGCGCGACGACGAACAGCAAGCCGCCGGGCGGACGGCGCACGACCCCGGAGCGCCGGGCAGCCGCCGCGCGCATCGCGTCGCTCATGCGCCGGGCTGGGCGTCGAGTTCCGCGGCCAGTTCCGCGAGCGCTTCGGCCAGCGCGACCGCGCCGGTGCCGCAGGCGACGCTGGTCATCTTGAGCTGCAGGTCCGGCATCACCCAGACCCGGTTGGCCACGCCCGCCGGCGTCTGCTTCAGCGACGGATACGCCTGCCACAGCCCGGCCTCGCCGCCGAACACGCGCAGGTCGTCCTCGCTGACGAGGATCACCTCCGGCTCGACGGCGACGATGCCCTCGTTGCTGAGCTGCGAGTAGTTGGCCACCTTGGCCTCGTCGCCGACGTTGATGCCGCCGGCCAGGCGGATCACCTCCGCGGCCGCGGTGTCGGCGCCGCCGACCGTCGGCGCGCCGCCGCCGCCGGTGCTCGAGACGTGGATCACCCGCGGCCTGCGCGTGTGCCGCGCGGCGATGCGCGCGGCCTCGTCGAGCTGCGCCTGGACCTGCATGGCCAGTTGCTCGCCCTCGTCGGCGTGGCCGAACGCGGCGGCGATCTTGCGCACCTTCTCCGGCGCGGGCTGCAGTTCGTCGACGATGACCACGGCCTCGCCGGCATCGCGCAGCGGACCGGCCAGCTTGCCGTGGCGGCGCAGGCTGTTGCCGACGAACAGCGTGCCCTCGAGGCTCAGCACGCCCTCGATGCCGGTGGTGCGGTTGAACAGGAAATGGTGGGGCGCGGCGCGCCCGACCGCGGTCACGGTGTTGGTGGGCGCGGCGTAGACCTGCTCGCCGAGGTCCAGCGATTCCATGACCATGATGATGTCGTCGCTGCCCGCGATGGTGCGGCTGGTGTCGGTGACGGTGACCTCGACGCCGTCGTCGGACAGCACCGTCGCCGGCAGGTCCTGCGGCGAGCGCGCGACGCGCGGGACGTCGTCGCCGGCGACCTGGCGCCAGCCGGCCGGCAGGGCGGCTGCGCCGGGCGCGGGCCGCGCGGTGTCGTCGGCTGCGGTCGCGGCATCGTTCGCGGTGGGCGAGCAGGCAGCCAGCAGGGCCGCGGCCAGCAGGGCCGGCAGGCGCAGGGAGGCGGGGAGGCGGAAGGAAGCAGACATCGGCGCAGGGTCCAGGAGAAGGGCGCCGCCCAGCAGGGCGGATGTGCGAAGCAAAGACGCCGGGCGTCTGGCGGCGCCCGGCGTCCCGCGTCGGAAGGCGATTCTAGCAGCCGGCCGGCCGGTGCCATGGGACGCCGGCCGGCACCAACACACGGCCTCAGTCGGTCTTCAGGGTGTAGCGGATCAGCTGGTCGCCGCGCGGGTCCTCGGCCCCGCGCGCCTTGGTGGCCAGGAACACGTGGCCGCGGCCGTCGTCGCGCAGGTGGTTGGGCGCACTGCCGCCGTCGAGGTTGGCGACGATCCGGCCGTCGGCATCGACCACGGTCACGGTGCCGGCGCCGCGGTTGCTGACGAAGGTCAGCTTGACCAGCGGGTCGTAGACCACGTTCAGCGCGCCGTTGCCGACGTAGACGTCGTGCAGGGTCTCGCCGCTGTCCGGATCGACGATCAGCAGGTTGTCGCTGCCCTGCGAGACCACCAGCAGGCGCCCGAGGTCGCTGTCCCAGCCCACGCCGATGGCGCTGGCGGCGTTGGACAGCGGGATCTTCTTCTCGAGCTTGCCGCCGGGGCCGTCGATGATCGCCGCTTCCGACGTCGACAGGCTGACGGTGAACAGGCGGCCGGTGGCCTCGTCGAGCGCGAGGCTGGTCGGGCTGAAGGCCTCGCCGCGGCCGCGGGTCGGGATCTCGATGTCCGGGAGCTGCTCGAGGGTGGCGGCATCGAACACGACGATGCGCGGCTCGCCGACCGGCGAGGCGTAGACGCGGCCGCGCTGGCTGTCGACGACCACGTCGCGGCCGTGCGGCAGCGCGCCCTGCTCGAACTGCTTGACCAGCTGCAGGTCCGAGGCGCGGTAGACGGCGACGCTGTCGTCTCGGGTGTTGGTGACCCAGACGTTGCCGCGGGCGTCGTCGACGCCGACGCCGTAGACCGCGTAGACGCGGTTGTCGTCATGGCCCGGCACCTTGGCCGGGGTGACGCGGGCCAGGATGTCGAGGCTGTCGGCGTCGACCTTGAGCAGCTCGGACTGTGTGACCGGCGGACGGCCGACCGCGGAGGTCACGAACAGCACGTTGTCCTTCGCGCTGTAGGCCGACTGGTACAGGCCGCGGGTGATCGGCCTGGCGAGGATGTCGAAACGGTCGGCGCCCGACAGCGGCACTTCCTTCGAGACCTTGAGGTCGAACACCAGCGCGGCGTCCGGGCCGTCGGCGCGGACGATGATCGGATGGCGGGCGGCGGCGGCATCGGCCGGGATTGCGATCTTCGCCTTGAAGCCGCCTTCGGCGTCGACGGTGTAGGGCTGGGCATTGAGCGCGGTCGCGCCGCGGAACAGGGTCACGCGCTGGCCCGGCCGGAAGCCGCTGCCTTCCAGTTCGATCTCGTTGCCGGGCAGGACGCTGCCCTGCGAGGCCACGCGGACCGCGCCCTTGAAGCCGGTGTCGGGCTGGTTGAAGACCTGCGCCATGGCCAGGCCGGTGACCGCGGTCAGCGCGAGGGTGAGGGCGGCGAGCCGCAGGCGGCGGGAGGACAGCTGTTGCATGACGAACTCCTGGAACGGTGGGATAACCGGCGTTCGGAATGGCCGGAAGGAAAAGTGCCGGACGGCGCGACCGCCCGCATGGGCCGGACTGCCGGGCGGACGGGACGGCCCGCAGCGGTGGCCGGCGCGGACGTCATTGCGGCGCGCCGGGTTCGGTGCCGGGCCGCGGGGTGCCGCTGCGGTCGGCGACGCCGGTGACCTTGTGCAGCGCGTCCATCAGCGAGGCCCGGAACATCGGGCCGTGGGTCAGGCCGTCGAATTCGCGGTATTCCACCGACAGGCCCGGTACCTGCCGCAGGCGTTCGGCCAGGGTGGCCGCCGCGTCCGGCGGCGCGGCGGTGATCCGGCGCAGGTGCTCGACGACGCGCGCGCTGCTGAGGTCGCGGTTGCTGACGTCGCGGGCGCGCTCGCCGCCGCCCAGCGACAGCAACACGCGGGCGCGGCGGCCGGCGTTGTGGGCGATGAAGTACTCCTCCGGTTCGCGCAGCATGCCGCCGTCGCCCCACCACAGCGAGGGACTGCCCGCGGCGTAGGTCTGGAACAGGCCGGCGCGGGTGTAGAGGGTGTGCAGCACGAACAGGCCGGCCAGCGAATGGCCCCACAGCGTCTGCTGCTGCGGATCGAGCGGTGCGCGCTGCACGAGTTCCGGCCGGATCTGGCGTTCGATGACTTCCAGCAGCGCGTCGGCGCCGCCGCCCACGCGCTGCGGGTCGCCGTCCACCGTGCCGCGCAGGTCGGCGGCGAAGGTGTAGTCGCGGGTGCGCGCGGGCGAGTCGATGCGCAGGTCGTTGTCGTAGCCGATGAACACCAGCGCGTGCGGGTCGGGGCGCGTGGCGAGTTCGTCGAGCAGCGCTTCGTCGAACTCGATCAGCGCGCCGTTGCCGTCGAGCATCCAGAACGAGGGCCAGCCGGTTGCCGGCGCATCGCCCGCCGGAATGCCGAGATCGACCCGCCAGGTGCGGGTGCCGTCGGCGCTGGAGACGGTGAAGCGCTCGAACCGGTAGTGCGCATGGGCGCGGTCGGCGACGGTCTCGCCGATCGTCTGCAGCGGATCGCGCTGCTGCGCGGCGGCCGGGGCGGGGACGGCCGCCTGCAGGGCGACCAACAGGCCGGCCGCGACGGCGAGCGTCGCGGCGCGGGTGCGCATGGAGGGCTTGGAATGTCTGGCTGTCATGCGGGAAGTATCGGTGAGATGGATCGGTCGGGTGGGCGGGCTGGATCGGCCGGTCGGATCGGTCAGAAGCCGATGTTCACGGCCACGAAGTACGCGCGGCCCGGTTCGTTGTAAGTGTAGGCGCCGGCGCCCTCGATCTCGTTGGGCGTGCCGAGGTTGACGCCCGAGGCGTTGCCGCGGCGGAAGATCCGCTTGTCCAGCAGGTTGTCGACGCCGAGCACCAGGTTGACGGTATCGGTGATGCGGTAGCGGCCGCTCAGGCCGACCAGCGCGTAGCCGGGCATGCGGTCGGCGGCGCTGCCGCTGACCGGGTCGCCGTGGTAGTCGAACTTCTGCGGCTTCTGCTCGCCGTAGAACGTGGCCTTGGCCAGCAGCGAGAAACGGTCGCCGGCCTGCCAGTCGAGCGAGGTGTTGACGGTGTACTCGGGGATCGTCGACAGGTACTCGCCGGTGCTCTTGTTCTCCGACTCCAGCATCCGGGTGACGTTGGTGTTCCACGCCAGCGCCGGGCTGAAGCGCAGGTTGAGGTTGCCCTCCAGGCCGGCGACCACCGCCTTGGGCACGTTGTCCCAGCGGAACACGTCGTAGCCGTCGTGGGTGGCGACGACGGTGTGGCCGGCGTCGACCTTGTCGCGGTAGTCGTTGTGGAAGTAGGTCAGCCCGGCCTGCAGCCGTTCGCCGGAGAACTGCACGCCCAGCTCCTTGTTGATGCTGGTCTCGGCCTCGAGGTCGGGGTTGCCGACCAGGAAGCACGGGCCGCCGCCGCCCCAGCAGCCGATGCCGGCGCTGTAGAGAGCATAGCCCTCGTTGCCCTGGTAGAGGTTGGGCGCCTTGTAGGCGCGGGCGATGCCGGCCTTGAGTTCCCATTCGGGCGCGAACCGGAACGAGGCGTTGAGCGCCGGGCTCCAGTTGCCGCCGTACCGGTCGTGATGGTCGAAGCGCAGGCCAGGGGTGAGGATCCAGCGTTCGCCGAGGTAGATGTTGTCCTCGACGAAGGCCGACAGCACCCGCGCGTCGGCCCGGCCTTCCCAGGCGAACGGCGGCGTCGGCACGTTGGGCTGCGGGTTGCGGTCCTTCAGCGCGGAGGCATCGTCCTCGAGCCGGCTGTCGACGCCCTCGATGCCGACCGTCAGCACGTGGTCGACGCCGTCGCCCGACAGGGTGCGGCTGAACTCGCCGTGCGCGGTGAGGTTGCGCAGGTCGATGCTGCCGAACCCGCCGCCGACGATGAAGATGCCCTCGGTGCCGCCGGCCAGGCCTTCGAGCAGGCGCTTGTTGCGGGTCTGCTCCAGGGTGACGTAGCTCAGCGACGTGGTGTCGTCGCCGTAGGTGCCGCGGTGGGTCACGTCCCAGGTCTGGCGGTACATCCGGTTGGTCTCGGCGCCGATCCGGTCGAGCACTTCCGGGTTGCGGTTGGTGTTCTGGGTGTCGCCGGCATAGATGTTGCCCTGGCGGCTGAAGCCGGCGCCGACATCGATGCGGTGGCCCGGCGCCACGTCCCACAGCAGCTGGCCGTTGACGGTGCGCCCGCGCACGCCCTCGCGGCCCGCCGGGAAGGAGCCGGCATTGGCGCCGGTGCGCGCCGAGGCGTGGTCGCGGTTGATGTCGTAGTCGTCGGCATCGGCCTTGGACACGTTGCCCGACAGGCGGAACGACAGGCGCTCGCCGAGCGGTCCGCTCATCTGCACGCCGGCGCGCTGGCTGCCACCGTCGACGCCGTGCTGCGGCACCTGGCCGTAGAGGTTCAGCGAGCCGCCGAAGACGTCGGACGGCGGCCGGGTGACGATGTTGACCACGCCGCCGGCGGCGCCGTTGCCGTAGCGTGCCGCGGCCGGGCCGCGCAGCACCTCGATGCGTTCGATCTGCTCGGGCGGCACCCAGCTGGTGTCGCCGCGCGAGTCGCGCTCGCCGCGCCAGCCGTAGCGCACCGAATTGCGGCTGGAGACGGGCTTGCCGTCGACCAGGATCAGGGTGTTTTCCGGGCCCATGCCGCGGATGTCGATCTGGCGGTTGTTGCCGCGCTGGCCGCTGGTGGAGTTGCCGGTCAGGTTGACGCCCGGCAGGGTGCGCAGCAGTTCGGCGATGTCGTTGCGCGACGGCTGGCGCTGGATGTCGTCGGACAGCACGGTCGAGGCGCCCAGCGCCTCGCGCGCGATCTGCTCGGCGGTGACGCGGACGGTATCGAGCGTGCGCGCGTCGTCGACGTCATCCTGCGCCAGCGCGGTGGACGACAGCGACAGGGCGATCGCGGTTGCCAGGGCGCCGGGAAGGCGGATGGCCGGTGGACGGGGACGCGACATGGGAGCTGCTCCGTTGGGGACGACCGCGCATCGGGTGGAAGGCGCCGCTGCAGGGCGACGCCCGCATCCCGCTGCGGCGTGGCGGGGCAGGGTGTCCGGCCCCCGCCCCGCGTTGTGTTGTGGCACCAGGCCGCCCGAAGGGAAACGCCCCCTCCGGCGGCGCCCGTGCCGTCAGAAGTCCAGGTTGAAGCCGACGTTGATGCGCCGCCCGTCCAGGACCACGCCGTAGGCGTCGTTGGTGACCGTGCGGTCGGTGATGTTGTAGAGGCCCGCCTTGACCCGCAGCTGCGGCGTGAGCCGGTAGACCATGCCGAGATCGGCCATCGTGTAGGCGGGCGTGCCCGACGACATCGACGTCCTGCTCAGGAAGTCGCTGGTGCGCCCGCGGTGGTTGCCCTGGGCCCACAGCGTCAGCTGGTCGCCCACCCGCCAGTCCAGGCTCAGGTTGGCCATGTGCCGCGGCATCTTGTTCAGCGGCTCGCCGGTGAACTCGCCGGTCTTCTGCTCCGATTCGGTGAACGTGTAGCTGCTGCTCAGGCGCAGGCCGTCGGTGAGCCAGTAGTCGGCGGAGAACTCCGCGCCCTGGATGGTGGCCCGGTCGATGTTCTTCTGGGTGCTCAGGAACAGGTAGTTGTTGCCGCCGAACGCGCAGGACCAGGTGCTGGGGTCGTCGCGTTCGCCACCGTTGTCGCAGTAGCGGTCCTCGGCGATCTTGTCCTTGTAGCGGGTGTGGAAGGCCATCAGGCTGGTCGTCAGGCCGAGGTCGCGGCTCTCGTAGACGAAGCCGATCTCGTAGTTGACGCTGCTCTCGGGCTTGAGGTCGGCGTTGCCGATGATCAGCGCGCGCGGATGGGGCGCCGGCGATCCGCCGCCGCCGGTGCCGCGACCGAAACCGGGCGTGGCCGACGACAGCGAGGGCTGGCTGTAGCCGGTCGACACGCCGCCCTTGAGGGTGAAGTTGTCGGTGACGCGCCAGTTGCCGTAGACGCGGGGCGAGACGTGGCCGCCGAACAGCTCGTCGTCGTCGTAGCGCAGGCCGGTGGTCAGGCCGAAGTCCTCGTGCAGGCGCCATTCGGCCTCGGCGAACACCGCGCCGATCCAGCGGTCCACGCTGCGGACCGCGCCCGGAATGTCCGAGGTCAGCAGGCCGTTGGTCTCGTCGACGAAGTCCTCCACCTTGTAGCGGGCGCCGAAGGTGTAGATGTTCCGGTCGCCGAAGTAGGTGCCCATCGTGTTGAAGGTCGTCACCTCCTCCTTCTTGGTCTGGGTCTGCACCTTGTCGGAGACGTCCTGCTGCAGGTAGGTGTTGATGCTGAGGTTGCCGTACTGGCCGTCGTGGGTCACGACGTAGACGTCCTTCTCGTAGCGGTAGTAGGTGGCGTCCACCGTCTCGGGCAGGCTGCGGCCGGGCGTGTGCGAGTACTCGGTCCTGGCCTTGTCGTAGCTGAACCCGATGCGGTCCGACTCCCGGGCCTGCCAGGTCAGCCTGGCGCCGATCTTCCTGATCTTCGATTCGGGTTCGCTGGCGTTCGAGTCGGTGGAGTTGACCTGGTGGTCGCTCTCGTCCGTGGTCTGGTAGCCGCCGTTGACCTGCAGGCCGAGCTTGTCGGCGACCAGCGGGCCACCGAGATAGAAGCTGGAGTTGAAGGCGTCGTTGCTGACGTCGTTGCGCGATGCCGTGTAGTCCATGGCGGTGCTGCCGCCCCATTCCCGGGGAGCGACGCGGGTGATGACGTTGACCACGCCGCCCATGGCCTCGGAACCGTACAGCGAGGACATCGGGCCGCGCACCACCTCGATGCGCTCGATCATCGACAGCGGTGGGAGGCCGATCTGCTTGCCGCCGTCGGCGCCATTGGTGTTCACGGCGCGGCCGGCGGAGATCGGGCGGCCGTCCACCAGGTACAGGGTGTAGGCGGGCGACATGCCGCGGATGCTGATGTCCTGCATGTTGCCGCCGCCGGTCACGTAGACGCCGGGGATGTTCTTCACCGCGTCGACGATGCTGCCGTAGGACTGCTTCTCGAGTTCCTCCCGCGAAATCACCGAGATGGATGCCGGGGCGTCGGCGATGGCCTGTTCGAAACCGGCTGCCGAGCGGACGGTGATGGTGTCGAAGTCCCGGGTGGGGGCCTCGCCGTCGGTGGCGGCCAGGGCAGGCAGGGAGAAGGCCAGCGGCAACACCGCAACCAGCGGCTTGAGGCGGAAAGCGCGAGAGGTGGTCATGGATTCGGTCGTCGTGAGGAAGAAGCCGGGAAGGGAACCCGGTGCCAGATGTGTGATTGGCGCGTGAAATCGGCCGCGTCCGACGCGGTTCGTTAATGATAAGTTTAATGCGAACGATTATCAATAAGAACTTGTAACGTTCCGTTCCATTGCTGCTGCGGGTAGGCGCCGGACCGCGGCCGGCAATACTGAATGAGACTTGATATCATTTGAAGGTGCGCCGCGCTGCCGGGACTTCCGTTGTCGCGGCCGGTCAACCCGCGCCGCCTTTCCACGTTGTCCGCCGGCATTGGCCGCTGGCCGATCGAGTACCC
This sequence comes from Proluteimonas luteida, assembly GCF_021191695.1. Lineage (GTDB taxonomy): Bacteria > Pseudomonadota > Gammaproteobacteria > Xanthomonadales > Xanthomonadaceae > Luteimonas > Luteimonas luteida. The sequence goes on from NZ_JAIWPT010000008.1 coordinate 79,312, forward strand.
CGCCGCATGTCCGCCATCCCATCCTCGCGTCCCCTTGTGCCGGGCCTGTCCGCGCTGGTGTTGACCGCGCTGGCGGGGACGATGGCGATGATGGCGTTCGTGGCGGTGATCGGTCCGGTGGTCCGCCTGCTGGGACTGGCCGAGTGGCACGCCGGGCTGTCGGTGACCGCGGCCGGTGTCCTGTGGATGCTGGCCGCGCGGCGCTGGGGTGTGCTCAGCGACCGGATCGGCCGCCGCCGCGTGCTGCTGATCGCGCTGGCGGCCTATACGCTGATCTACGTGGCGATGGCCCTGTTCGTCGATGCCGCGCTGCGGCATCCGCCGGCGGTCCTGCTGTCGGTCGCGGTGCTGGTCGGCACGCGCGCCCTGGTCGGCCTGTTCTACGCGGCGGTGCCGCCGACCGCGGCGGCGCTGGTCGCCGATGCGGTGCCGCCCGGGCAGCGCGGGGGCGTGATGGCCCGGCTCGGCAGCGCCAACGCGGTCGGCATGGTGGTGGGCCCGGCCGCGGCCGGCTGGATCGCCCGTCACGACCTGGCGCTGGCGCTGTACGCCGCCGCGGCATTGCCGTTGCTGGCGCTGCTGGTGGTGTGGCGCTGGTTGCCGGCCGGCGAGCCCGCACCGACCGGCCCGCAGCGGCCGAAGGCGCGGATGCGGGTGTTCGACCCGCGGCTGCGCCTGCCGGTCTACGCGGTGTTCGCGGCGATGGTGTCGGTATCGATCGCCCAGGTCGTGGTCGGCTTCTTCGCGATCGACCGGCTGGGCCTGTCCCCGGCCGAGGGCGCGCGCGTCGCCGGGCTCTCGCTGACCGCGGTCGGCGTGGGGCTGATGCTGTCGCAGGCGCTGGTGATGCGGCTCAGGGCGGTGTCGCCGGTCCGCTGGATCGCGCTCGGCGCGCTGGTGTCGGCGGTCGGCTTCGCCTCGTCGGCGCTGGTCGCGGTGCAGTGGCAGTTGCTGCTGGCCTATGGCGTGGCGGCGTTCGGCATGGGTTTCGTGTTCCCCTCGTTCCAGGCGCTGGCGGCCGATTCGGTCGAATCGCATGAGCAGGGCGCGGCCGCCGGCACGGTGGCTTCGGTGCAGGGCATGGGCATGGTGGTGGGGCCGTTGCTGGGCACGCTGCTGTACCGCGGGTCGCCGAGCGCGCCGTACCTGCTGGTCGGGTTGGTGCTGCTGGTGCTGTCGGTCGCGGCGGCGCTGCATCGGCCGGAGCCCACGCGATGAACGAGGCACTGGCCAGGTGCGACGACGCGCCGTCGCTGGAGACCGGTTTCGCCGCGCTCGCCCGGTTCCGCCTGCGCGCACCGACCCGCGTCCTGGACGCCGAAGGCTGTCTGGCGCGCCTGCCGCCGGGCCCGGCGGCGACCCTGGGCGCGCGCGTCGACGGGTTCTTCGCGCGGCCCATCGACGGGCCGGCGCTGCTGGTCGGCGCGTTGCCGTTCGATCCCCATCGGGACGACGCGCTGTTCCAGCCGGCCCGGCTGGGCGCCGCCGTGACCGCGACGGCGCCGCTGCCGGTCCTGGCGGGCGATGCGGTGCCCGAGCCGGATGCGCAGGCCTATGCCGATGCCGTCGCGCACTGCGTGGCGCGGCTGCAGGCGGCCGGCGACGACGCGCGGGCGCTGCGCAAGCTGGTGCTCGCACGCAGCCTGCGGGTCGACGCGGCCGCGGCGATCGACCCGTTCGCGCTGGCCGTGCGGCTGGGCGTCGATCCGAGCGTCAGTACCTTCGTCGCGCCGCTGCCGGTCGCGTCCGGCGACGCGCCGGCGTGGCTGGTCGGGGCGACGCCGGAACTGCTGGTGTCGCGGCGGGGCGCGGCGGTGGCCTCGCATCCGCTGGCTGGCTCGGCGCGTCGCCTGCGGGATGCCGGTGCCGATGCGCGCGCGGCCGAGGCGCTGCAGGCCTCGCGCAAGGACCACGACGAGCACCGGCTCGTGGTCGAGGCGATCCTCGACGGCCTCGCGCCGCTGTGCAGCCGCTTGCAGGCGCCGCGGACACCGTCGCTGCATGCCACCGCGACGATGTGGCACCTGGGCACCCGGATCGAGGGGACGCTGAAGGATCCCGCGGTGTCGGCGGCGACGCTGGCCGGCCTGCTGCATCCCACGCCCGCGGTCTGCGGGACGCCGCGCGACGCGGCGCTGGCGGCGATCCGGGCGCTGGAACCGGTGGACCGCGGGTTCTACGCCGGCGCAGTGGGCTGGGCCGATGCCGCGGGCGACGGCGACTGGTACGTGTCGATCCGCTGCGCGCACGTGCAGGGCCCGGCGATGCGCCTGTTCGCGGGTGCGGGTATCGTGGCCGGCTCGCAGCCGGCGCTCGAGGTCGACGAGACCGCCGCCAAATTCCGCGCGCTGCTCGATGCGCTGGGCATCGACGATGTGCGCGCCGTCTGACGCAACCGAGGATCGAATGCGCAACCCCCCGACACCACCGCGCCTGCCGCTGCGTCAGGTCTGGCCCGCCGATTTCGTCGCGCGCTACCGCGCCGCGGGCTACTGGCGCGGCGAGACCTTTCCCGGCTTCCTGCGCGACCGCGCGCTGCGTTTCGCCGACGACGTCGCGGTCGTCGGCGGCGACACCCGCTGGACGTATGCGCAGCTGTGGGCCGAGTCCGAACGCATCGCCGCCGGATTCCTCGCCAGCGGCCTGGCGCCGGGCGACCGCGTGGTCGTGCAACTGGGCAACATCCCCGGGTTCATCGCCGTGGTCTGCGGCCTGTTCCGCGCGCAGCTGGTGCCGGTCTACGCCCTGCCGGCGCACCGCATCACCGAGGTCGCGCACTTCGCGCGCAAGGCCGAGGCCGGCGCCTACGTCGTCGCCGAGCGCGACGGCGGCTTCGACTACCGCACGCTGGCGCGCGAACTGCAGGCGCAAGTGCCGGCGGTGGCGCGCGTGTTCGTGATCGGCGACGCGCAGGAGTTCGTCGCGGTGGACGCGCTCGACGGCGACCGCGACGCGCTGCCCGGCGATCCCGACCCGCAGTCGGTCGCGTTCCTGCAGATCTCCGGCGGCAGCACCGGCCTGTCGAAGCTGATCCCGCGCACCCACGACGACTACATCTACAGTTTCCGCGCCAGCAACGACATCTGCGGCATCGCCCGGGACAGCGTCTACCTGGTCGCGCTGCCGGCCGCGCACAATTTCCCGATGAGCTCGCCCGGTTTCTTCGGCGCGCTCTACGCCGGCGCGCGCGTGGTGCTGAGCCCCGGTCCCGGCCCCGATGCCGCGTTCCCGCTGATCGCGCGCGAAGGCGTCACCTGCGTCGGCCTGGTGCCGCCGCTGGCGCTGCTGTGGGCCGATGCCGCGGCGAAGACCGCGTTCGATCTGTCCAGCCTGCGGGTCGTGCAGGTCGGCGGCGCCAAGCTCGTCCCGGAAGCGGCGCGGCGCGTCGTCGCCGGTCTCGGCTGCACGCTGCAGCAGGTCTTCGGCATGGCCGAGGGACTGGTCAACTACACCCGGCTCGACGACCCCGACGAGCTCGTGCTGACCACCCAGGGGCGGCCGATCAGTCCGGATGACGAGGTGCTGGTGGTCGACGACCACGGCACGCCGGTCGCCGACGGCGAGACCGGCCATCTGCTGACGCGTGGGCCATACACGATCCGCGGCTACCACAACGACGACGCGGCCAATGCGCGCGCGTTCACCGACGACGGCTACTACCGCACCGGCGACATGGTCCAGCGCGTCGCGGGCGGCTACCTGGTCGTGCAGGGCCGCGCGACCGACCACATCAACCGCGCCGGCGAGAAGATCTCGGCCGAGGAGATCGAGGACCACCTGCTGGCGCATCCGCAGGTGTTCGACGCGGCGGTGGTATCGATTCCCGACGCGTTCCTCGGCGAGCGCAGCTGCGCGTTCGTGATCCCCGGCGACGCCAAACCGCGCCCGGCCGAGCTCAAGGCCTGGGTACGCGGCCGCGGCCTGGCCGCGTTCAAGGTGCCGGACCAGATCGTGTTCGTCGACGCCTTCGGCACCACGGCCGTGGGCAAGGTCAGCCGGCGCGAACTGCGCGCGCAGTTGCGGGCGGGGTTTCTCGCCGAACAGGAAGGTTCTTGATGTCGGCGCTTGCAGAAAGTCCCGACCGTCATCCCCGCGAAGGCGGAATGACGGTGGACAGGGAATGCACGCTGCGCGTGCAGTCACGATAGACGACACATGACCAACGAGTAGACATGGGCCTTCCCCGCATCATCCCGTACCCATTGCCCACCGCCGCCGACCTGCCGGCGGCGCGCGGGCCGTGGCTGCCCGAGACCGGCCGCATCGCGCTGCTGGTCCACGACATGCAGCACTATTTCCTGGCCGCCTACGCGGCCGACGCGGCGCCACTGGCGCCGGCCATCGGCAACCTCGCGCGGCTGCTCGCGCATGCCCGCGCCCGCGGCATCCCGGTGTTCTACACCGCGCAGCGCGGCGACCAGGACCGCCGCGACCGCGGCCTGCAGGCCGACCTGTGGGGGCCGGGCATGCGCGCGCGCGCCGAACACGAGGCGATCGCCGATGCGCTGGCGCCGGCCGACGGCGACCACGTGCTGGTCAAGCACCGCTACAGCGCGTTCCAGCGCAGCAACCTGGAGCGGATGATGCGCGCGCGCGGCCGCGACCAGTTGCTGTTGACCGGCGTGTACGCGCACATCGGCGTGCTGTCGACCGCCACCGACGCCTTCCAGCGCGACATCGAGACCTTCGTCGCCGCCGATGCGGTGGCCGATTTCTCGCGCGCCGACCACGACCTCGCCCTGCACTGGATCGCACGCACCTGCGGCGTGCCGATGACCACCGACCGCCTGCTGGAGATACTGCAATGACCACCGACCGGACCGCGCCGCTGACGCTCGAGCGCATGCGCGCCGACATCGCCGGACTGCTGGGCGAGGCGCCCGGGGATGTCGGCGACGACGACGACCTGATGGATCTCGGCCTGGATTCGATGCGCGTGCTGGGGCTGGTCATGGCCTGGGGCGAGCACGGCATCCCGCTGGAGTTCTCGCACCTGGCCGAGCACACCACGTTGGCCGGCTGGTGGCGCGTGGTGCAGGACCTGCAGCGCGGCGAAGCGGACGCCTGATGCGCCAGGATGCCGCCATGCCCGCGATGCCGGTGCCCGATGCCGTCCCGTCCGGCCGGGCATCCGGCCCGGCGCCCGACCGGCCGCTGACCGAGGCCCAGTCCGGCCTGTGGTACGCGCAGCGGCTGGCGCCGGACAACCCGGCGTTCAATACCGCGCACGCGCTGTGGATCGACGGCGCGCTGGATGTGGCCTCGTTCGTGCGCGCGGCCGACCGGACCGCCGCCGAGGCGCCCGCGCTGGCGTTGCGGATGCGCGACGGCCCTGACGGGCCTCGCCAGCACGTCGATCCGGCGCGCGTGCCGCGGCTCGACGTGGTCGACCTGTCGGCCGAGCCGGATCCCGCGGCGGCCGCACGCGCGGCGATGCTGCGCGACCGCGATACGCCGGTCGATCCGACCCGCGACCGGCTCGCGCAGCAGTGCCTGTACGTGCTCGGCGGCGACCGCTTCGTCTGGTACCTGCGCGTGCACCACCTGGCGGCCGACGGCTACGGCATGGCGCTGCTGACCGAACGCGCCTGCGCCCTGTATTCCAGCGGGCGCGCCGGCGCCGCGTGCGACGCCGGACATGGCGGCCCCGTGGCGGGCGCGGCGTTCGCGCCGCTCGAAGGCGTCCTTGCCGAGGACGCGGCCTATGCCGCATCGGAGAAGCGCGACAAGGATGCGGCCTACTGGCACGCAACGCTGGCCGGCATGCCGGCGGTGTCCGGCCTCGGCGCCGGTTTCGCGCCGGCCGCGCACGGCTGCCATCGCCTGTCGGTCGCGCTCGATGCCGGGCTGCGCCAGCGCCTGCTCGATCTCGCGCAGCAGTTGCAGCAGCCCTGGCCCGACGTGCTGACCGCACTGACCGCCGCCTACTGCCAGCGCATGTCCGGCCAGGCCGAGGCCGTCATCGGCGTCCCCTTCATGGGCCGGCTCGGCAGCGCCTCGGCGCGGGTGCCGGCGATGGTGATGAACGTGCTGCCGCTGCGGGTGCCGGCGATGCCGGATGCATCGCTGGCCGGGTTCGTACAGGCGATCGCGCGCGCGCTGGTGCGCGGGCGCCGCCATGGCCGCTACCGCGGCGAGCAGCTGCGCCGCGACCTCGGCCTGATCGGCGGACAGCGCCGGCTGTACGGGCCGCTGGTCAACGTGCAGCCGTTCTACCGGCCGCCGCGGCTCGAAGGCGCGCATGTGCGGCTGGAGATCCTCGGCACCGGGCCGATCGACGACGTGACGATCGGTTTCCGCGGCGACGGCACGCATGCGCTGGACCTCGAGCTCGAGGCCAATCCCGATCTCTACAGCGCCGACGACATCGCCGCGCATGCCGCGCGCCTGCAGGCGTTCCTTGCCGCGGCCTGCGACGTGGCGCCGGTCGATGCGGCGCCGATCGACGACGTGCCGCTGGCCAGTCCCGACGAGGTGCAGCGCTGGCTGTTCGACGTCAACGCGACCGCGCACGCGCTGCCCGACACCACGCTGGCGGCACTGATCGAGTCGGCGATGACCGCCACGCCGGATGCGCCGGCGGTCGAGTTCGACGGCGAGGTGCTGTCGTACGCGGACCTCGACCGGCGCACGCGCGCGCTGGCGCGCGCGCTGCGCGCGCGCGGCGTCGGCCGCGACGTGCCGGTCGCGGTGGCGCTGCCGCGCTCGCTGGCGCTGGTGGTCGCGCTGGTCGCGGTGCTGCGCGCCGGGGGCGCCTACCTGCCGCTGGATCTCGCGCATCCGCCGGAGCGGCTGGCGCGCATCCTGCATTCCGCGCGGCCGGCCTGCGTGCTGGCGCATGCGGACACCGCGGCGCTGTGGCCGGACGACGTGCCGCTGCTGGCGACCGATGCGTGGCCGGGCGCCGCCGATACGGACGACGGATTCCTGCCCGCGGCCGACATCCGTCCCGGCGACGCGGCCTACGTCATCTACACCTCCGGCTCGACCGGCGAGCCGAAGGGCGTGCTGATCGAGCACCGCGCGATCGTCAACCGCCTCGAATGGATGCGCACGCACTATCGGATCGACGCGTCCGACCGCATCCTGCAGAAGACCCCGGCGACGTTCGACGTCTCGGTCTGGGAGTTCTTCCTGCCGCTGCTGGCCGGCGCGACGCTGGTGGTCGCGCCGCCCGACGCGCACCGCGACCCGGTCGCGATCGCACGGCTGGTCCGCACCCGCGGCATTACCACGCTGCACTTCGTGCCGTCGATGCTGGCCGCGTTCCTGGCCGTGCCGGAGGCCCGCGGGCTCTCGATCCGCCGCGTGTTCTGCAGCGGCGAGGCGCTGGAGGCCGAACTGCGCGACCGCTTCCACGCGACGCTGCATGCGCAGTTGCACAACCTCTACGGCCCGACCGAGGCCGCGGTCGACGTCAGCTTCTGGCCGGCCGGCCCCGACGACCGTTCGCAGCCGGTGCCGATCGGCTTCCCGGTATGGAACACCCGTCTGTACGTGCTCGATGCGCGCATGCGCCCGCTGCCGGCCGGCGTCGCCGGCGACCTGTACCTCGGCGGCGTGCAGCTGGCGCGCGGGTACGTCGGTCGCGACGACCTCACCGCCGAGCGCTTCCTCGCCGATCCGCACGTGCCCGGCGCGCGCATCTACCGCACCGGCGACCTCGCGCGCTGGCGCGACGACGGCGCGCTCGAGTTCCTTGGCCGCAGCGACCACCAGGTCAAGCTGCGCGGGTTGCGCATCGAGCTGGGCGAGATCGAGGCCGCGATGCTGGCCAGCGGGCAGGCGACGCAGGCGGCGGTCATCGTCCGCGAGGACCGCGCCGGCGATCGCCGCCTGGTCGGCTACCTGCAGCCGGCCATGGGCTTCGACACCGCGACCCTGCGCACGCGGCTGGCCGCGCAACTGCCGGACTACATGGTGCCGGCCGCGTTCGTCGCGCTCGACGACTGGCCGGTCACCGCCAACGGCAAGCTCGATCGCAACGCACTGCCGGCGCCGCATTTCGACGCCGGCAGCGTCGCCCCGCCGCGCACCGCGACCGAGCGCGCCGTCGCCACGCTGTTCGGCGAGGCGCTGGGGATCGCCGATGTCGGCGCCGACGCGGATTTCTTCGCCCTCGGCGGCGACTCGCTGTCGGCGGTGCACCTGCTGCTGGCGATCCAGCAGCGCTTCGGCCGCGATCCCGGGCTCGGCGCGCTGTTCGCCGCGCCGACGGTCGCCGCGCTCGCCGCGCGGCTCGATGCAGCCGGCGCCGACGCGCCGGACCATGGCCTGGCGCCGACCATCGTGCTTGCACGCGGCGACGCGGCCGCGCCGCCGCGCGACCCGCTGTTCGTCGTGCACCCGGCCGGCGGCATCGCCTGGTGCTACCGCGACCTCGCGCGCGCGCTGGTGCCGCGGCGCGAGGTGATCGGCCTGCAGTCGCCGGCGCTGGACCTGGCGCAGCCGCTGCCCGGCAGCATCGATGCCCTGGCCGACGACTACGCGCACCGCGTCGCCGCGCTGCATCCGCACGGCCCCGTGCACCTGCTCGGCTGGTCGGTCGGCGGCATCATCGCCCAGGCCATGGCCGTGCGCCTGCGGGCGATGGGACGGCGGGTCGGCGTGCTGGCGCTGCTGGATGCGTATCCGGCCGAGTGCTGGCGCGCCGAGCCGGAGCCCGATGCCGTCGCCGCGCTGCGCGCGCTGCTGGCGATCGCCGGCTACGACCCGGATGCGCATCCGGAACTGGATACGCGCGCGGCGATCGTCGGCTTCCTGCGCCGCGGCGACAGCGCGCTCGGCAACCTGCCGGATGCCGTGCTCGACGGCGTGGTCCGCGCGGTCACCGACACCAACCGGCTGGTGCGCCTGCATCGCCATGCGCACTACGACGGCACGCTGCTGCACATCCGCGCCGGCCGCGACCACGCCGACCGCCCGCAGCTGCAGTCCGCGCTGTGGCAGCCGCATGCGGCCCGGGTCGAGTCGGCCGAGCTGCCGTTCCTGCACGCCGAACTCACCGGCCGCGACGCGACCGCGCAGGTCGCGCCGCTGCTTGATGCGCGGCTGGCGGCGTTCGATCAGGCTGCAGTCGGCCGGCCGGCAGTCCGCCAGCCGGCGCCGGCGCTTTGTCCCCCTCTCCCGCATGCGGGAGAAGGGCAGGGGTGAGGGCGCCTCCGCCTTCGCCGAACCCACCGCAACCCCGGACGTCCCCATGCAACTCACAGGCTTCGACGGAAAGACCGCCCTCGTGACCGGCGCCGGCGGCGGCATCGGCGCAGCGGTCGTCGCGCTGCTGCGCGACAGCGGCGCGACGGTGGTCGCCACCGACCTGCAGGCGCCACATGCAACCGCCAGCAATCCGAGCCCCTCTCCCGCTGGCGGGAGAGGGGCAGGGGTGAGGGCCACTGCGCATCCCTTCGCCCTCGACGTCACCGATTCCACCGCGGTCGACGCGCTGGTCGCGCATATCGAATCGGAGATCGGCCCGATCGACATCGGCGTCAACGTCGCCGGCGTGCTGTCGACCACGACCGTGCTGGAGACCAGCGACGCCGAATGGCGCCGCACCTTCGCGGTCAATGCCGACGGCGTGTTTCATGTCTCGCGCGCGCTGGCCCGGGTGATGGCGCCGCGCCGGCGCGGCGCGATGGTCACCGTCGGCTCCAACGCCGCCGGCATCCCGCGCCACGCGATGGCCGCCTACGCCGCGTCGAAGGCAGCGGCGACGATGTTCGTGCGTTGCCTGGGGCTGGAACTCGCACCGCTGGGCATCCGCTGCAACATCGTCGCGCCCGGCTCGACCCGCACCCCGATGCAGACCGGCATGTGGACCGACGCCGACGGCGAACGCCGCACCATTGCCGGCACCCTGGAGACCTTCAAGAGCGGCATCCCGCTGGCGAAACTGGCCGAACCCGTGGACGTGGCCAATGCCGTGCTGTTCCTGCTGTCCGACCAGGCGGGCCACATCGCGATGAGCGACCTCTACGTCGACGGCGGCGCCACGCTGCGCGGGTGAGCATCCGATCCATTGCCCGAAGCCGGATGCGGAAGGCGCGTATCCGGATCCCCATGCCGGTCAGTGCCTCATTCCGCACGCATGCTGGAACCCGTCTCCCGCCTGTGCGGGAGAAGGTGGCGCGAAGCGCCGGATGAGGGGTTCCGCGCGCCGCCCCGGACGCCGCGCACGTCGGCCGCGTGGGCCGACCTACCCGGTCCGGGGAGGGGCGTCTTCCCCGGGCATCGGTGAACAACCAAAAAAACCGCCCTGCGTGACAGGACGGTTTTCTGGACTGGTGCCGGAGGTGGGACTCGAACCCACACGCTTTTAAGGGCGGCGGATTTTGAGTCCGCTGCGTCTACCGATTCCGCCACTCCGGCGCGGACGCGGGAGTATAGCGGATCGTCCGGAGCGCAGAGGACGGCCGTGGGCGCGGCGCGTCTTTGCGCAATCCGAACGTTTCACCGGGCATCATGCGCGGGCCGGCGGCTGGCCGGTCGCGCTGGAGGATGCAGATGGGCAGGAACCGAGGGTGGGCGTCGCGGCGTGGCGTGGCGCAGGCGCGCGCGCTGCGGACATGCGCTGGCGCGCTGCTGCTGGTGGCGCTGGCCGCCTGTGCCGGCAGGCCCGGCCATGCCGTCGACGCGGTGCCGGTCTCCGAGCGCGAATTGCCGGCGGGCGAGTTCGTCGGCGTGCCATCCCAGCCCGACGGGCAGGTGGCGCTGGCCGAAGGCGTGTTCCGCGTGCACCTGAGCAACATCCGCTGCGTCCGGGCGCCGTGTCCCAACGGCTACATGGTGTCGAACGTCAAGGGTCGTGCCGAGGCCCTGCGCCCGGGCGTGCCGCAGCCGGTGTCGCGGATGCCTCAGGAGGTGCGCTTCGACGCCGCCACCGGCGGGGCGGTCGAGCCGGGACTGGTCGACAAGGCGCACATCGGCGAGGGCATCGTGGTCGAGGGGCGCGCCTGGCTGGTCGACGGCGGTTCGACGCTGCGGGTCGAGGTGGCGCGACTGCTGGAAGACTGACGCGCGGCCGCCGCGCATTCCGTCAGTCGACTTCCAGCCGCCGCTCGACGCGCCGGTACCATTCGCCGTCGTCGGGCACGAACGTCGCGCAGCGGGCCAGTTCGGCCCGGTAGACGTGTACCGAGACCGCGATCGCATGCGGGCTGGGGTTGCGGATGGTGTGGTACTCGTGCGGCGGGATCAGGCTGCCCGCGCTGCCGGCGCCGGCCTGGACGCCACCGGCGGCGCGGAAGCGGAAACGCTCGTCCTGCCGGTCCAGCAGTTCGTACTGGGTGATCTCCAGTTCGCCCGTCCATACGCCTTCCACGCACCATTGGCCGTCGTGGTCGTGCAGCGGCGTGCCCTGGTCCGGTCCCCAGGTCATCGCGATGATGCTGTAGCCATGGACCGGGCTGCGGTACAGCGCGCGGCGGGCGTAGTGGTCCTCGATGGGCTGGTGGACGCAGCCGGGCAGGCGCACGTCGGGATCGCGGATCAGCACGCACAGCGCGGCGCGCAGGGCGGCCGTGGTCGCCTGGTCGCTGCCCAGCCCGACCGCGGCGTCCACGGCGGCGATCAGCCTGTCGCGGCCCGGGAAGTCGACGTCATCGCTCATGCCCTCGAGTCTAGCCGGTGTGGTGCAACGGCGCGTCGCGACGCCGGTCAGCCGGCCGCGGAGGGATGGCCGGACAGGAACCCATGGATCGCCGGGCCGAAGCGGCCGATGTCGACCAGGAACGCATCATGGCCCTGCGGCGATGCCAGCGGCAGGAAGTCCGCATCGACGCCACCGGCGCGCAGGCCCTCGGCGATCTGCTGCTGTTGCTGCAGCGGGAACAGGATGTCGGTCTGCACGCCGATCGCCAGCGCGCGCTCGAGGCGCAGCGAGGCCAGTCCGGCCTCGGTCGAATCGCCGCAGCTCTCGCCGATGTCGAACCAGTCCATCGATCGGCTGAGGTACAGGTAGCTGTTGGGGTCGAAGCGGCGCACGAAGCGGCGAGCATGGCCTTCGAGATAGCTCTCGACCTCGAACTCCAGGCCGAACGGGTCCTCGTCGTCGCGGCGGTCCGAGTCGAGCCGCACGCGGCCGAAGCGTCCGTCCCATTCCAGCGCCGAGCGGTAGGTGATGACGCCCAGCTTGCGCGCCATGCGCATGCCGCTTTCCGGGTAGTGGGCGTCGTCGTAGTCGCCCTGGTTCCACAGCGGGTCGAGCCGGATCGCCTCGCGCTGCAGCGAGCGGATCGCGATCGAGAACGGCAGCGCGCGCGCCGCGCCGCAGATGTTGATGTGGCTGCGCACCAGGCCCGGATGGCGGGCGATCAGCGACAGCGCGGTCATGCCGCCCATCGAGTTGCCGATCAGGCAGGCCAGCGCGCGGATGCCGAGCGCGCGCACCACGTGCGCGGCGGCGTCGGCGACGTCCTCGATCGACAGCTCCGGAAACCCGAGCCGGTAGAGGTCGCCGGTCGCCGGATCGACCGAGGCCGGCCCGGTCGAGCCCTTGCAGCTGCCCAGCGAGTTGACGCAGACCACGAACCAGCGGTCGGTATCGATCGCCTTGCCGGGGCCGAGCATGGCCTCCCACCAGCCGGGCGACGGGTCGGCGGCGTGGCTGGCGGCATGCGCATCGGGCGACAGGCCGGTGACGATCAGGATCGCGTTGCCGGCGTCGGCATCCAGCGCGCCCCAGGTCTCGTAGGCGATGCGCGCGCCGTGCAGGGCGCCGCCGCGTTTCATCGGGAATGGCGACGGCAGGTCGACGAAGCGGCTGCCGGGGGGGATGAATTCGGTCATCGCGCAAGTCTAGGCCAGCGCAGGTTTCCGTAGGGGCGGCTCCTGGCCGCGATGCCGTCCGGTCCGTGCGCGGGGAGGCGTCGCGCCCGGGGGCCGGACCTACGGCTGCGGTGGCGTGCCCGGCGTCTTGTCCGGGTAGCGGCACAGGTCGCGGATCACGCAGACAGGGCAGTCGGGCTTGCGCGCCTTGCAGACGTAGCGGCCATGCAGGATCAGCCAGTGGTGCGCGCCGAGCAGGAATTCCTCCGGCACCACCTGCAGCAGGCGGTCCTCGACCGCGCGCACGTCCTTGCCGGGCGCCAGGCCGGTGCGGTTGGCGACGCGGAAGATGTGCGTGTCGACCGCGATGGTCGGCTCGCCGAACACGGTGTTGAGCACCACGTTGGCGGTCTTGCGGCCGACGCCCGGCAGCGCTTCGAGCTCGGCGCGCGTGCGCGGCACCTCGCCGCCGTAGCGGTCGACGAGGATGCGGCAGGCCGCGATGACGTTCTTCGCCTTGGCGTTGAACAGGCCGATCGTCGAGATGTAGCGCTTGAGGCCGTCCTCGCCGAGGTCGAGGATCGCCTGCGGCGTGTTGGCGACCGGATAGAGCCGGCGCGTGGCCTTGTTGACGCCGACGTCGGTGGCCTGCGCCGACAGGATCACCGCGACCAGCAGCTCGAACGGTGTGCGGTATTCGAGTTCGGTGGTCGGATCCGGGTCGAGGTCGCGCAGCCGTACGAACATCTCGCGGATTTCCGCGCGCGTCATCGTGCGGCCGCGGCGCGCCGGCCGCGTCTTCGCCTGGTCCGCGCTCATCCGGGACGATTGCCTGTCGCGCGCGCCTTGGCGCGGGCCAGGATCGCGGCCGCGGCGGCGGGCAGGGCCGGTTTCGCCGCGCTCGCGGTCGGCGGCGGTATCGTCCGGGACGCGGCGCGTTCGGCGGCGCGCCGGGCCAAGCGCGCGTTGCGCGCGCGGTAGCGGTCGCGCGCGTCCCAGGCGGCGCGCAGGCGCGCCCGCGTGGCGGCCAGCAGCGCGGCATCGGCGGCGGGCAAGGCGGCAGCCGCATTGTCCACGCCGTCGTCCATCAGGCCGGCATCGATCGCGGCGTCCACGTCGTCCGCGCGCAGCAGCGAGACCAGCTTGCGCAGGCGCGCGCTGTCGGCCATGTCCAGGGCGTGGCGCTCGGGCATCGGCGGTCAGCGACCGGTGAACGCGGGCTTGCGCCGCGCGAGGAAGGCCGCCGTGCCCTCGCGCATGTCCTCGGTCGCGAACATCAGGCCGAACTGCGCCGACTCGTACTCGAGCCCTTCGCCGATCGCGCATTCGCCGCCGATGTTGATGCAGTCGAGGATGCCGCGCAGCGCCAGCGGTGCGGCGTTCGCCAGCTGTCCGGCCAGCGCCATCGTCTCGGCTTCCAGATCCGCCGCCGGCACCACCCGGTTGACGATGCCCAGCGCCAGCGCGCGGGCCGCGTCGACCGGCGCGCCGGTCAGGCACAGCTCCAGCGCCGCCGCGCGTCCGGCCAGGCGCAGCAGGCGCTGGCTGCCGCCGAAGCCGGGGATCAGGCCGAGGTTGATCTCGGGCTGGCCGACCTTCGCGGTATCGGCGGCGATGCGCAGGTGGCAGCTCATCGCCAGTTCCAGCCCGCCGCCGAGCGCATAGCCGTTGACCATCGCGATCACCGGCTTGGGCAGGGTTTCCACGCGCCGCATCATGCGGGTGCCGCGCAGCGAGAAGTCGCGGCCCTCGGCCGGACGCAGTCCGGCCATCTCGGCGATGTCGGCGCCGGCGACGAAGGCCTTGGGGCCGGCGCCGGTCAGCACGACGACGCGCACCGCGGGATCCGTCGCGGCGTCGTCGAAGGCCGCGTGCAGGGCATCGAGGGTGGCCGAGTCCAGCGCGTTCAGCTTGTCGGGGCGGTTGACGGTGATCACGCGGACCGCATCGCGGTCGGTCACCAGCAGGGGGGCGTCGGTCATCGTGGCTCCAGCGGGGTCCGGGCGCGGTTCGGGAACTTGCCGGGCGGCGCGCGGTCGGTAAAGGGGGCGTCAGTGGCGGTTAAGCGCCGCGGCCGCTATCCTAGCGTGTCTGGATGGGGCGGTTCGACCGCCCTTTATCGCGACAGGCGATACCAAAACAGATACCAAAACATCTGACTCAGCGGAGATCCACCGAATGAAGTTTCGTGTTATTGCGGCCGCCATCGCGGCCATCTCGTTCAGCGGCGCGGTGCTTGCGCAGCAGCAGGCGGCCCCGGCGGCGTCGGCGAACGACCGGACGACGCTGAGCTACGCGCTGGGTTTCGATCTGGGCAACCGCCTGGCCGAGACCGGCGAGTCGGTCGACGTCAACACCATCATCCGCGGCCTGCAGGATGGTCACAGCCGCAAGGATCCGGCCTACACCGCCGAGCAGATGGGCGAGGCCTACAACGGCTTCCAGCAGCGCATGCAGCAGAAGATCGTGGCCGAGCGCCGTGCCGCGCTGACCCAGAACGAAGGCCAGGCGGCGACGTTCCTCGCCGAGTACCGGGCGCGCGAAGGCGTGGTCTCGCTGCCCAGCGGCGTGATGTACCGCGTGGTCGAGGCGGGCTCGGGCGCCAAGCCGACCGCCAACAGCCAGGTCGAGATCGCCTACCAGGCGCTGATCGTGCCGGCCGGCATCGGCCTGAGCGCGGACGACAAGACCGCGCCGTTCCGCGTGTCCGAAGCGCCGATCGCCGGTCTGCGCGAGGTGCTGCCGCTGATCCCGCTCAATGGCGTCTACGAGATCGTGCTGCCGCCGGGCCAGTTCGCCAGCGGCGAGAACGCGCAGGAAATCGCCCGCCAGCCGGTCGGCGTGATGGTCAAGCTGCTCAGCGTCAACTGATCGCCGCAGCACCCGCCCGGGCCCGCTGACGGTCCACCGTTGTTCCTGCGCCGACGTGCCCGTGCACGTCGGCGCAGTCGTTTGCGGTGGCCCGAATCTGCCGCTGACGCCGGCCGGACACTGCGATCCCCGGTAGAATCGCCGCCATGGAATCGTCCCCGCACGCCGTGCCGACCCCGTGCATCGGCGTGTGCACGCTCGACGCCTCCGGCCACTGCCACGGCTGCCTGCGCACCGCCGCGGAGATCGCCGACTGGTTGCGCATGGGCGAGGCCGGACGCGCACACATGCTGGATGT
This sequence comes from Proluteimonas luteida, assembly GCF_021191695.1. Taxonomy (GTDB): domain Bacteria; phylum Pseudomonadota; class Gammaproteobacteria; order Xanthomonadales; family Xanthomonadaceae; genus Luteimonas; species Luteimonas luteida. Next base: position 95,246 of record NZ_JAIWPT010000008.1, read on the forward strand.
CGTACTGCCCGCGCGCGAGGCCGCGCGGTCATGAACGGTGCGCTCGCGGCCCGCGACCTGCGGCGCGTGCTGCATCCGCTCGACGGCGCACCGACCGCGCGCGGCTGGAACGTCGACGAACTCGACGGGCTGCTCGCGCCGGGCGTCTCGCTGCGCGAGGCCGCGGTGCTGGTCGGGCTGGTCCAGCGCGAGGCCGGCCTGCATGCGCTGCTCACGCGCCGCACCGATACCCTGCGCCATCACGCCGGGCAGGTGAGCTTTCCCGGCGGCCGGGTCGAACCCGGCGACGGCGGCCCGCTGGCCGCCGCGCTGCGCGAGGCGCACGAGGAGATCGGCCTGCTGCCGGCGCAGTCGCAGCCGCTGGGCTATCTCGATCCCCTGGCCACGCTGACCGGTTTCCGGGTGGTGCCGGTGGTGGCGATGCTCGATCCCGGCTTCCGCCCCGTCCCCGAGCCCGGCGAGGTCGCGGAGGTGTTCGAGGCGCCGCTGGCGTTCCTGATGGCGCCGGAGAAGCTGCGCCGCGTGGACATCGAGTTCGGCGGCCGGATGCGCCACGTGCTCGAGTACGACACCTGGGCCGACGCGCCCGCGAACCGCATCTGGGGCGTGACCGCGTCGATCCTGCTGAACCTGCGCCAGCATCTGGAGCGCCTGTGAGCATGCGCCCGTGAGCACGCCGCCGTGGACCACGCTGGTCGAGGCCGAAGCGCTGGCGCAGGCCCTGGCACGTGGCGACGAACTGCGCATCGTCGACTGCCGGTTCTCGCTGGCGGCATCCCAGGGCGCGGCGGATGCCGGCGAGGCCGCATGGCGCGCGGCGCACCTGTCCGGCGCGGTGTACGCACATCTGGACCGCGACCTGTCGGGTCCGCACGCGCCGGGCCTGGGCCGGCATCCGTGGCCGCGAGACGCGACCTTTGCCGCGACGCTCGGGCGCTGGGGCATCGGGCCGGCGACCCAGGTCGTCGCCTACGACGATGGCGACGGCGCATTCGCCGCGCGGCTGTGGTGGCTGCTGCGCTGCTTCGGCCACGACCGGGTCGCCGTGCTCGACGGCGGCTGGGCCCGCTGGACCGCGCTCGGCCTGCCGACGACGGCGCGGGTCGACGCGCCGGCACCGGCGGCGGTGTCCGGCGGCTTCGATAGCAGTCGACTGCTGCATCGGGCCGAGGACGTGCAACGGCATCTGGACACGGGCGGCCTGCTGGTCGATGCCCGCGCCGCGGCGCGGTTCCGCGGCGAGGTCGAGCCGATCGACCCGCGCGCAGGTCATGTGCCGGGCGCGGTCAACCGGTCCTATGCGGACAACCTGCACGATGGCCGTTTCAAGCCGGCGGCGATGCTGGCCGCCGAGTTCGACGCGCTGCTCGGCGACCGCGCCGCCGGCGAGGTCGTCGCCATGTGCGGGTCCGGCGTCACCGCCTGCCACCACCTGCTGGCGATGGTGCATGCGGGACGCCCGGGTGCGCGCCTGTACACCGGCTCGTGGAGCGGCTGGATCGAGGATCCGCGGCGCCCGGTTGCCATCGGCGACGGTTGAGAACCCGGGAGGGCATAGCGCCCGCCGACGCCTGCGCCAGGCGCACGTCGCGACCGCCATGCAATGCCTGGCGGGGGTCTCGCCAAGGCGTTCTCTTCCCGGCCTCCGGGACGGCCGCGGCCGCTGCGGCGCGGCGGGTGCGAAACGCTGATTTCCGGGGCCGGCCTGCTGCATGCGGAACGGGCCGGCTATCGTCGTGCCTTGCCGCCGTGGAGACCGCCATGCGCCGATTGCCGACCGTCGCCGTCCTGTCGATGAGCCTGTTGCTTGCGGGATGCGGCAATGACGATGCGGGCGCTCCGGACATCACCGGCGCCGACGCGGATGCACCCACGGTCGTGCCGACCAGTGCGGAAGCCGGCGGGAATTTCGAGGCGGATACGCGCGCCTGGCGGCAGACGCGCGAGGCGCGCCTGCGCGAACCCGACGGCTGGTTCAGCTTTGCCGGATCGGGGCAGTTGAGCGCCGGTCGCCACACTGTCGGCAGCGCCGCCCGCAGCGCGATCCGCCTGCCGCAGGGGCCGGACGCATGGGGCGTGCTGACGCTGGCCGATGACGGCACGCTGGCCTTCGAGCCCGCACCCGGCAGCGGCGTCACCGTCGATGGCCATCCGGACGGGGCCGCGACGGCGGTGCTCCGCACCCAGCGCGAGGAAGACGGCCCGACCAGCGTGCGGTTCGAAGGGACGCGTTTCTACGTGGTCCAGACCGGCGACCTGCACGGCTGGCGTTTCCGCGATGCGAATTCGCCATCGCTGCGGGCGTTCACCGGGCTGGACTGGTTCCCGGCCGATCCGCAATGGCGCATCGAGGCCGAATGGGTGCCCTTCGATCCGCCGCGGACGCTGGATCTGGTCAGCTCGATCGGCACGCCCGAGCCGGGACGCTCGCCGGGCAAGGCGGTGTTCGAGCGCGATGGCCGCCGCCACGAACTGCAGCCGATCGTCGAGGACGAGGGCGGCAGCCTGTTCTTCATCTTCGCCGACCGCACCAGCGGCCGGCAGACCTACGGCGGCGCGCGCTTCCTCTACGCCGACCTGCCGGTGGACGGCAGGGTCGTGCTCGATTTCAACCGGGCGCAGAATCCGCCGTGCGCGCTGACTCCGCACGTGGTATGCCCGATGGCGCCGCCCGGGAACCGGCTGGACCTGGCGGTCGAGGCCGGCGAGAAGACCTACGTCGACCCTGCCGGCGCGCACTGAGACCGGTGCCGGCCCCGCCGGGGGCCTTGCGCAGGCATTCCCCGTGTCCCCGGCGCAGCGAAGATACCCGCGTCCCCTTTGTCCTGGACAATGACGCTGCACGCAGGCCTGTCGCCGCGTGCGCGACGGCATGTTCCGTTGCCGTCGATCCGGCTGCGCGCATCCGGTACGCGCCGTGCCTGCACGCAAGGGCGGATGCCCATACAATCGGAGACGCGGTCGCGCCATCGGCGCGGCTGCATCCCGACCGCGGCCGAAGCCGCGACCGGCGATGATGGGGAGCGCCCGTGTCGATGTGGCTGCACGGGATTCGCATTGCCGGTCCGCGTGCGGCCGACCGTTTCCGGCGGGTCCGGAACCCATCCGTACGAGCGCCGGCGCGCCGGCGTCCGGCACAGGGGCAGCCAATGAGTGAACACGCAACGCCGTCAACGTCTATCCGCCGCCCGTTGCCGGCCGGGGAAGGCGAGGCATCCGCCGACGGCGCCGACGTGGCCTGGCACGCCTTGCCGCCGGACACCGTGCTCGCGCGCTTGCAGGTGGGGCATGACGGACTCGACAGCGCCGAAGCCGCACGGCGGCGCGCGCACTATGGCGACAACGAGCTGCCCGCGGCGAAGCCGCGGCCGGCCTGGTTGCGGTTCCTGTCGCATTTCAACAACGCGCTGATCATCTTCCTGGCCGCGGCCTCGGTCGCGGCGCTGGCGCTGGGGCACTACATCGACGCGGTGGTGATCCTGCTGGTGATCGTGGTCAACGCGATCGTCGGTTTCGTCCAGGAAGGCCGCGCCGAGCAGGCGCTGGCGCAGCTGCAGTCGATGCTGGCGCCGAACGCGCGGGTGCTGCGCGACGGCAAGCGCCAGGTGATTCCGGTCATCGGGCTGGTGCCCGGCGACATCGTGACGCTGGAGGCCGGCGACCGGGTGCCGGCCGACCTGCGCCTGCTGCGCGCGCGCGGCCTGCTGATCGACGAGGCGGCGCTGACCGGCGAATCGGTCGCCGCCGGCAAGACCGATGCGGCGGTGGCGGAGGACGCGGCGCTGGGCGACCGCACCGGCATGGCCTACTCCGGCACGCTGGTCGCCGCGGGGCTGGGCACCGGCGTCGTCGTCGGCACCGGCGCGGCCACCGAGATGGGGCGTATCAGCAAGCTGCTGCAGTCGGTGACCGCGCTGACCACGCCGCTGCTGCGCCAGATCAACGCCTTCGGCCGCCGCTTCACCTTCGTCGCGATCGGCTCCGCGGCGCTGCTGTTCGTGTTCGCGGTGCTGCTGCGTGGCTACGACTGGGTCGACGCGCTGATGGTCGTGGTCGCGCTCGCGGTCGGCGTGGTGCCCGAGGGCCTGCCGGCGGTGATCACGATCACCCTGGCGATCGGCGTGCGCCGCATGGCCGCGCGCAACGCGATCGTGCGCCGGCTGCCGGCGGTGGAGACGCTGGGCGCGACGACGACGATCTGCTCGGACAAGACCGGCACGCTGACCCGCAACGAGATGACCGCGCGGCGGCTGGTCACCGGTGCCAGCGTGGTCGAGGCAGAAGGCGCCGGCTATGCGCCGGTCGGCGGCCTGCGCACGCTGGCCGGCGACCGCGACGCCGATGCCGCGCTGCGCCTGCTGCTCGTCGACGGCGTGCTGTGCAACGACGCCAACCTGCGCGAGGCCGGTGGCGACTGGGTCGTCGACGGCGACCCGATGGAGGGCGCGCTGCTCGCGCTCGCCGCCAAGGCGGGCCTGGAAAGCCTCGACCTCGCCGCGGTGCATCCGCGGCTCGACGAGGTACCGTTCGATGCGCAGCATCGGTTCATGGCGACGCTGCACCGCGATGGCGACGGCGCGCTGGTCTGCGTCAAGGGCGCTCCGGAGCAGGTGCTGGCACTGAGCAGCGGGCAGCTGGACGCGGCCGGGCACGTGGTCGCCCTGGACCGCGGCCACTGGGAGCGGGCGATCGCCGAGGCCGGCGACGAGGGCCAGCGCGTGCTCGGCTTCGCGGTCCGGCACCTGGACGCGGTGCCGGAGCGCTTCGGTTTCGACGAGGTCGGCGGGCTCGCGTTCGTCGGCGTGATCGGCTTCATCGATCCGCCGCGCGACGAGGCGGTGGCGGCGGTGGCCGACTGCCACTCGGCCGGCATCGCGGTGAAGATGATCACCGGCGACCATGCCGCGACCGCATCGGCGATCGCCCGCCAGCTCGGCATCGCGCGCGATCCGCACGTGGTCACCGGCCAGGAACTGGAACTGCTCGACGATGCCGAACTGCCGGCGCTGGCACTGGACTCGGACGTGTTTGCGCGCACCAGCCCCGAGCACAAGCTGCGCATCGTGCGCGCGCTGCAGTCGCGCGGGCAGACGGTGGCGATGACCGGCGACGGGGTCAACGACGCGCCGTCGCTGAAACAGGCCGATGTCGGCATCGCGATGGGCAACAAGGGCACCGAGGCGGCCAAGGAGGCCTCGCAGATGGTGCTGGCCGACGACAATTTCGCCTCGATCGTGGCCGCGGTGCGCGAGGGGCGCGCGGTCTACGACAACATCCGCAAGGTCATCGCCTGGACCATCCCGACCAACGGCGGCGAGGCGCTGGCGATCGTCGCGGCGATCGCGCTGGGCCTGACCCTGCCGATGACGCCGGCGCAGATCCTGTGGATCAACATGGTGCTGACGATCACCCTGGGCCTGGTGCTGGCGTTCGAGCCGGCCGAGCCGGGACTGATGCAGCGGCCGCCGCGGCGGCCCGATGCGCCGCTGGTCTCGCCGTTCATGCTGTGGCGGATCATCTTCGTGTCGCTGCTGTTCACCCTCGGCGCGTTCGGCGTGTTCTTCTGGTCGCTGTCGCGCCACGATGGCGACGTCGCGCTGGCGCGGACGATGGTGGTCAACGTCATCTGCGTGATGGAGATCTTCTATCTGTTCAGCGTGCGCTACCTGCAGATGACCTCGTTCACGCTGCGCGGCCTGCGCGGGACGCCGCAGGTGTTCTGGGCGCTGGGCGGCGTCATCGCCGGCCAGATGGCCTTCACCTACCTGCCGTGGATGCAGCAGGTGTTCGACACCCGCGCGGTGCCGTTCGTCGACGGCGTGGCGATCGTGCTGGTCGGCGTGGTGATGATGGCCGTGCTGGAGGTGGAGAAGGGCCTGCTGCGGCGGCTCGGCTGGTTCGAGGAACTGCAGCGCACGCCGCCTGCGCCGCCGGCCGGCCACTGACCCGTCGTCGTCACCGGGTCGTGCGCCTGTCCCGTAGGAGCGCCCCTGGGGCGCGATTGCGGGATGCGGACCGGTCCGGGCCGGTCCGCACGCTCGTCAGCGTCGCAGCCGCGCGGCCAGCGCCTGCAGCGCGCCGCGGGTGTCCGGGTCGCGCCAGCTGGCGATGAAGTGGTCGACGTCGATCCATTCCGGCGCCACCGCCGCGACCAGGTCGGCGCGCGCGATCGCGCGGGTCGCCAGCATCGGCTGGCGCGGCAGTTGCAGCAGCGATTCCAGCCAGGCGCGGGCGCGGGCGACGACGTCCGCGGGCGCGGCCAGTTCGTCGACCAGGCCGATGCGCTGCGCCTGCGCGGCGTCGACCATCGCGCCGGCGACCAGCAGCCGCTCGGCCTGGCGCGCGCCCACCGCGCGGCGCAGCAGGCGCTGGATGCCCTCGGGCGCGACCAGGCCGACCTGGACCTCGTTGAGGCCGATGACGAACGGGCCCTCGGCCATCACCCGGTAGTCGCAGCACAGCGCCAGCACGCAGCCGCCGGCCGGCGAATGTCCGGTGACCGCCGCGGTGACCGGCACCGGCGAGGTGGCGATGGCGCGGGCCAGGTCGAGGAAACCGAGCCAGGCGGCGCGCACGTCGGCATCGTCGTCCAGCGACAGCAGATAGGGCACATCGAGGCCGCCGGAGAAGATGCCCTCGCCGCCGGACAGCACGATGCCGCCGACGCCGTCGGCCCCGGCCTGCGCCAGTTCGGTCCGTAGCGCCGCGCACAGCACCGGGTCGAGCGCGTTGGCCGGCGGCCGCGCCAGTTTCAGTTCGCGGATGTCGCCGTGGTCGATGCGTTCGACGGTCGCTTGCGGCATGGGGAACTCCGGGGGCGGGTGGCGTCAGGCGGACGCGGGCTGCGCCGCGTGGCTGCGCACGGTGTCGGGCAGGGGCGTCGGGCGGCCGGTCGCGCGGTCGATCCAGACCATGACCACGTGGCCGTCGGCATGCAGCGTGGCGCCGTCGTCGGACACGATGCGGTGGCCGATGGTGACGCTGGAGGTGCCGATGCGATCGGCGATCAGTTCGACCACGACCTTCGCCGGATAGGGAATCGGAATGCGGTAGTTCATCTGCACCGCGGCCAGCAGCGGCGCGGTCGCGTCGGTGACCCAGGCCTCGCCCAGCGAGTCGAACCAGCGGATCCGCGCCTCCTCCAGATAGGTCATGAAGTTGGAGTTGTTGACGTGGTTGAACGCGTCGAGGTCGCGCCAGCGCAGTTCGATCGGCACGCGGATCAGCACGGGTGAGGCGGTCTCGCTCATGACTTCGAGGCTCTCTTCAGGACGGGGATCTTCTTCAGGGGAATCTTCTTCAGGGACGTCTTCTTCGCGGCTGCGACCTTCTTCTTCGCTGCCGCGGCCTTCTTCGCCGGCGTGGGCGCTGGCGCCGATGGCGCCGCCGGCGTCAGCATTTTCGCGAGGAACTGGCCGGTATGCGACTGCGGCATCGCCGCCAGCTGCTCGGGCGTGCCCTCGCCGACGATCATGCCGCCACGGTGGCCGCCCTCCGGGCCGAGGTCGACGACCCAGTCCGCGGTCTTGATGACGTCGAGGTTGTGCTCGATGACCACGACCGTGTTGCCGTCGTCGCGCAGCTTGTGCAGCACCGCGAGCAGGTGCTCGATGTCGTGGAAGTGCAGGCCGGTGGTGGGCTCGTCGAGGATGTACAGCGTGCGGCCGGTGTCGCGCCGCGACAGCTCCTTGGACAGCTTGACCCGCTGCGCCTCGCCGCCGGACAGCGTGGTCGCGCTCTGGCCGAGCTTGATGTAGCTCAGGCCCACGTCGACCAGGGTCTCGAGCTTGCGTGCGATCGGCGGCAGGTTCTCGAACAGCGCCAGCGCGTCCTCGACCGTCATCTCCAGCACGTCGTGGATGCTGTGGCCCTTGTAGAGGATCTCCAGCGTCTCGCGGTTGTAGCGCTTGCCGTGGCAGACGTCGCAGGGCACGTAGACGTCGGGCAGGAAATGCATCTCGACCTTCAGCAGGCCGTCGCCCTGGCAGGCCTCGCAGCGGCCGCCGCGCACGTTGAAGCTGAAGCGCCCCGGCGAATAGCCGCGCGCGCGCGCCTCGGGCACCTGCGCGAACAGCTCGCGCAGCGGCGTGAACAGGCCGGTATAGGTCGCCGGGTTCGAACGCGGGGTGCGGCCGATCGGCGACTGGTCGATGTCGACGACCTTGTCGAACAGGTCCAGCCCCTGGATGTCGCGGTACGGCGCCGGCTTGTGCGATGCGCCGTTGATCTCGTTGGCCGCCAGCGAATGCAGGGTGTCGTTGATCAGCGTCGACTTGCCCGAGCCGGACACGCCGGTGATCGCGGTGAACAGGCCCGAGTGGATGGTCAGGTCGACGTTCTTGAGGTTGTTGCCCGACGCGCCCAGCAGGCGCAGCTTCATCTTCGGGTTCGGCTTGTGGCGCCGGGTCGGGATCTCGATGCGCTTGCGGCCGCTGAGGTACTGCCCGGTCAGCGAGCGCGGCGCGGCGAGGATGGCGGCGTAGTCACCCTCGGCGACGACCTCGCCGCCGTGCACGCCCGCGCCCGGGCCGATGTCGACGATGTGGTCGGCCAGGCGGATCGCGTCCTCGTCGTGCTCGACCACGATCACCGTGTTGCCGAGGTCGCGCAGCCGGGTGAGGGTGCCGAGCAGGCGCTCGTTGTCGCGCTGGTGCAGGCCGATCGACGGCTCGTCGAGCACGTACATCACCCCGACCAGGCCGGCGCCGATCTGCGACGCCAGCCGGATGCGCTGCGCCTCGCCGCCGGACAGGGTGTCGGCCTTGCGTTCCAGGGTGAGGTAGTCGAGGCCGACGTCGACCAGGAAGCGCAGGCGCTCGGCGATCTCCTTGACGATCTTGGCGGCGATCTCGCCGCGCCAGCCGGGCAGGTCCATCGCCGCGAAGAACGCCAGCGCCTCGTCGATCGGCAGCACCACCAGCGACTCGATCGGCCGGTCGGCGACGAACACGTTGCGCGCGGCGCGGTTCAGGCGCGAGCCTTCGCAGGTCGGGCACGGGCGCTGGCTGATGTACTTCGACAGTTCCTCGCGCACGGCGGCGGACTCGGTCTCGCGGTAGCGCCGCTCCAGGTTCGGCACGATGCCCTCGAAACGGTGCTTGCGCTGGGTGCGCGCGCCCGAGTCGGTGATGTAGGTGAAGGTCAGCGTCTCGTCGCCGCTGCCGAACAGCACCGCGTCGCGCGAGGCCTGCGGCAGGTCCTGCCACGGCGTGTCGACATCGAAGCCGTAGTGCCTCGACAGAGACTGGATCAGCTGGAAGTAGTAGGCATTGCGGCGGTCCCAGCCGCGCACCGCACCGGCCGCCAGCGACAGCTCCGGATGCACGACCACGCGGTCGGGGTCGAAGAACTCGCTGACGCCCAGGCCGTCGCAGGTCGGGCAGGCGCCGACCGGCGAGTTGAACGAGAACAGTCGTGGCTCCAGCGCCGGCAGCGCGTAGTCGCAGACCGGGCAGCTGTACTTCGACGAGAACAGCTGCGGCTCGGCGGACGGGTCGTCGATCGACCGCACCGACGCCATGCCGTCGCCGAGCTTGAGCGCGGTCTCGAACGACTCGGCGAGACGCTGCTTGATGTCGTCGCGGACCTTGAAGCGGTCGATGACCGCCTCGATCGTGTGCTTCTGCCGCAGCGCGAGCGTGGGCAGCGCGTCGATCTCGTACAACTCGCCGTCGACGCGCACGCGCACATAGCCCTGGGCGCGCAGCTGCTCGAACACCTGCGCGTGCTCGCCCTTGCGCTCGCGGACCACAGGCGCCAGCAGCATCCAGCGCTGGTCCCGGTCCAGGGTCAGCACGTGGTCGACCATCTGGCTGACCGTCTGCGCCTCCAGCGGATAGCCGTGGTCCGGGCAGCGCGGGCTGCCGACGCGGGCGTAGAGCAGGCGCAGGTAGTCGTAGATCTCGGTGATCGTGCCGACCGTCGAGCGCGGATTGTGCGACGTCGACTTCTGCTCGATCGAGATCGCCGGCGACAGGCCCTCGATGTGGTCGACGTCGGGCTTTTCCATGACGCTGAGGAACTGGCGCGCGTACGACGACAGCGACTCGACGTAGCGGCGCTGGCCCTCGGCATAGATGGTGTCGAACGCCAGCGACGACTTGCCGGAGCCGGACAGGCCGGTGATCACGATCAGCTTGTCGCGCGGCAGGTCGAGATCGATGTTCTTCAGGTTGTGGGTACGGGCACCGCGAATGCGGATGGTGTCCATCGCCATCGGAGTCGGATCCAGTTTGTGGGGGCGGGGGAGGGCAGCCTGCGCACGCCGCCAGTGGGTTCTGGGGTGGACGCAGCAGCGACGTACGGACAGGGAACGGACGATCGACCAGACTACCGAGCCGGTGATTTGGGGGCAAATTCGGCGAACGCCAGTCTGGTCCCGGCACGTCTCATCCGGTGCGACAAGAGGGCGGCCCGCACGGGCGTGGGCAGGTGCCCGGGACGACAGGAGTCCTTCCGCAAGACGAGGCGAGGGCCCTCCCGATCGCCTGCCACGGGGCCTGTTTGACTCTAACTCACTGAACCCTCTACAATTCCGCTCCTGTCTGCCCTCGATGGCGGCAGAGACCACAATAACTACAGAGGAAGTCTGGTCATGAGTTATGCAGTACTCGTCACGGGCGGCAAGCAGTACCGCGTGATGGCAGGTGAGACGCTGCGCGTCGAGAAGCTCGAAGGCGACGTCGGCAGCGAGATCAAGTTCGACAACGTCCTGCTGCTGGGCGACAGCGACGGCGTGAAGCTGGGCGACGCGCTGAAGGGCGCCACCGTCACCGCCACCGTCAAGGCCCACGGCCGCGCCGACAAGATCCGCATCATCAAGTTCCGTCGCCGCAAGCACCACATGAAGCGCCAGGGACACCGTCAGCACTACACCGAAATCGAAATCACCGGAATCAACGGTTCCGGCGACAACAAGTAAGGAGAAGCAGTCATGGCACACAAGAAGGGCGTAGGTTCCTCGCGCAACGGCCGCGACTCCAACCCGAAGTACCTCGGCGTCAAGATCTTCGGCGGCCAGGCCATCGAAGCGGGCAACATCATCGTGCGCCAGCGCGGTACCCAGTTCCATCCGGGCGCCGGCGTCGGCCTCGGCCGCGACCACACGCTGTTCGCGCTGGTCGACGGCAAGGTCGAGTTCACGACCAAGGGTCCGAAGAACCGCCGTACCGTCAGCGTGGTGGCCGAGGCCTGAGCCTTGCGTTGCCCGCCGATGACGGCAGGATCCGGAAAGCCCCGCGGATAGCGGGGCTTTCCATTTGTGCGAAAGGAACGAGGACGGGGGTCGATGAACGGAGCGTCGATGGCGTTGTTGCTGGCGGGCGTGCTGTGCGCTTTCCCGGCATGCGCGGCCGATGCGCCGGGGTTCGACGACCGCAGCGCGATGCGGCTGCCCGAGTCGGTGACGGAAGTGCGGATGCTTGCGTTCACCTTTCCGGCGCCGTCGCCGGCGATGCAGGCGATGCTGGCCGATCCCGCGGCGTGGGCGCCGCCTGTCGGCGTGGACGAGGTCGGGGCAGACGTCGAGCGGAAGGCGTTCCGCATCCGTTTCGACGCTGACGGCTGGCTGGAATCCAGTGCATTGAACTGGTCCGGAGATGCCGGCTGGACGCTGTGGCTGCGCTGGTCGCGCATCGGGACGGCGCCGCCCTCGCGCGTCGAAGCCGTACTGGCACCGCCGCAGGTTCCAGGCGGCGACGCGATCGTGCTGGGGCAGGGCGACGTTCTGTATCCGGACCCGTTGGCGCAGGTCACCGACCTGGCCACGCGGCATCCGGTCGATGGTCTCGAACACCTGCTGCGGACGCGTCGCTTCGATGCCGAGGGACGTGCCGAGCGCACGGACAGCGAGACGCGTCGCGAAGACGGCAGCGTCGCGCGCGATGTCTTCGAGGTGGCCGCGCGCGATCCGCGCGGCCACGCGATCCGCGGCCGGCAGTTGCTGGGCGACCAATGGTTCGACCTGTCCATCCGCCGGATAGGCGGAGATGCCGGCGGCGACCTGCCTGCACGCGTGCTGACGCGGTTTACCCGCGCCGGCGATTGCGGCGAGGATGCTCCTGTGGCGCGCGCCGAACTCACACTTTACGAGTACCGATCACGATGAAACTCGTCGACGAAGTCGAAATCACCGTCACCGCCGGCAACGGCGGCAATGGCTGCGTCGGGTTCCGGCGCGAGAAGTTCATCCCGCTCGGCGGCCCGGACGGCGGCGACGGCGGCGACGGCGGCAGCGTCTGGCTGCAGGCCGACGAGAACCTCAACACGCTGGTCGATTTCCGCCACCAGACGATGTTCCGCGCCCAGCGCGGCGAGAACGGCATGGGCCGGCAGATGTACGGCAAGGGCGGCGATCCGCTGACGATCGTCGTGCCGGTCGGCACCGTGGTGCACAACGTCATGACCGACGAGGTCATCGGCGACCTGACCGAGCACGGCCAGCGCCTGCTGGTCGCGCGCGGCGGCAAGGGCGGGCTCGGCAACATGCACTTCAAGAGCTCGACCAACCGCTCGCCGCGGCAGTCCACGCCGGGCGAGCAGGGCGAGGAGCGCACGCTGAAGCTGGAACTGAAGCTGCTGGCCGATGTCGGCCTGCTGGGCTTTCCGAACGCCGGCAAGAGCACGCTGATCCGCGCGGTATCGGCGGCGACGCCGAAGGTCGCCGACTATCCGTTCACCACGCTGTATCCGAACCTCGGCGTGGTCAGCGTGGAGCCCGCGCGCAGCTTCGTCATCGCCGACATCCCCGGTCTGATCGAGGGCGCGGCCGATGGCGCGGGCCTGGGCGCGCTGTTCCTGCGCCACATCCAGCGCACCCGGCTGCTGCTGCACCTGGTGGAGATCGCGCCGCTCGACGGCAGCGACGCGGTCGACCAGGTGCGGGCGATCGAGCACGAGCTGGAGAAGTTCGACCCGGAACTGCTGCACAAGCCGCGCTGGCTGCTGATCAACAAGGCCGACACCCTGCTGCCGGAGGATGCGCAGGCCGAGGCGGAGCGGATCGTCGGGACGCTGGGCTGGCAGCAGCCGTGGTTCCTGATCTCGGGCCTCGCCCACGAAGGTACCCGAGAGGTGATGCTGAAGGTACAGGCGGCGATCGACGAACTCGACCGCGAGGCGCGCGAGGCGGCCGACGCGGGCTTACACTGACGGCAGGGGCCCCGGCAGGACACCACCGATCAGCGCATTCGAGTTCTTCTTCAGCTTCTATGGGCTGTTGCTCGGCCTTTCGGTGGCCGCGCTGGTAAGCGGGCTTGCGCAGGTCCTGCACGAGCGCGAACGGATCCGGTTCGGCTGGCTGACGCCGATGCTGGCGGTGTTCGTGGCACTGGACATCACGACGTTCTGGAACCAGGCATGGATCATCTTCCGGGGCGCGCCGTTCAACATCGCGATCCTCGTGACCGGCCTGGCAATCGCTGCCACCTTCTACGTCGCCGCCAGCGTGACCTTTCCGCGGGTGTCGGCCGGGGGCGTGGAGCGGCTCGATCTCGACGAGTACTTCTGGGCGAACCGGCGGCTGGTATTCGCCTGCATCATGACGTCCAACCTGATCGTGGTCGGGCTGTTCTGCATGCTTGCGGCCGCGGATCCCGGATTCGCCTCGATGGCGAGCTCGGTCAGGCTTTGGGTCGGGCTGGCGATCTTCGTCGTCGGCACGGCAACGGCCGCTTTCGCATCGCGGCGCAGAGTCGCCATCGGCGCCTTGGTCATGGTGCTGGCCTACAGCCTGTGGAACCTGACGTTCGCCGCCCGGACCCTGATCGCCGGGGGCGGTTGGTCGCCGGCGATCGGCGGCGCGTGAAGCCGGCGTGGGTCGGGGCAACGCCCCCGACGCACGGGATCCACAGGTCGGGAACCGGCGATCGCTTCCTGGATGCGTCCGGGTGTCGGGCGCGTAGGCCCGACCTGGCCTCCGAAAAGGGGAGGCCGACACGCCGAGAATCCGCAGCGTTGGCCCGCCGCGTTTCCGCCCTGGACGGCGACCACAAAATCGCGGGGAGCGATTTTTGACGTCTCACAGCGACGGCCCGCAGGGTGTCTGCCATGGATGGCGGACGCAAAAAACCCGGCCACATGCCGGGTTCTCTGTCGATCGCGCAGCGCCTTGCGGCGCCGTCGCCGGATCAGGCGGCCTGCAGGGCCTTGATGCGTGCGGTCAGGCGGCTCTTGTGACGGGCTGCCTTGTTCTTGTGGATCAGGCCGCGCGAGCTGAAACGGTCGAGGATCGGCTGGGCGACCTTGAAGGCCTCCTGCGCGCCGGCGGCGTCATTGGCGTCGAGCGCCTTGAGCACCTTCTTGACGGCGGTGCGGAGCTGCGAGCGCTGGGCGGAGTTGCGCGCGTTGCGCACGACGGTCTGCTTGGCGCGCTTCTTGGCGGACTTGATGTTTGCCACGATGGATTCCTGGAAGCTGGACGTGTGAAAATCCGGCTCGGCCGGACGAGTGGAAATTCGAGCAGGAAATTATGGTGGTTTCAGATACTTGCGTCAACCGGCCCCGGCTGAACGGATTCCGGGCGTGACTGCGCCCGATCCGGCCGCGGCCACCCCCCCGAAAACGCGCCGCGGCGGGCTGCTGCGCTCCAGCGCGGTATTCAGCGCGATGACCCTGCTGTCGCGCATCGCCGGGTTCGCCCGCGACATGCTGCAGGCGACGCTGTTCGGTACCGGCGGGGCGATGAGCGCGTTCATCGTCGCCTACCGGATCCCGAACTTCCTGCGCCGGGTGTTCGCCGAGGGCTCGATGGCGATGGCCTTCGTGCCGGTGCTCAACGAGATCAGGGAGCGCGGCGACAAGGCCGCGCTGAAGTCCTTCGTCGACGCGATGGCCGGGGCGCTGTGCGCGGTGGTGCTGGTGGTCTGCGCGCTGGGCATGCTGGCCGCGCCGCTGGTCGCGCGCGTGTTCGCGCCGGGCTGGGCCGAGCAGCCGGAACTGCTGGCGCAGACCGCGCAGATGCTGCGGATCACGTTCCCGTACCTGCTGTTCATCTCGATGATGTCGCTGGCGGCCTCGATCCTCAACAGCCACGGCCGCTTCGGCCTGCCGGCCTTCACCCCGGTGCTGCACAACCTGACGATGATCGCGGCGATGCTGTGGCTGGCGCCGCGCTTCGAGGTGCCGCCGTTCGGCCTGGCCTGGGGCGTGCTGATCGCCGGCTTCCTGCAGATGGCGCTGCTGTGGCCCGCGCTGCGGCGCTACGGGTTGCTGCCGCGGCTGCGGCCGGGCTTCCGCCATCCGGACGTGCGCAAGGTCGGACGGCTGATGCTGCCGACGCTGTTCTCCTCGTCGGTGGCGCAGGTGAACCTGCTGGTCGGCACCGCGTTCGCCTCGCTGCTGGCGGCGGGCAGCGTCGACTGGCTGTACTACTCCGATCGCCTGGTCGAGTTCCCGCTGGGCCTGTTCGGCGTCGCGCTGGGCACGGTGATCCTGCCGCACCTGTCGCGGCGGCACGCGGCGGCCGATACCGACGGCTACAACGCCTCGCTCGACTGGGGCCTGCGCATGGCGCTGCTGGCCGGCGTGCCGGCCGGCCTCGGCCTGCTGCTGCTGGCCGAGCCGATCACCGCGACGGTCTACAACTACGGCGCGTTCACCGCGTTCGATACCCGCATGGCGGCGGTCAGCCTGTCGGCGATGAGCCTGGGCGTGCCGGCGTTCATGCTCAGCAAGGTGCTGGCGCCGGCGTTCTATGCGCGCCAGGACACGAAGACGCCGATGCGCGCGGCGATCTGGACGGTAGCCGCGAACGTCGGCCTGACGATCCTGCTGACCACGCCGCTGTGGTTCTACGACGTGCCGGGCGCGCATGGCGGCATCGCCCTGGCCACCGCGCTGGCCGGCGTGCTCAACGCGGCGCTGCTGTGGCGCTACCTGCGCCGGCGCGGGATCTTCACCCCGCAGCCGGGCTGGGCGCGCTACCTGCTGCGGCTGGCCGGCGCCTGCGCGGCGATGGCGGTGGTGGTGGTCGGCCTGCGCCTGTGGATCGGCGACTGGACCGACATCGCGCGGGTGCCGCAGCGCATCGGCTGGCTGCTGCTGGTGATCGGTGCCGGCGCCGGGGCCTACGCCGCGGCGATGCTCGCGCTGGGCCTGCGGCCGCGGCATCTGCGGCATTGAGCAGAGGGCAGGGGGCAGGGGGCAGGGGCCGGAGGACAGGGAAAAGCAAGTGCCTCGTCCGCCATCGCTTTTCCCTGTCCTCCGGCCCCTGCCCCCTGCCCCCTATAATGACCGGTCATTTTCCCGGAACGCGCCTGATCCGCATGGCGCGTTCCGTCCGACGGGACGACATGAGCAGGCTGTTTCGCGACATCGCCGGCGATCCCCTGTGTGCCGACGGCAGCGTGGTCTGCATCGGTGCCTTCGATGGCCTGCACCTGGGCCATCAGGCGCTGGTGCGGCAGGCGGTCGCGCGGGCGCACGTGCTCGGGGTGCCGGTGGTGGCGCTGAGCTTCGAACCCCTGCCGCGCGAGTTCTTCGCCGCCGATGCGCCGCCGCCACGGCTCGGGCCGGTACGGGCCAAGGTCGAGGGCCTGCGCGCGCTGGGCGTGGATGTCGTCGGCCTGCTGCGTTTCGACGCGCGGATGGCGGCGATGACGCCCGATGCCTTCGTCGAACAGGTACTGGTACAGCGGCTGCGCGCGCGCGAGGTCTGGGTCGGCCCGGGCTTCCGCTTCGGCCACCGCCGTGCCGGCGACATCGTGACGCTGCACGCGCTGGGCGAGACCGCGGGCTTCGTCGCTGGCGAGATCGTGCCGCTGGTCCTCGATGGTGAACGGGTGTCGAGCACCCGGATCCGCGCCGCGCTGGTCGCCGGCGATTTCGCCGCCGCCGCGGCGCTGCTCGGCCGGCCGTACGCGGTGTCGGGCCGGGTCGTGCATGGCCAGCGCCTGGGCCGCACGCTGGGCTATCCGACCGCCAACCTGCGCTTCGGCGGCAGGGTGCCGGCGCTGCGCGGGATCTACGCCACGCGCGTGCGCGGGGTCGAGGACCTGACCGGCAGCGCGGCCCCGTGGCCGTCGGTGTCGAGCTTCGGTACCCGGCCGACCGTCGGCGGCGTCGAGCCGCTGCTCGAGGCGCACCTGTTCGATTTCGATGGCGACCTGTACGGCCGCCGCATCGAGGTCGAGTTCGTCGCGCGGCTGCGCGACGAGGAGAAGTTCTCCGATCTGTCGGCGCTGGTCGCGCAGATGGACCGCGATGCCGCGCAGGCAAGGCGCCTGCTCGGTCCGCCCCCCGAGTCCGCACGCACGCGTGCGGCACCCCCACAAGCAGCACAACGACAGGGTTTCGCGTGAGCGCAGAGTCCGGTTCCAACCCCTACAAGTCGACGATCCACCTGCCGTCGACCGATTTCCCGATGCGCGGCGACCTGCCCAAGCGCGAGCCGGCGACGCTGGCGCGCTGGGAGGAGGAAGGCCTGTACGCGCAGCTGCGCGCGCATGCCGCCGGGCGGCCGCGGTTCGTGCTGCACGACGGCCCGCCGTATGCCAACGGCGCGATCCACCTTGGCCATGCGGTCAACAAGATCCTCAAGGACATCATCGTCAAGTCGAAGTCGATGGCCGGATTCGACGCGCCCTACATCCCGGGCTGGGACTGCCACGGCCTGCCGATCGAGATCGCGATCGAGAAGAAGTGGGGCAAGGTCGGGGTCAAGCTCGACGCGGTCGAGTTCCGGCAGAAGTGCCGCGAGTACGCCAACGCGCAGATCGACATCCAGCGCCGCGACTTCAAGCGCCTGGGCGTGATCGGCGACTGGGACAATCCCTACCGCACGCTCGATTTCCGCTTCGAGGCCAATGAGATCCGCGCGCTGGCCAAGGTCATCGACAACGGCCACCTCACCCGCGGGGTCAAGCCGGTGCACTGGTGCTTCGACTGCGGCTCGGCGCTGGCCGAGGCGGAGATCGAATACGCCGACAAGGTGTCGCCGGCGATCGACGTGGCCTACGCCGCCCGCGACAGCGCGGCGTTCGCGCGTGCGTTCGGGGCGACGCTGCCGGCCGACGTCGGGATCGCGGTGCCGATCTGGACCACGACGCCGTGGACGCTGCCGGCCTCGCTGGCGGTCTCGCTCGGCGCGGAACTGGAGTACGTGCTGGTGGAAGGCCCGGCGCATGCCGGCAGGCGCCGCTGGCTGGTGCTGGCCGAGCCGCTGGCCGAGCGCGCGTTGCGCCGCTACGGCGTCGACGGCGACGTCGTCGTGCACGGCCGCGTGCCCGGCGCCGCGCTCGAACACCTGCTGCTGGCGCATCCCTTCTACGGCGAGCGGGACATTCCGGTGATCCTGGGCGAGCACGTCTCGGCCGAGGACGGCACCGGCGCCGTGCACACTGCGCCCGGTCACGGCCAGGACGACTACATCGTCGGCAAGGCCTACGGGCTGCTGGACCGCTACAGCGCCGCCCAGATCAACCCGGTCGACGGGCGCGGCGTCTACCTGCCGTCGACGCCGCCCGCCGGCGACGTCGTGCTGGCCGGCCTGCATATCTGGAAGGCCAACGACGCGATCGTCGACGTGCTGCGCGGCAACGGCACGCTGCTGGCGTTCGCGAAGCTCGAGCACAGCTATCCGCACTGCTGGCGGCACAAGACCCCGATCGCGTTCCGCGCCACGCCGCAATGGTTCATCTCGATGGAGCAGGCGCACCTGCGCCGCGACGCGCTGGCCGCGATCAGAACCGTCAAGTGGTATCCTGAATGGGGCCAGGCGCGCATCGCCGGCATGGTCGAGGGCCGCCCGGACTGGACCATCTCGCGCCAGCGTACCTGGGGCGTGCCGATCGCGCTGTTCGTGCACCGCGAGACCGGCGAGCCGCACCCGCGCAGCACCGAGCTGATGCGCGCGGTCGCCGACCGCGTCGAGCGCGAGGGCGTTGACGTCTGGTACTCGCTGGACGCGGCCGAACTGATGGGCAGCGAGGCGGTGCACTACGACAAGATCACCGACATCCTCGACGTCTGGTTCGACTCCGGCGTCACCCACGAATGCGTGCTGCTCGAGCGCGGCCTCGGCAAGCCGGCGGACCTGTACCTGGAAGGTTCCGACCAGCACCGCGGCTGGTTCCAGTCGTCGCTGCTCACCGGCGTCGCGATCGACAGGGCGGCGCCGTACCGGCAGTGCCTGACCCACGGCTTCACCGTCGACGAGCACGGCCGCAAGATGTCCAAGTCGCTGGGCAACGGCATCGAGCCGCAGGACATCATGAAGACCCTGGGCGCGGACATCCTGCGCCTGTGGATCGCATCGGCCGACTACAGCAACGAGATGTCGCTGTCGCAGGAGATCCTCAAGCGCAACGCCGACGCCTACCGGCGCATCCGCAACACCGCGCGCTTCCTGCTCGGCAACCTCGCCGGCTTCGAGCCGGCGCGCGACCTGCTGGCCCCGGCCGACATGGTCGCGCTGGACCGCTGGATCGTCGGCCGCGCGTTCGCGCTGCAGCAGCGGATCGCCGACGCCTACGCCCGCTACGACTTCGCCGAGATCGTGCAGGCGCTGCTGAACTTCTGCAGCGTCGACCTCGGTTCGCTGTACCTCGACGTCACCAAGGACCGGCTGTACACGATGCCCGAGCATTCGGCCGGCCGCCGCAGCGCGCAGACCGCGATGTACCACATCGTCGAGGCGTTCGTGCGCTGGATCGCGCCGGTCCTGAGCTTCACCGCCGACGAGATGTGGGCCTACCTGCCGGCACCGGCGACCGGCACGCGCGAGGCCAATGTCCAGTTCGCCACCTGGTACGAGGGGCTGGTGCCGCTCGACGGGGACGCGCCGTGGTCGAACGAGGACTTCGAGCGCGTGCTGGAACTGCGCGAGCAGGTGTCCAGGGTGCTCGAACCGATGCGCGCCAGCGGCGCGATCGGCGCCGCGCTCGATGCCGAGATCGAACTGCGCTGCAGCGTGGCCGACCAGAACTGGCTGTCGCCGGTCATCGACGAACTGCGCTTCCTGCTGATCAGCGGCGACGTCAGCATCGTCGGCGACGAGGACAGCGCGCTGATCGGCGTGTCCGCGCGGCCGACCGACAAGCCCAAGTGCGTGCGCTGCTGGCAGCGCCGCGCCGATGTCGGCAGCGACGCCGCGCATCCGCAGCTGTGCGGGCGCTGCGTGGAGAACATCGCGACCGACGGCCGCGACGGCGGCGGCGAAGTGCGGAGGTGGTTCTGATGGCCAGGGCCAGGCCCGATGCATTGCCGTGGCTGCTGCTGTCGGCCGCGGTGATCGTGCTGGACCAGTTGAGCAAGTGGTGGGTGCTGACCTCGCTGCCCGAGTACACCGCGATCCCGGTCATCGACGGCGTCTGGAACTGGTACCGCACCTACAATACCGGCGCGGCGTTCAGCTTCCTCGCCAGCGCCGGCGGCTGGCAGAAGTGGTTCTTCACCCTGCTTGCGTTCGGCATCTGCGCGGTGCTGACCTGGTGGCTGACCCGGACCCCGCGCCGCGACTGGCGGACCGCGCTGCCGTTCGCGCTGGTCATCGGCGGCGCACTGGGCAACGTCATCGACCGCCAGATCCACGGCCACGTCGTCGACTTCATCCAGTGGCACTGGCGCGACTACTACTGGCCGGCGTTCAACCTGGCGGACGCGGCGATCGTCGGCGGCGCGATCGGGATCGCGCTGTTCGGGCTCTTCCCGGTGAAGAAGAAAGCCTGACTCTGCGGGGGGAGAGCTTCGGCCGTCGGATCGGGGCACCTCTGCCTGCGGGAGAGGTCGACGCGCGAAGTGCGTCGGGCGAGGGGGCTTTGGAAGAGGGTTGCCCCCGATCTTGCGTAGGTCGGCCCCACGCGGCCGACATGCGCTTGGCGTCGGGGGCGTTGCCCGACCTACGATCGCGTCCTGGCGTTACCCACCACGCAGGGAAGGGCGATCGTGCCGTGCGGGAGATGCTCCGTCGCGCTCGTTGCCCCTCCATTCCCACAGCCTTCGGTAAACTCCGGTTCTCATGGATATCGTCCTCGCCAATCCCCGCGGCTTCTGCGCCGGCGTCGACCGCGCGATCGAGATCGTCAAGCGCGCGATCGAGCTGCTCGGCGCGCCGATCTACGTGCGCCACGAGGTCGTGCACAACCGTTTCGTGGTCGAGGACCTGAAGCGGCGTGGCGCGATCTTCGTCGAGGAGCTCGACGAGGTGCCGGACGGCAACACGGTGATCTTCAGCGCCCACGGCGTCTCGCAGGCGGTGCGCGAAGAAGCCGCGCGGCGTGGCCTGAAGGTCTTCGATGCGACCTGTCCGCTGGTCACCAAGGTGCATTTCGAGGTCGCGCGGCATTGCCGGGCCGGCCGCGACGTGGTGCTGATCGGGCATGCGGGCCATCCCGAGGTCGAGGGCACGATGGGACAGTGGCGCGCCGAGGCCGGTCGCGGCTCGATCTACCTCGTCGAGGACGAGGCCGACGTCGAGGCGCTGGTCGTCGGCCAGCCGGAGAATTTCGCCTACACCACCCAGACCACGCTGTCGGTCGACGACACCCGCAGCGTCATCGCCGCGCTGAAGGCGAAGTTCCCGGCGATCCAGGGGCCGAAGAACGACGACATCTGCTATGCCACGCAGAACCGCCAGGATGCGGTACGCGACCTCGCCCGGCAGTGCGACCTGGTGCTGGTGGTCGGTTCGCCGAACAGCTCCAACTCCAACCGCCTGCGCGAACTGGCCCAGCGCGACGGCGTCGAGGCCTACCTGATCGACGGCGCGGCCGAGATCGACCCGCGCTGGGTCGCCGGCCGCCGCCACGTCGGCGTCACCGCCGGCGCGTCGGCCCCCGACATCCTGATCCAGGGCGTGCTCGATCGCCTGCGCGAACTGGGCGCCAAGGGCATGCGCGAGCTCGACGGCGAACCGGAAAGCATGGTGTTCGCGCTGCCCAAGGAACTGCGGGTGCAACTGGTCGATTGACCGCAGCCGAGGCGCTGCCTAGAATTCACGCCCCATGCCGGAATAGCTCAGTTGGTAGAGCGGCGCATTCGTAATGCGTAGGTCGTAGGTTCGATTCCTATTTCCGGCACCAGACACCAAGCCCCCGGAAGCCCAGCTTCCCGGGGTTTTTTTTTTGGTTCTTCGCCCAAGTCCGGGGAAGACGGTCGTCCGACCTTGCGTAGGTCGGCCCCACGCGGCCGACGTGCGCGGTGTCCGGATTCGCGATCGGCGCCGTCTGGTGTCGGGGGCGTTGCCCCGACCTACGACAGGTGAATCCCGGGAATCGGCGAAGAACCCCTCCCGTGCACAGAATGGCCAGGGAATGGTCCAATCCGTGATTCAGCGGCGAACGGACGACATCTTGCATCAGTCCCAATTTGGGACTAGCATCGCCGCATGAGAGTCATCGCCGTCAGCGCCCTGAGGGCGTTCTGGGAACGTCACCCTGACTCGGAGCAGCCCCTCAAGGCCTGGTACGACGAGGCGAAACATGCCGCTTGGCTCTCGCCGCAGGACATTCGCAATCACTACGCGAGTGCCAGTTTCGTGGGCAAGAACCGTGTGGTGTTCAACATCAAAGGTAACGACTACAGGTTGATCGTGGCAGTGGCCTATCGCTTCCAGGCTGTCTACATCAAGTTCCTGGGAACGCATGCCGAGTACGACAGGATCGACGCCGCAACAGTGGAGGCGCTATGAACATCCATCCCATCCGTGACGAACAGGACTACAAGGCCGCCCTTCGTGAGCTGTCGGCCTATTTCGATGACGAGCCGGAGCCGGGTACGGAGGATGGCGATCGCTTCGAGGTTCTCGCCACGCTGGTCGAGGCCTACGAGACCAGGACCTTCCCGATCGAGGCGCCGGATCCGATTGAGGCCATTCGCTTCAGAATGGAGCAGGGAGAGCTGACGGTCAAAGACCTGGTGCCCTCGATCGGGAAGCCGAACAGGGTCTATGAGGTGCTTAACGGCAAGCGGAGCCTCACCATCGGCATGATCCGCAACCTGCATCGGAATCTGGGGATCCCGGCGGAAAGTCTGATCGGAGCATAGGGGCTGAAATCGAGTCCGTACGAATGATCGGTAAGCCGAAAAGAGCGGCGCATTCGTAATGCGCAGGTCGTAGGTTCGATTCCTGTTTCCGGCACCAGTTTCGACCCGACGGGCAGCCTCGCGGCTGCCCGTCCGCGTTTCCGGCGTGCGGGGTCACGCCGCCGCCAGGCGGTTGCGGCCCGCGGCCTTGGCGCGGTACAGGGCGGCGTCGGCATCGCGCATCCAGTGCTGCAGGGTGTCGTGCTGGTCGCGGACATCGGCGACGCCGACGCTGACCGTGCAGGCGAGCCCGGGCGCGGCGTCGAACGCCAGCGCGGCGATCCTGGCGCGAATGCGTTCGCCGATTTCGCGCGCATGCGGCAGTCCGGTGTCGTTGAGCAGCACCGCGAATTCGTCGCCGCCGATGCGCGCCGGCACGTCGCTGGGACATACGGCGTCGCGCAGCACGTCGGCCACGGCCTTGACCACCACGTCGCCGGTGCCGTGGCCGTAGTGGTCGTTGATGTCCTTGAAGCGGTCGATGTCCACCAGCAGCAGCGCCGCAGGCCGCACGTGGCGCCGGAACAGCGCGTGCGCCCGCATCGCGCTCGCGTCGAAATGGCGGCGGTTGGGCAGGTTGCTGCTGGCATCGGTGAGGTTGAGGTGTTCGAGCTGGCGGTTCTGCCGCGAGATCGTCTTGCCGAGGCGGTAGGTGACGACGCTCAGGGCGACGTTGTAGCCGAACAGCAGCGGCAGGCAGGCGAGCAGCGTGCGCAGCGACATCTCCGGCGCGAACGGGAATCCGAGCATGGCCCAGCCGGCTGCGAACGCCAGCAGCAGCGCCACGGTCGAGCGCCGCACCATGCGCCAGCCGCCCGCGGCGATCCGGTCGGTGGTCAGCGCGGTGACGATGATCGCCGTCGGCAGCGGGCTGACGGCGATCATCGCGAGCCACAGCCCGCCGAACGCGGCATCGAGCACCAGGTTGCGGTATTCGGCCGCGAGCGGGTCGGCGGCGCGTTGCGACCACTGGTTGGCCAGGTGCGGCCAGACCAGCGCGTTGCCCGACAGGGCCACCCAGACCCATGCCGGCACGCCGCGTTCCAGCAGCACCGATGCGATCGGCAGTGCGCACAGCGCGGTGCCGAGCGTGCGCATCCGGTAGGTGCGATGGATGAAGTGCCGGACCGAGGTCGTTGACCGGTCGGCGATGTCGGTTTGGTTCGGCATCCGGGCTGGCGTCCCCTGCGCTGTGTCCGGTGGCGTGCTGAGATGCGGATTGTAGGGGCTTCGGCGGAAGGTCCATGAATACGCCGTGCGCCTGCGCGGTGGCGAGGCGACGTGGCGGGCGTGCGGACCGGACGGATCTCGGCCATTGCGACCGCCCGCGGGTATCCTGCGCCGTCGCCCGCGTCAGGAACCTTCCGTGGTCAGCCCCCCGTCCAAAGCCCGCGCCGCCAAGGCCCGTACCGCCTACGTCTGCAGCGAATGCGGCGCCGACTACAGCAAGTGGCAGGGCCAGTGCGGCGCGTGCGGGGCGTGGGACACGCTGTCGGAGATCGTGCTGGAATCCGCGGCCGCGGCGAAATCGCCGGCGTCGCGCCGGTCGGGTTGGGCCGGCAAGGTCGACGCGCCGAAGGTCATGGCGCTCAAGGACGTGCAGCAGGGCGAGGACGTGCGGGTGTCGACCGGCATCGGCGAGTTCGACCGGGTGCTCGGCGGCGGCCTGGTCGAAGGCGCGGTGGTGCTGGTCGGCGGCGACCCGGGCATCGGCAAGTCGACGCTGCTGCTGCAGGCGCTGGCGCAGATGGCCGGCACGCTGCCGGGGCTGTACGTCACCGGCGAGGAGTCGCTGGCCCAGGTCGCCGGCCGCGCGGTCCGGCTCGGGCTGTCGCTCGACGGCCTGCACGCGCTGGCCGAGACTGGCATCGAACGGATCCTCGAACACGCGTCGGACCTGCGTCCGCGGCTGATCATCGCCGACTCGATCCAGACCCTGTGGACCGAATCGCTGACCGCCGCGCCCGGTTCGGTCAGCCAGGTGCGCGAGTCCGCCGCGCGGCTGGTGCGCTACGCCAAGGAGACCGGCACCGCGGTGTTCCTGGTCGGCCACGTGACCAAGGAGGGCGGCATCGCCGGTCCGCGCGTGCTCGAGCACATGGTCGATGCGGTGCTGTATTTCGAAGGCGACAGCGGCAGTCGCTTCCGGGTCATGCGGGCGTTCAAGAACCGCTTCGGCGCGGTCAACGAACTGGGCGTGTTCGCGATGGGGGACAAGGGCCTGAAGGAAGTGCCGAACCCGTCGGCGATCTTCCTGTCCGGCGGCAGCACGCCGCAGCCGGGCAGCTGCGTCATGGTCACGCGCGAGGGCACGCGGCCCCTGCTGGTCGAGGTGCAGGCGCTGGTCGACGCCTCGCCGCTGTCGAATCCGCGCCGGGTCGCGGTCGGCATGGAGGGCAACCGTCTGGCGATGCTGCTGGCGGTGTTGCATCGCCACGGCGGCATCATGACCGGCGACCAGGACGTGTTCGTCAACGTGGTCGGCGGCATCCGCGTGCAGGAGACCGCGGCCGACCTGCCGGTGCTGCTGTCGGTGCTGTCGTCGCTGCGCGATGCGCCGCTGCCGGAGAAGACCATCGCCTTCGGCGAGGTCGGCCTGTCGGGCGAGATCCGCCCGGTGCCCAACGGCGAGGAGCGCCTGCGCGAGGCGGCGACGCACGGCTTCAGGCGCGCGATCGTGGCGAAGGCCAACGCGCCGAAGGCCGGCAGCTACAAGGGCATGGAGGTCATCGCCGTGGAGCGGCTGGCCGAGGCGCTGGAACATGTCTGAGCCGCCGCCGGGATTCCGCGTGCTGCGCGGACGCCTGGAGCGGCTCGACGGCAACCGGCTGCTGCCGCGCGTTTCGGCGTCGGACATGCTGTACCGGCTGCGCATCGGGGACGAATGGGTCTTCCTGCGCCAGAGCGACTTCGTGCAGCTGCTGGGCGGCCCGATCGCCACGCTGCAGGAGGGCCTGGGCACGGGACGGGGCGGGATCGACGTCGTCGCCGGCGTGACCACGACGACGGGCAGGACCTGGCTGCGCTGGCTTCGCGCCGATGGCGTGGACCTGGCGCCGATGGCGATGTGGGCGATGTCGCGCTCGTCCGCCGGCCTGCTGCTGTGCGCGCTGGCATGCTTCGCGGCGTTTGCCGCCGGCGCCGCCTGGCTGTCGTCGACCGGCGCGCTGGATGGCCCGGTCGGTGCATGGATCCTGCTGCCGATCCTGCTGGGCGCGGTGCTCGGTTGCGGCGGCATCGGCCTGTTGCTGGTGTTCCTGTTCTCGTTGCCGGTGGTGTGCGTGCGCGAACGCTGGGATGCCGAACGCGGCTATCGCGCAAGCCGCGGGGCGGTGCGATGACCGACGCCGCGATCGCCGGCCGGATGCGGTGCTACGAGGGCGTGCTGGCGGAGGCCGACCGCGGCACGCACACGACCTGGCATGCGGTGCACGTGAACAACTGGCAGGTCCGCAGCATCGACAGCGACCGGATCGGCTTCCGCCTCGACGGCCATGCCCCGCTGTTCCGCCTGCGCAGCCTGGGTGCGGGGCAACTGTTCCTCGGCGCCGGCGACCGCCTGCGCGTGGCCGGGGTGGAGGACGCGGACGGCGTGACCGTCTACGGCATCCGCAATCTCGCCGACGGCAGCGTGTACGCGACGGTCCCGGTCGATTCCGTATCGGCCGCGACCCGGCACATCCTGCCCGGGATCGCGGCGCTGGCCGGGATCGTGGTGACCGGCGCGATGCTGTGGCAGGGAACGGCAGGCCGCTCCGATTACCTGGAGGTCGCCGGCGTGACGGCCGCGATGGCCGGCCTGTTCTACCTGATCGGCTGGCTCGGTCGACGCATCGGACTGGATCGTGCGGAACTCGGGCCGCACGCGAACCGCGGCGGCGATGCCGAGATGTCGCGCGCGCTGGACCTGCTCGAGGTTGCGCCCGGAGCGGCGGTGTTCCCGTTGTAGTGGTGGCGCTTTTCCGGCCGCGGGACGTCCCGGTTGCCCGCCGGCCTGCGTGTGCAATGATCGCGCCGATGACCAGCCCCCGCCACCGCGCGATGGCGCGCGCGATCTCGATCGCCCTGCATCCGTTCCCGTTGTTCGCCGCGCTGGCGCTGCTCGTGGCGTGGCGGCTCGCCCCGGACGCCCTGCCGCGCACTGCCGTGGGGATCGGCGCGGCGATCGCGATCGTGTCCGTCTTCATCTGGCAGCGCCGGCGCGGCGGCCACTGGCAGACCGTCGATGCCTCGCGGCGACAGGAGCGGCCGCTGCTGTACCTGCTCGCGCTCGCGGTCGCCGCGGGCTACTGGCTGTGGATGGGCGGGCGCGGATCGGCGACCTCGTCCGGCGTGCTGGCGGCGGCCCTGATGCTGTGCGTGGCCGGCATCGCCAACCACTGGATCAAGCTGTCGCTGCACATGGCCAGCCTGGCGTTCGCGGGCGTGGTGCTGCTCGGGCTGCTGCCGTCGGCGGGGATCGCCGCGCTGCTGCTGGTCCCGCCGCTGGCGTGGTCGCGGCTGCGCATGGCGCGCCATACCCTGCCCGAAGTGATCGGCGGCACGGTGCTGGGCGCCGCCGCCGGCGCCGCGCTGCTGGCGATGGCCTGATCCCATCCAGACGCCGCCCGTGCGTTCCTGCCGGGCTGCGCAGGTGCCGTTGCCGTTGCCGTGCAGGAAAACGGTCGCGCGTCCGCGCGGCAGCGCCGGGCGGGATCAGTGCCCGCCACCCGCCGCGCCGCCCGTCTTTGCGGCGAACGGCGGCTTCGCGAGCCAGACGAACACGATCACGACCAGGAACAGGATGCCGAGCACGTGGAAGATCTCGTTGAACCCGATCTGCACGGCCTGCTGCGAGATCATCTGGTTCAGCGCCATCGCACCGCGCTGCGGATCGCCCTGGCCGAGGGCCGCGACGGTCTGCTGGATCGCCGGATCGTGCGCGGCGATGTGTTCGGTCAGCTGCGCGTGGTGCACGGTGCTGCGCTGGTTCCAGGCCCAGGTCGTCAGCGACGCCGCGAAACTGCCGCCGAGCGTGCGGCAGAACGTCGCCAGGCCCGAGCCCGCGGCGATTTCGTGCGGCTCCAGGTCCGACAGCAGGATGCTCAACACCGGCATGAAGAACAGCGCTACGCCCAGGCCCTGCCACAGCTGCACCACGGCGACATGCGGGAAGTCGACGTCGAGGTTGAAGCCCGAGCGCAGGAAGCTGGTGAAGGCCATCACCATGAACGCGAAGCTGGCAAGGATGCGCAGGTCGAACCGCGGCGCGTACCTGCCGACCAGCGGCGTCAGCAGCACCGGCAGGATGCCCACCGGCGCGGTCGCCAGGCCGGCCCAGATCGGCGTGTAGCCGAGGTTGCGCTGCAGCCACAGCGGCACCAGCAGGCCGACGGCGAAGAACGCGGCGTAGCCGAGCACCATCGCCAGCGTGCCGAACGCGAAGTTGCGGTGGCGGAACAGCCGCAGGTCGACGATCGGGTCCTTCTCGGTGAGCTCCCAGATCAGGAACACCGCCAGGCCCAGCACCGCGACGACCGCGAGCACGACGATCTTCGTCGACGCGAACCAGTCCTCGTCGTTGCCGAGGTCGAGCAGGGTCTGCAGCGCGCCGACGCCGAGCACCAGCGTGACCAGCCCGACGTAGTCCATCTTCGGCGTCCCGAGCTTCTCCGGCCTGCCGCGCAGCTGGCCGGCGACGACGACGCTGGCGAAGATGCCGATCGGTACGTTGATGAAGAAGATCCATTCCCAGCTGTAGTTGTCGGTGATCCAGCCGCCGAGGATCGGACCGCAGATCGGCGCGACGACGGTCACCATCGCCAGCAGCGCGATCGCCTGTCCGCGCCTGGCGGGTGGATAGATCGAGATCAGCAGCGCCTGGGTGACCGGGTACATCGGGCCGGCGACGAAGCCCTGCAACGCGCGTGCCGCGACGAGCAGGCCCATGCTCGTCGCCAGGCCGCACAGCAGCGACGCGATGACGAATGCGGACGTCGCCCAGACGAACAGCCTGCGCTCGCCGAAGCGGCGGGTCAGGTAGCCGGTCAGCGGCAGCGCGATCGCGTTGCTGACCGCGAACGAGGTGATGACCCACGTCGCCTGGTTGGAACTCGCGCCGAGGTTGCCGGCGATCGTCGGCAACGACACGTTGGCGATCGTGATGTCGAGCACCTGCATGAACGACGCCAGCGCAAGGCCGATCGTCGTCAGCGCGAGGTTGGGCGGACGGAACGCGGTCGGCGCGGCGGGCGTCGGGGACGCCGGCGCCGCACCCTCGGCGGTCGTGGTGGACATGGTCGGTGCTCGCGGTCGATGCGTGGTGCGCGGCTCAGCGGCGCGCGGTCGCCGGCGCCGGCAGGTTCCGTTCGATGGTGCGGGCGATCAGCGCATTCGCGGCCTGCAGCTCGTCGGCATAGGCCTGCGTCGACATCAGCGGCGTCGCGTTGCGCGCGCTGTCGGCGGCGAGCACCGGGCCATCCTGGTCTCGGATCGAGACGTCGACGTGCATGCTCAGGCCGAGCCGCAGCGGATGCGCGGCGACTTGGGCCGGATCGAGCTCGATCCGCACCGGCACGCGCTGGACGATCTTGATCCAGTTGCCGCTGGCATTCTGCGCGGGCAGCAGCGAGAACGCGCTGCCGGTGCCCATGCCGAGGCTCGCGACCCGGCCGTCGTAGCGCACGGCGCTGCCGTAGAGGTCGGCGCGGACCTCGACCGGCTGGCCAATGCGCATCTTCGTCAGCTGGGTTTCCTTGAAATTGGCTTCGACCCAGACCTGCTCCAGCGGCACGATCGTCATCAGCGTGTTGCCCGGCTGCACGCGTTGGCCCAGCTGGACCTGGCGCCTGGCGACGTGGCCCGACACCGGTGCGACGATCGCCGTGCGCTGCAGGTCGAGATACGCCTGCCGCAACTGCGACGCGGCCGCTTCGACCTGCGGCTGGCTGGCGATCCCGGCCGCGTCGACCAGCGCGCGGCTGCGCGACAGCTGGCCGCGCGACGACGACAGCGCGGCCTCGGACGCGGCCAGCACGTCGCGCGCATGCGCCAGTTCCTCCTGCGACACGGCGCCGCTGGCGACCAGGCCCTCGCGGCGCCCGACGTCGGCGCGCGCCTGGGCGACGGCGACCTGGCGCGCGGCCAGGTCGGCCTGGCCCGCATCCACGCTGGCGTACAGGCCGCGGACCTGGCGCACAGTGCCGGCGAGGTTGGCGACGGCCTGCTCGAAGGCGACCTGCGCGTCATTGGGATCCAGGTGCACCAGCGCCTGGCCGGCCTCGACCTTCATGCCGTCGTCGGCGTCGATCGACACGACCGTGCCCGATGTCTGCGGCACGATGCTGACGACGTTGCCCTGGACGTAGGCGTCGTCGGTGTCCTGGTGCCAGCGCGCGACCAGCAGGTAGTACGCCAGCCAGCCGACGCAGGCGGCGACGGCGACGCCTGCGAGCAGCAGCAGCGCGCGACGACGCCTGCCGTTCGACGGCGCAGGGGACGGGATCGGCGTGCTGGTGGCGCTTGGATTGATCTGTGACGTCATGGCGAGATCGCCCGGGCAAGGTCGTGAGTGGAGGAGGGAGGGGCGGCGGGGGCGAGGCCGCCGCCGAGCGCGTGGTCGAGATCGACCGTCGCCGTCAGGCGCTGCGCGCACAGCGCCGCGCGCTGCTGCTCGAGCTGGAACAGCGGGCGCTGCGCGGCCAGCACGTCGAGCTGGTTGCCGAGGCCGGCGTCGTAGCGCGCCTGCGCCAGCGACAGCGCGGCATCCGCCGCCGTCAGCGCCGCGTCGACGGTCGCGATCTGCGCATCGAGCGAGCGTGCGGCCTGCACCGCGTCGGTGACCTCGCGCAGCGCGGCGACGAGCACCTGGTTGTAGCCGGCGACGGCGAGGTCGTAGTCGGCGTCGCGCTGCGCCAGTCCGCTGCGCAGGCGGCCGCCGTCGAAGATCGGCAGGCTCAGGGCCGGGCCACCGAAACCGAGCAGCGCGTCGCTGCCGAACAGGTCCGACAGGCCGCCGGACGCGAGGCCGACCAGTGCGCCGAGATCGACGCTCGGCCGGAACGCGGCCGTCGCGGCCGCGATGCCGCGGCCCGCGGCCTCGACGCGCCAGCGCGCGGCGACGACGTCGGCGCGATGGCCCAGCAGCTCGCTCGGCAGCACGGCGGGAATGGCGGGCGGGGGCGCGGTGAGCAAGCGCGGCGGCGCGATGTCGAGGCCGCGATCCGGCCCCTTGCCGAGCAGCGCGGCGAGGGCATTGCGCAGCGCGTCGATCTGCTGTCGCGCGGCCTGGCCCTGCTGGCGCGCGATGCCGATCGTGGTCTCGGCGTTGCGCAGCTGCAGCTGGTTGTCGAGTCCGGCATCGACACGCTGCCGGCTCAGCGCCATCAGCCGCGTCGCGCGTGCCTGCTCGCGGTTGGCGACGGCGTCGGCATCGAACGCCTGCGCCAGCGCGATGTAGGTCCGGGCGACGTTGGCCGACAGCGTCAGCCGCGCGGCCTGTGCATCGGCTTCGGCGGCACGCGCCTGACCGACCGCGGCCTCGTACCGCGCGCGCTGGCCGCCCCACAGGTCGGGCGTCCAGGCGAACTGCAGCATCAGCACGGCGCTGGTCTTCAGCTCGCCGCCAAGCGGGTCCGGGGCGATCGTCTCCGGCAGTTGCACGCCGCTGTAGCGCGCGCTGGCGCCGAGCGTCGGTCGGCGTTCGGCATCGGCGAGTCCCGCCTGGGCCAGCGCGGCGCGCGTCCGCGCATCGGCCGCCGCGAGCGACGGGCTGTCGCGCAGCGCTTCCCGGATCAGCGCATCGAGCTGTGGATCGCCGAGCGTGATCCACCAGTCGTCCGCGGGAAACGCCGCGGCGCTGAACGTGCCGCCGGACAGGCTGCGGGCGCTGTACAGCGTGTCCGCCCCGGTCGGGCTCAGCTGCGGTTGCAGGCCCCGGCTGCTGGCACAGCCGGCGAGCGCCAGCGCGGAGGCCAGCAACAGCACGGCCGGCGCCCGGCGGGGGGCGCGTCGGATACCGGATGACATGGTCATTCCCCGGGAAAGGAAAGGTTGTCGCGGACCTGCGCGAGCAGGCGGGTCAACTGGCGTTGTTCGTCCTTGGACATGCCGTCCAGCGCGCGTTCGAGCACCCGGCGGCCGCACTGGTCGATCTCGCTCCAGATCGTGCGTCCCCGGTCGGTCAGGTCGATGTGCAGCGCCCGCCGGTCGCGCGGATCCACGACCCGCGTCACCAGCCCATGCGCGACCAGCTTGTCGATCAGCCGGGTCATCGCACCCGGATTGAGGCAGGCCGCACGCGCCAGTTCGGTGGCGCCGACGGTGCCGGCGGCGATCTTCTTCAGGGTGATGTACTGGCTGAAGGTCAGTTCATGGCCGGCCTGCGCCAGCTCGTGCGCCATCCGCGCCCACATGGCGTCGCGTACCTGCCGGACCAGCAGGGCCAGCGACGAGGCGCTTTCGTTGGGGGCGCGCGTGGCTTGCATGGCGCGGCATGATCCTCGCCAATGCAATAGTTGTCAATGCAAATATTGTGCGTGCAATGGAATGCTGTGGTGCGGATGGCACGGCGATCCGGGCGACGGTGCGGTGCGGGTGCGTCCGCATGGCGCATGCACCGGCCGGTGCCGCCGTCCATCGCCTTCGGGGTGGAGAGGCGGACCGGGCGCCGAAAAGCCGCGTCATCGTCCGTCCGGTTCAGACGGTGCGCTGCAGCACCAGTTCCAGCACGAACTTGCTGCCGAAGAACGCCAGCACCAGCAGCGCCATCGCCGCCAGCGTCCAGCCGACCGCGCGGGTGCCGCGCCAGCCGTAGCGCCAGCGTCCCAGCAGCAGCGCGCCGAACGCCAGCCACGACAGCACGCTGAGCACGGTCTTGTGCATCAGGTGCTGGGCGAAGAAGTCGTCGACGAACACCACGCCGGTCACCAGCGTCGCGGTCAGCAGCACGAAGCCGACCGAGATGGTCCGGAACAGCAGCGATTCGAGTTCCGTCAGCGGCGGCAGGGCGCGCAGCCAGCGGTGGAACTCGCGGCGGCGCATCGCCCGCTCCTGCGCCCACAGCAGCATCGCCAGCAGCGCCGCGACGGCCAGCGTGGCGTAGGCGAGCAGGGCGCACCAGGCATGCAGTTGCAGGCGCCAGTCGAGCGTGTCCGACGGCGGGTGCGGCGACTGGCCGTAGCCGATCAGCATCAGCGCCGCGATCGGGAACACGATCACGCCCAGCGCCGCCATGCGGCCGCGGATGTCGTAGAGCGCGGTCAGCGCGGCCATCCCCAGGCCGACCAGCGACAGCGCGGCGAAGAAATGCAGTTCGGTGCCGACATCGCGCCACACCAGCAGGTGCGCGGTCGCGTGCAGCACGATCGCGGCCAGCGCCGGCACCGCCCACAGCGCGTTCCTGGTGTCGCGGGCGACGCCGCGCACCAGCAGTGCCGCGGCCGCCAGGTAGCACAGGACTGCGATGAGAACGATTGTCATCGCGGAAGTGTCGCACAGGACCCCTTGCGGCAGGTGCCCGGTGTCGCCCGGATGCCGGGCGCAAGGCCCGCGGCGCCGGGCGCCCCACCGCCGCAAGCTATAATCGCCGCCCGTTTCCGCAGCCCGAGTTCCGCATGTTCGAGTCCCTGACCCAGCGCCTGTCCGGCACCATGGAGCGCCTGCGCGGGCGCGGCCGGCTGACCGAGGAGAACATCCGCGAGGCGACCCGCGAGGTCCGCATCGCGCTGCTGGAGGCCGACGTCGCGCTGCCGGTGGTGCAGGCCCTGATCGAGCGCATCAAGGTGCGCGCGGTCGGCCAGGAAGTGCTGAAGTCGCTGACCCCGGGCCAGGCGCTGATCAAGGTCGTGCGCGACGAGCTGACCGCGGTCATGGGCGCGCAGGCCACCGAGCTCAACCTCAACGTGCCGGCACCGGCGGTGATCCTGATGGCCGGCCTGCAGGGCGCGGGCAAGACCACGACCGTCGGCAAGCTGGCCAAGCTGCTGAAGGAAAAGCGCAAGAAGAAGGTCATGGTGGTCAGCGCCGACGTCTACCGCCCGGCCGCGATCGAGCAGCTCAGGACGCTGGCGCAGCAGGTCGACGTGCAGTTCTTCGCGTCGGATGCCTCGCAGCAGCCGGTCGACATCGTGCGCGCGGCGATCGGCGAGGCGAAGAAGTCGTTCGTCGACGTGCTGCTGGTCGACACTGCCGGCCGCCTCGCGATCGACGAGGCGATGATGGCCGAGATCCAGGCGCTGCACGCGGCCGTGAATCCGGTCGAGACGCTGTTCGTCGTCGACGCGATGACCGGACAGGACGCCGCCAACACCGCCAAGGCGTTCTCCGAGGCGCTGCCGCTGACCGGCGTGGTGCTGACCAAGACCGACGGCGACGCCCGCGGCGGCGCGGCACTGAGCGTGCGCTACATCACCGGCAGGCCGATCAAGTTCATCGGTACCGGCGAGAAGGTCGACGGCCTCGACGTGTTCCATCCCGAGCGCGTCGCCAGCCGCATCCTCGACATGGGCGACGTGCTGTCGCTGGTCGAGCAGGTCGAGCAGCAGGTCGACAAGGACAAGGCGCAGAAGCTTGCGCAGAAGGTCGCCAAGGGCAAGAAGTTCGACCTCAACGACATGCGCGACCAGCTCGAGCAGATGCAGAACATGGGCGGCATCGGCAGCCTGATGGAAAAGCTGCCGGGCCTGGGCCAGGTGCCCGAGCATCTCAAGCAGCAGGCCGCGCAGAGCAAGGAAGTGCCGCGGATGATCGCCATCATCGGCTCGATGACCAAGAAGGAGCGGCGCAACCCGGCCCTGCTCAACGGCTCGCGCCGCGCGCGCATCGCCGCCGGTTCCGGCACCACGCCGGCCGACGTCAACAAGCTGATGAAGCAGTACATGCAGATGGAAAAGATGATGGGCAAGATGGCCCGCGGCGGCATGAAGGGCATGATGCGCGGCCTGCAGGGCATGATGGGCGGCCGCGGCGGCATGCCGTTCCGCTGATCGCGGCCCGCCCCGGCGCATCGCGCATGCCCTGGACGCCCGGGACGCATGTCGTCCACCTCGCGCTGGCGCTGCTGATCGCCGGATGCCTGGCGTCCGGCTGGGCGCTGCTGCCGGCGACGATCGCGATCTGGATACTGGTGATGCTGGTCTCGGTGCTGGTCGACTGCCTGTTCCGGGCGCGGGGTACGCGGCCATCGGCTGCCGGTGCAGGCGCGGGCGACAGCCCCACTGCAACACTGCCCGTCGAATCGGTCACGCTCGATCCGCCGCGCAGCGCGCCGTTGCGCGCGGATGCGCGTGCAACGCCGGGCGATGCGACGCCGCGCGAGTGGCGGCGGCACGTCGACGACATCGTGCCTTTCGACAACGAGCGCTTTCCACGGTCGGGCATCTGCACCACGACATCGCTGTTCCTGCGCGCAGGCGACGTGCTGGTGCTGCGCTTCCATGCACCGGGCGAACCACGGGACCTGGCGTCGTCCTGGCCCTGCGACCTGTGCCATGCAGGCACGCGCCAGCGATTCGACGTGCGCACCGATGTGGAGACACGGTTGCCGATCGCGCACACCGGCGTGTATTCGCTGGGCATCGGCCAGGACGCACCGGGCGCGCCGGCGGCGGCCGGCAGCATCGGGGTCTGGCTGTGCGTACCCGGGCCCGACGCGTTGTCGCTGCCGCTGGCGCCGGCCGACACCGCCGCCTGCCGTTACGAGACGGACGCGGACGGCGGCCTGTTGGCACGGATCGAAGGCGAGACCCATCGTGAGGACCACGCGAGGTTGCCGGCGCGGGAAATCCGCGAGGTTCCGCACGGCGCGGCGCTGCTGTTCGCCAGTGCGCAGGACTGCTGGGACGTCGCCGGCATCGCCCGGCCCGGCGCCGACTGGCTCTCCGACCACCATCACCTGCACCGCTGGTACCTGCAGCTCAGCCGCGGCGACGTGCTGGCGCTGGAGTACGCCTGGCAGGCGGTGGAGTTCGACCAGGTGCTGCGTTTGCCCCGTGACAACAGCACCAGCCACACCAACGGCGAACTGTCGGTCTACCGGTTCGTGCGCGGTCCCGCGCTGCATCACCAGTGGGTGGATGCGCTGTCGCCCCGCGGCATCGACGAATTCACCTGCGATGCCGACGGCATCTACTGCCTGGAACTCGAATGCTTCGGGCCGCCCGAATGGCGCACCCGGCCGGCGTCGGATTTCATCGACCTGCGCCTGTGGGGCGCGTTCCTGCAACGCCCGCACGTGCTGCGCGGGTTCGACCTGCGCGAAGGCAGCGTCGAGGGCTGGTACCGGCAGCTGATGCCGGTGCCACGGGGCTGATCGCGGCGGCGGCCTGCGGTCGCGGCGTCCGATGCCCGCGGCGGATGGGCGCAAACTGCCGGGCACGTCCGTATCGGTGCGAAGGCAGTGAAGACAGGTCCGGATGCGGCGAGAATGGAATCTTCCTGCCGCGGGGCTGGCCGGCGCGCGCCTTGCTGCGCGGGTGCCGCCAGCCGGCCCCCGCCACACGGACCTACGAGGAACCGCGACCTTGATCCACACAGCACCCCTGTCCCGGGCCCGGGCCTTCTGTGCACGTTTCGGCCTGCGCCTGCCGGTGCTGATGGCGCCGATGGCCGGCGCCTGCCCGCCGGCGCTCGCCGTGGCCGTGGCCAATGCGGGCGGCTTGGGCGCGATGGGCGCGGTGCTGTCGTCGCCGGACGACATCGGGTCGTGGATGCGCGACTTCCGTGCCCGGTGCGACGGTCCTGTCCAGATCAACCTGTGGGTCCCGGATCCCGCGCCGGTGCGCGATGCGGACGCCGAGGCGCGCACGCGCGACTGGCTGGCGCAGTGGGGGCCGCCGGTGCCGGCCGACGCCGGCGATGCCGCGCCCGTCGACTTCGATGCGCAGTGCGCGGCGCTGCTGGCGGCGCGGCCGGCCGTGGCGTCGTCGATCATGGGCGTGTTTCCCGCGACGTTCGTCGCGCAGCTCAAGGCCGCGGGCATCGCGTGGTTCGCCTGCGCGACGACCCTGGACGAGGCGCGCGCGGCCGAAGCGGCCGGTGCCGACGCGGTGGTCGCGCAGGGCTTCGAGGCCGGTGGCCATCGCGGCGCATTCGATGACGCGGCCGCGGAGCGCCAGCTGACGGGCCTGTTCGCGCTGCTGCCGCGGCTGGCCGACCACCTGCGCATTCCGGTGATCGCCGCCGGCGGCATCGCCGATGGCCGCGGGATCGCGGCGGCGCTGACGCTAGGCGCCAGTGCGGTGCAGGTCGGCACCGGCCTGCTGCGCACGCCCGAGGCTGCGCTGGCGCCGGCCTGGGCCGACGCGCTGGCGCAGGCCGAGCCCGAGCAGACCTGGCCGACGCGCGCGTTTTCCGGGCGGCTGGGGCGCGCGATCGCGACCGCCTATGTCCGCGCCTCGGCGGATGCCGCGGCACCGCCGCCGCGGCCGTATCCGGTGCAGCGTGCGCTGACCGCGCCAATGCGCCAGGCCGCGCTCCGCGACGATGCGCTCGCCGGCATGCAGGCCTGGGCGGGGCAGTCGGCGTGGCTGGCCGGGGCCGAACCCGCGCAGGCGTTGGTCGCGCGCTGGTGGCGCGACGCCGGGGCGCTGCTGTGACCGTCGTGTTCTGCAACGGCCGCCCGGCGACGGTCGAGGACCTGGCGCGGCCTGCGCTGCGCAACGATGGTCATTTCACGACGTTCCAGCTGCGCGGCGGGGCAGTCCGGGGCCTGGAACTGCATCTGCAGCGGCTCGACGCCGCGACGCAGGCGCTGTTCGGCGCCGCGCTCGATGCCGCGCGCGTGCGCGAGGCGCTGCGCGCGCCGCTGGCCGCGACGGCGACGCGGGACGCGACGGTCCGCATCACCGTGGTGCCGCGCGAGACCGGTCCGCGCGCGGACGCTGCGCCGGCGGTCGACGTGCTCGTCTCGCTGGCGCCGCCCGGCGAACCCGGTGCCGCGCCGTTGCGGCTGCAGTCGTTCGTGTTCCAGCGCGACACCGCGGCGATCAAGCATGTCGGCACCTTTCCGCTGTTCCAGTACCAGCGGCTGGCGCGCGCGGCAGGTGCCGACGATGCGCTGTTCGTCGATGCGGCCGGCCGCGTGGCCGAGGGCTCGGTGTGGAATCTCGGGCTGTGGGACGGGGCCACGCTGACCTGGCCGGAGGCCGACGCGCTGCGCGGTACCCAGGAACGGCTGCTGCAGGCGGGCCTGTCGGCGCTTGGCGTGCCCCAGCGGACCCGCCCGGTCGCACTTGCCGAACTCGATGCGCCGGTCGCCGCCTTCGCCTGCAATTCGCGCGGCCAGCAGGCGATCGGGACGGTCGACGGGCGGCCGCTGTCGCTGTCCCGGGAACTGGACGCGCTGCTGAGGCGGGCGCTGGCGACGCAGCCATTGGAGCCGGCGGCCTGACGGCCGGCACATGCCGGCAGGCGGGACGCTTGCGCCCCGGCCGGAAATTCCCGTTATAATCGCCGGCTTACCTCGCCACCCTGGCGACTGGGCAACACAGGAAGCAGAGCAATGGTCAAGATCCGTCTGACGCGCGGCGGCGCCAAGAAGCGTCCGTTCTACCACATCATCGTCACCGACTCGCGCAGCGCGCGCGACGGCCGCAACATCGAGCGCGTGGGTTACTACAACCCGGTCGCGACCGGCGGCGAGCAGCGTGTCGTCCTCGACACCGCCCGCGTCGACCATTGGGTCGCCAATGGCGCCCAGCTGACCGACAAGGTCCGCGCCCTGTACAAGGAAGCGGGCAAGGCGGCAGTCGCGGCGCCCGCCGCCTGATGCGCCGGCCGCGCCCCGTGCGCGGCCCCGTCACGCAATGAACGACCAGGCGCGCCAGCCTGCCCAGCGCATGATCCAGCTGGGCAAGGTCCATGGCGCGTTCGGCGTGCGTGGCGAAGTGAAGCTGGAATCGTTCACCGAGCCGCGCAGCGCGATCTTCCGCTACCAGCCCTGGGTGCTGCGCGATGCGCGCGGCGGCGAGCGCGCCTGCGAGGGCGCGCGCGGCCGCGAGACGCCCAAGGGCGTGGTCGCCACGCTGCCCGGCATCGAGGATCGCGACGGCGCCGAGGCGGCGCGCGGGCTCGAGGTCTGGGTGTCGCGCGATGCGCTGCCGCCGCCGAAGCCCGGCGAGTACTACTGGGTCGACCTCGAAGGCCTGCGCGTGCGCAACGTCGACGGTGCCGATTTCGGCGTCGTCTCGCACCTGTTCTCCACCGGCGCCAACGACGTGCTGGTCGCCCACGGCGAGCGCGAGCGGATGATCCCGTTCGTCGTGCCGGACTACATCGTCTCGATCGACTTCGACGACGGTCTGGTGACCGTCGACTGGGACGCGGAGTTCTAGGACCCCGTGATTGGTGATGACCGGACATTCGTCCGTTGAAAGCGGTAATTCGTGATTGGAAAAGGCCGTCATGTCGTCCGAAGCTGCAACGAATCACGAATCACGAATCACGAATCACGGCCGTTTGCGCATCGACGTGGTCAGCCTGTTCCCCGAGTTCATCGCCCAGTGCGCGGCGGTGGGCGTGGTCGGGCGCGCGCGCGAGCGCGGATTGCTGACGCTGCAGGCCTGGAATCCGCGCGACCATGCCGAGGGCAACTACCGGCGCGTCGACGACCGGCCGTTCGGCGGCGGGCCGGGCATGGTCATGCTGATCGACCCGCTGCGCGCGGCGATCCAGGCCGCGCGCGCGGCCGATCCGCGGCCGGCCAGGGTGATCTACATGAGTCCGCAGGGGCGCCCGCTGACCCAGGCGCGGGTGCGCGAGCTGGCGGCGCGCGAGCGGATGATCCTGCTGTGCGGCCGCTACGAGGGCGTCGACGAGCGCCTGCTGCAGGCCGAGGTCGACGAGGAACTGTCGATCGGCGACTACGTGCTGTCGGGCGGGGAACTCGCCGCGGCGGTCGTCGTCGACGCGGTCGCACGGCTGCAGGACGGCGTCCTCAACGACGCCGAATCCGCGACCCAGGACAGCTTCGGGGACGACGGCCTGCTCGACTGCCCGCATTACACCCGTCCGGTCGAACATGCGCTGGGCAAGGTGCCGGACGTGCTGCTGTCGGGCAACCATGCCGAGATCGCGAAATGGCGCCGGCAGCAGGCGCTGGGCCGGACCTGGCGGCGGCGGCCCGATCTGCTCGACGCGTCCGCGCTCGGCAAGGCGGACCGCAGGCTGCTGGAGGCCTACAGGGCGGGCGACCCGGCCAGCGGGACCGACGACTGAGACCGGCGGTGGGGGGCTGGCATTCGCCGCGATCCTGCCTTTATAATGCGCGGCTAACAAAACGCCGGGCTCCCGGGCCCGCCAAGCCAGAGCGTGCGTCCACGTGCACCACGCCTACAACGACACCAACAGGCAAAGACCATGACCACCAAGCCCTCCCTGAACACCCTGCTGCAGGACTTCGAGAAAGAGCAGTCCCAGCGCGAGCTTCCCGAATTCGGCCCCGGCGACACCGTCGTCGTCAACGTCAAGGTCAAGGAAGGCAACCGCGAGCGCGTGCAGGCCTATGAAGGCGTGGTCATCGGCAAGAAGAACGCCGGCCTGAATTCGGCGTTCACCGTCCGCAAGATCTCGCACGGCTTCGGCGTCGAGCGCGTGTTCCAGACCCACAGCGCGACCATCGAGTCGCTGCAGGTCAAGCGCCGCGGCGCGGTCCGCGCCGGCAAGCTGTACTACCTGCGCGGCCTGGAAGGCAAGAAGGCGCGCATCAAGGAAGACCTGTCGGCCACCGCCAAGGCCAAGAACGAGCGCGCCCGCGCCAACGAGGCGGCCGCTGCTGCCGCGAAGGCCGCACCGGCGGCGGCCGCCGAGTAAGTCGGCCCGCCAGGATGTCGCACGACGGCCGCCGCAAGGCGGCCGTCCGCGTTTTGGGGCGTTGGATGACGCCACTTCTCCCTGCATCGGCGGTTTCGAACGATCGATACGCAACGGGCGCCGGATGTGGCCATCCGGCGCCCGTCGTCTTCCTGCCCGGATGACGGCTCAGTCGTCGTAGTCGGTATCCAGCAGCCGGCCGGTGCGGGCCGAATACTCCAGTTCGACGATGCGGCCATCGTTCCGGCGGATCTCGATGTCGTACTCGCCGTCGTCGTAGGACACCTCGATGACGCGGCCGGGGTGGCGGCGCTGCGCGTCGGCGAGAATGCCGTCGAGCGAGGCGCCGTTGCGCGCGTTGCGCGGATCCACGCGCGCGGCCTCGGCGGCATGGCGGATGTCGGCCTGGGCGCCACGTGCGCCCTCCTGGGCGAAGGCCAGCGGGGCGGCGACGGCGAGCAGGCCGGCGGTGGCGAGGACGGCGGCGGCGATGGGGGAACGCAACATGGAAAACTCCTTGGTCGAATGCCCGGTGGCTCCGGGTTGCCTCCAGTCTCCACGGGGCGTCTAACCGCCTTCTGATCGACACGTTCACGAAACGGTTAATGCCCGCGCCCAGACTGTCGCCATGCGCCCGTCCCTCGTGCTTTCCGCCTTCGTCCTGCTGGCCTGCGTGTCGGCCGTGCCCGTGTCGGGCGCGGAAGGGCCGGCGCGCCGCGGCGGCGACGCAGACTACGCGCGCGACGGCGTGCGCCGCGGCACGCTGGTGCGGCTGGAGCAGTTGCTGGCCGACGCCGAGCGGCGCTATCCCGGCCGGGTCATCGAGGTCGAGCTCGACGACGATGACGACGAGTACGAGATCGAGATCCTGATGCGCGACGGCCGCGTGGTCGAGCTGACGTACGATGCGCGCACCGGGCGCCTGCTCGAGGTCGAGATCGACGACTGATGCGGATCCTGCTGGCCGAGGACGATGCCGAACTTGCGGCGCGGATCGCCGCGGCGCTGGTTGCCGCCGGCTTCGCGGTCGATCCGGTGGCCGACGGCATCGACGCCGAGTTCCGCGGCCACACCGAGGACTACGACGCCGCGGTGCTCGACCTCGGCCTGCCCGGGCTCGACGGCGTCTCGGTGCTACACCGCTGGCGCGAGGCAGGGCGCTCGCTGCCGGTGCTGGTGCTGACCGCACGCAGTCGCTGGCACGACAAGCTGGCCGGCTTCACCGCCGGCGCCGACGACTACCTGACCAAACCCTTCCAGATCGAGGAACTGGTGCTGCGGCTGCACGCGCTGATCCGGCGCAGCACCGGACATGCCTCGCCGCGATTGCGCTGCGGGCCGCTGGAGCTCGACGCCCATGCCGGCCGCTTCCTGCGCGACGGCGAGCCGCTGGCGCTGACCGCGCAGGAGTACCGCATCCTCGCCTACCTGATGCACCATGCGGGCCGCGTGGTCAGCCGCGCCGAACTGGGCGAGCACGTCTACGACAACGGCTACGACCCGGACTCGAACGTGCTCGACGTGCTGGTTGGCCGCATCCGCCGCAAGCTCGGCATCGCGCTGCTGCATACCGTGCGCGGGCAGGGGTTCCGGCTGTCGGAGCACGCATGAGCGGCTGCGGGGCATGAGCGGCCGGCGCGCCCTGTCGCTGCGCGTGCGGCTGTGGCTGGCCGGCGCCGCCGGCGTGGCGATCGCCGCGCTGATCGCCGGCAGCCTGCTCGGCACGATGTTCGAACGCTACGGCCAGCGCGCGCTCGATCAGCGCCTCGACGACGACTTCGCGACCCTGGCCGGCCTGCTGGAGGCCGCCCCCGACGGCAGCTGGCAGCTGCGCCGCGCGCCTGCGGACGAACGCTATGCGCGGGTGTTCTCCGGCTGGTACTGGCGCATCGGCGAGGGCGAGGGCGCGCGCCAGTCGCGCTCGCTGTGGGACGACGAACTCGGCATTGACGCGCAGGTGGCTCCCGGCCCGGCGCTGTGGACGCAGGCCACGGGGCCGCGCGGCCAGCAGTTGCGTGTGCGCGTGCAGCAGCTGCGCCTCCCCGGCGTCGCCGTGCCGGTGCCGGTGCTGGTGGCGGCCGACCGTGGCGACGTGATCGCCGGCACGCGCGAGTTCCGGCGGCTGGCGATGCTGGCCTTCGCCGGCGCCGCCGCGACATTGCTGGCGCTGCTGGCCTGGCAGGTGGAGTGGGGGCTGCGTCCGCTGCGGCGCATGCGCGGCATCCTGGCGCGGGTGCGCAATGGCGATGACGTGCGCTTCGGCGACGACTGCTGGCCGGCCGAGGCCGCGCCGCTGGCGCAGCAGATCGACGAACTGCTCGACGAGCACGGCCGCCGGGTCGAGCGCGCACGGCATGCGGCGGCCGACCTCGCGCATGCGCTGAAGACGCCGCTGGCAGTGCTGTCGGCCGAGGCCCAGCAGCCGGGGCCGGAGATTGCCGCGATCGTCGCCGGCCAGGTGCGACGCATGCAGGCGGAGGTCGAGCGCCGGCTGGTCGGCGGATTCGCCACCGATGCCCGCCGGCGCACGCCGGTCGCGCCGGTCGCCGACGCGCTGGCGGCGCTGTTCGCGCGCGCGGGCGACGGGCGCGTCACCGTCGGCGTCGAAGTGACGCCGGACCTGGTGTTCGCCGGCGCGCGCGAGGACCTGGAGGAGATGCTCGGCAACCTGGTCGACAACGCGGTGAAGTGGGCGTCGGCGCGGGTGCGTGTCCATGCCTGGCGTACCGGCGGGCGGCTGTGGATCGCGGTCGACGACGACGGCCCCGGCATGCGGCCCGACGCGCTGGCCGAGGCGGTGCAGCGCGGCACCCGGCTCGACACCCGCGTCGCCGGCCACGGCCTCGGCCTGTCGATCGTCGACGACATCGCCAGCGGGTACGATGGCCGCCTGCAACTGGCCAATCTCGACCCCGGATTCCGCGCGGCGCTCGACCTGCCCGCCGGCGATCCGCCCCCGACATCATGACGACCATCTCCAGGCCGACGGGCCCTTCCACGTCCACGGCGGCGACCTCCGGCAGCGTGCGCCTCGACCTGTGGCTGTGGGCGGCCCGGTTCTTCAAGACCCGGGCGCTGGCCAAGCAGGCGATCGAGACCGGCAAGGTGGACGTCGATGGCCAGCGCGCCAAGCCGGCGCGCGCGGTGCGAATCGGCGATGCCCTGCGCATCGAACGCGGCGAGGAACGCTTCGAGGTCGTGGTGCAGGCACTGTCGGACACACGCGGGCCGGCAACCGTCGCGCGGACCCTGTATCTCGAACCGGAAGCCTCGCGCATCGCCCGCGAGACCCGGACCGCCGAACTGCGCGCGGCGCGTGCCGGCTACCGCGCGCCCGAGCACAAGCCGGACAAGCGCGCGCGCCGGCTGATCCGCGCACTGGGCGACATCGACGCGC
Organism: Proluteimonas luteida; assembly: GCF_021191695.1. Lineage (GTDB taxonomy): Bacteria > Pseudomonadota > Gammaproteobacteria > Xanthomonadales > Xanthomonadaceae > Luteimonas > Luteimonas luteida. The sequence goes on from NZ_JAIWPT010000008.1 coordinate 139,449, forward strand.
TGTAGGGTGGGACAAGGCCCGGCCTGCGGAAGAATTGGCGGCGCGCACCGAGTCGGTCCGGTCGCGTGTCGATCCGATGCATGGATTCACGTGCGGGCCCGCAGGATCTGTACCTGCGGACATCACGGGAATGCAGGTCCCAAGTCGCGAAGCGCATGGCAGGCGGGGTTGTCCGGCGCCTCACCGCGCCGGTGTGCGCTCCCGATCCTCGAGATCCTCGAGGAAGCGGCGAATGTACGCCGCGATCGTGTCGGGTGCGTCCAGATGCGGGACATGGCTGCCGAACGGGATGAGTCCGAGCCGGGCTCCCTCGATGGCGGCCGCCAACTCCAGGGTGTCTCCGCGAGGCACGAGATGGTCGTCGTCGCCGCCGATGATCAGGGCCGGACAGGAAATCGATGTCACCGACTGGCTCGGGTAGTTGCCGGGCGCGCGGTTGCGCCACATCGCGACCAGTGCATGGAACAGCCGGTCGAAATCCGGTTCGGGATTGAGGCGACCGTACAGCGCCACCGCGTCGGGGAATCGGGCCCGCCATCGGTCCGCGGTCAGCGTGTCGAAGATGTCGCGCATGATGTCGTCGTGGGGTGGGCTGGCATGCGCGCCGATCGTCACCAGACCGGCGATCGGCACTTCGCCGCGCGCCGCCAGATGCAGCGCGGCGATGCCGCCGTCGCTGTGGCCGACGACGACGGGGCGGCGCATCCCGAGCCGCGCCATGACCGCTGCCGCATCGCGCGCCAGCAGCGGATAGTCGAGCGTCCGCGTGCCCAGCGTCGATGCGCCGTGTCCACGGGAATCAAGCAGCACGCAGCGACAGTCGTCGAAGGCACCGGTCAGGGGGTCCCAGTCGTCCAGGCTGGTGCCTCCACCGTGCAGGAACAGGAGTTCGCGGCCGGACGCCGGTCCTTGCGTCTCGACATGCAGCCTCGCGCCTTCCACGTCGATCCGGTGCCCTGCGGTATGCATCGCGGTTCTCCTGTCCTGGGTGATCGTTCTTGAATGTCCGGGGCGTTCAGCACGGTTTCGTGGCGCGGTAGTGGAACATCGCCAGCCCCGCAATGATCAGCGCCGCCGCCAGCGCGAATCCGCGCGGCAGCGCCTCGCCGAACGCCAGTACCGCGACCGGAGCGCCGACGATCGCCGCGACCGGTCCGATCTGGCTCATGTAGACCGGCCCCGCGATCTGCTGCAGCCGGAAGGATGCGGTGTACTGGGCCACGAAGGTGGCGATCGCGACCAGCGTGACGAGCAGCAATGGCGTGTATCCCATCCTGGCGATGGCCCCCGCGCCTTCGACCTGCAGCGCGAACGGCAGGGTCGCCAGGGCACCGCACAGCAGCATCGCACCGGCCAGTTCCCGCGACCCGGCCCCCTTGGGCCAGTAGCGGCTGCGGAACACGTTGCCGGCCGCCAGCACGATTGGCATCGCGCAGGCGACGAGGACCGCGCCGCGGTCGGCGGGCGCGGCCAGGCCTTTGCCGACGGCGAGCAGCGCGCCGCCCGCGAGTGCGACCAGCAGTCCGCCGACGCGCAGTGCGTCGAAGCGCTCCATGCGCAGCAGGAACGACAGCAGCCAGGTCAGCAGCGGCGGGAACGCGAGCGCCAGTGCGATGAACGCGGCGCCGACCCGGTGCACTGTCAGGTAGCCGAGCGCGCTGCCCAGCGCGATCAGCGCGCCGGCCACCACGCTGTAGCGCAGTACCGTCGCCGGGTCCGCGCCGCCACGCCGGATGCCGCCGCCGGTGAGCACGAGGACCAGGCCGGATCCACCCATCGCCAGCGTCAGGTAGGTCAGCATCGGCGCCTGTTGCCCGGCCGCGACCCGGGACAGCAGCACGGCCAGCGCCAGCAGCGCGCCGACGAGCAGCAGCAGCGGCAGCGCACCGCGGAGGTGGGGCGGCGGGTCGCCGCGTTCGGGGGGATTGGCAGGAGGGGGCGTGGAGGACATAGGGGGAACTCCGGGCAAACGGGTGCAGGTGTTCGGCCCGGCCGCGGGGCCGGGAGCGGATACCAGGGGGAGATGGCGATCGAACCGCGCGCCGCCGCGTGCGGTCGGGTGTTCAGCCGGGCGGGCCGCGTTCCCGGTCGACGGTCGAGCCGTCGGCCCGGGTCTTGTCGAAGGACGGGATCGCGCGGCCCAGGGTCCGCAGCAGGTCGGCCAGCGTGCGTCGCTGGTCGGCGGGCAGGGCGTCCAGCCAGGTGCGCTGGAGCTGCATGTCCGCCTCGAACGCCGCACGGGTCCGGCGCTGGCCTTCGTCGGTGAGGGCGACGATCAGGCTGCGCCCGTCGGTGGGCGAGGGAACGCGCTCGACCAGTCCCGCGGCCTCGAGCCGCTTGAGCCGGTGCGTGAGGCCGCCGGACGACACCATCAGCGAGGTGTACAGCGCGGTAGGCGAGAGCCGGTAGGGCGGACCGCTGCGCTGCAGCGTCGCCAGCACATCGAACTCGCCGCGTTCCAGCCCGTGGTGCGCGAACAGCGCGTCCATGTGCGGCGCGATGCGCGTGGCGATGCGATAGATGCGGCCGAAGATCGCCATCCCCTCGGTGTCGATGTCCGGGGACTCGACCGCGCGCTGGGCGATGAAGCGGTCGACGTCGTCGCCTGAGGCGGGTGCGTCTGAGCGTTGCGCTTTGCCGGGCATGGGGCCGATCCGGATATGTCTTGATGCGAAGATATTCGTGAATTATCTTCTTGTCAAGACAAATGCCGGTGGAGCGCGGAGTGCGTCAACAGCAATGCCCGGCGTTTCGACCGCATTCCCGGGACCGGAGGCGGAACGCAGGAACGCCGGCACGAGGCCGGCGTTCCGTACACGTTCCGCGCTTGCGCGGTTCAGAGGTTGAGAGTCAGTCGAACGCCGTCACGGGCGTTCGGCGGCGGTCGCAGCAGGCGGGCGATTGACTCTCAACCTCTCAGGCCAGGTCGAAGCGGTCCAGGTTCATCACCTTGGTCCACGCGGTGACGAAGTCCTTGACGAACTTCTCCCTGCCGTCGGCTTCGGCGTAGACCTCGGCCAGGGCGCGCAGCACCGAGTTGGAGCCGAACACCAGGTCGTTGCGGGTGGCGGTGTACGTCGGCTCGCCGGTCCTGCGGTCCTTGCCCTGGAACACCTCGGCCGCATCGTCCACCGGCGCCCACACCGTGGACATGTCCAGCAGGTGGGTGAAGAAGTCGGTGCTCAGCACGCCGACCTGGTCGGTGAACACGCCGTGGCCGGAGCCGTCGTGGTTGGCGCCGAGCACGCGCAGGCCGCCGACCAGGACGGTCAGCTCCGGCGCGGTCAGGGTCAGCTGCTGGGCCTTGTCGATCAGCAGGGCCTCGGTCGGCGCATTCACGCCGGCCTTCTTCCAGTTGCGGAAGCCGTCGGCCAGGCCTTCCAGCCACTGGTAGGACTCGACATCGGTCTGCGCCTGCGTGGCATCGACGCGGCCCGGCGCGAACGGCACTTCCACCGCGACGCCGGCGGCGCGGGCCGCCTGTTCGACGCCGACCACGCCGGCCAGCACGATCACGTCGGCCAGCGAGGCCTTGCCCGAGGCCTGCTGGATCTGCTGCAGCCTGGGCAGCGCCTGCAGCGCGAGCCGGTTGGCTTCCCAGTCCTTCTGCGGGGCCAGGGCGATGCGCGCGCCGTTGGCGCCGCCGCGCTTGTCGCCGCCGCGGAAGGTCGAGGCCGAGGCCCAGGCGATGGATACCAATTGCGACACCGTCAGGCCCGAGTCGGCGATCCTCGCCTTCAGGTCGGCGATGTCGGCGGCGCTCGGCGCGTGGACCGGGGCCGGCAGCGGGTCCTGCCAGATCAGGTCTTCCTTCGGCACTTCCGGGCCGAGGTAGCGCGCTTTCGGGCCCATGTCGCGGTGGGTCAGCTTGAACCAGGCGCGGGCGAAGGCCTCGGCGAAGGCCTGTGGGTCGTTGAGGAAGCGCCGCGAGATCTTCTCGAACTCGGGGTCGAAGCGCAGGGTCAGGTCGGTGGTCAGCATCGTCGGCCTGCGCTTGATCGCCGGATCGAACGGATCCGGGATGACCGCTTCGGCATCCTGGGCCTCCCACTGGATGGCGCCGGCGGGGCTGCGCGTCTGCACCCATTCGAACTTGAACAGGTTCTCGAAGAAATGGTTGCTCCATTGCGTCGGCGTCTGCGTCCATACCACTTCAAGGCCGGAGGTGATCGCGTCCTTGCCGACGCCGTTACCGTAGCTGCTGCGCCAGCCCAGGCCCTGCTGCTCGAGCGCCGAGGCCTCGGGATCGACGTCGACCGCGTCCGCCGGGCCGGCACCGTGGGTCTTGCCCAGGGTGTGGCCGCCGGCGATCAGGGCGACGATCTCCTCGTCGTCCATCGCCATGTTGCCGAAGGTGGCACGGATGAACGGGGCGGCGGACAGCGGGTCGCCGCTGGCTTCCGGGCCTTCCGGGTTGACGTAGATCAGGCCCAGTTCGGTCGCGCTGATCGGGCTGCCGGCCAGCGCGCTGGATTCGCGGTGCGCCAGCCAGGCCTTCTCGTCGCCCCAGTTGACGTCGTTGTCCGGCTCCCAGGTGTCCTCGCGCCCGGCGCCGAAGCCGAAGGTACGGAAGCCCGAGGCCTCCAGCGCGATGTTGCCGGCCAGGATCATCAGGTCGGCCCACGAGATCTTCTGGCCGTACTTCTGCTTGACCGGCCACAGCAGGCGGCGGGCCTTGTCCAGGCTGACGTTGTCGGGCCACGAGTTCAGCGGGGCGAAGCGCTGCTGGCCGCGACCGCCGCCGCCGCGGCCGTCGACCATGCGGTAGGTGCCGGCGCTGTGCCAGGCCATGCGGATGAACAGGCCGCCGTAGCTGCCCCAGTCGGCCGGCCACCAGTCCTGGGAATCGGTCAGCAGCGCCTTGAGGTCGGCCTTCAGCGCGGCGTAGTCGAGCTTCTTGAACTCCTGGCGGTAGTCGAATCCGGGACCGAGCGGGTTGGAGCGCTCCGAATGCTGGTTCAGCAGGTCAACGCGCAGCTGGTTGGGCCACCAGTCCCGGTTGCCGGTGCCGCCGCCGGCGACGGGGTGCATCGGGGCGCTGTGGAACGGGCATTTCGCGGCCGGGGGCGAAGGCGTGTCGACCGGGGCAGGGGTGTTGGTTTCGGTTGGCGTGCTCATGGCGGGCTCCTCCTCTGAAGACCCGCACGATATGCGCCGTTGATGAACAAATACAATTCGAATGAATCTGCCTTATCGATAGGCATTTCCTATTTGCAGCTTCCCCTGGGCAAGCGACCGGTGGCCGATGGTCCGATGGCGCAATGGACCAGGGCCACGATGACAGGCCGCGAATGCGGGAACGCCTGCTCAGGATTTGCCGAGCAGGCTGCCGCCGACCTTCAGCAGGTCGCCGATGCCGAGCTGGCCGTCGCCGTCCTGGTCGAGGATCGAGCCGAGCAGGCCGCCGACGCCCGCCTGCTGCGCGGCCCTGGTTTCCTGGCCCAGCGCCGCGCCCAGGTCGGCAGCACCGGCATCGCCGGCGGGGGCCTTGCCCTGCTGCAGGAACTGCTTCGACAGGTAGGCCAGCACCAGCGGCGCCAGCAGCTTCAGCAACTGCCCGGCCTGCTGGCTGCCCAGGCCGGTGGCCTGGCCGAGCTGGGCCTCGGCGTGTTGCTGGCCGCCGCCGAAGATGTGGCCAAGGATCGCCGCGCCATTGGCGCCGCTTGCCGCGCCGCCGCCGCCCAGCACCGCGCCCAGCATGCTGCCCAGGTCGGCGCCGGCGTAGTCGCGCTGCAGCGCGCCGAGCAGCGATTGCGCGCCCTGCGGCTGGGCGGCGTTGTGGCCCAGCTTGCCCAGCAGCAGCGGCAATGCGGTGCCGACGGCGCTGGCGGTTTTGGCGGGATCGAGGCCGAGCTGCTGCGAGATCTGCTGCAGCGGCGCGCCATCGAGCTGCTTGAGCAACTGGTCGGCGAGGGAGGCGGTCATGGCGGTTTTTCCTGGAAGTTGGGCGTGGTGGGATGCCCGGCAACTGTAGCGCCGGCAGCCGCCGTCGCGGTGACGGCGGACGGAAAGCTGCATTGTCGTTTATCCGGTTTGCGCGGCCGGGGCGGTAGGCATGTCGCCGCCATCGTCGTGCGGCGTCGTCCTGCGGCTGAAATCGGCCAGATGCAGCGCGGCCTTCACCGCCTGGTCGCAGATCCGGCGCAGCGTGCTGCCGTATTCGAGAACCGCGGCCATGCGCTGCGGTTCCACCAGGCCGGTGGTGCCGGCGCGCAGCAGGCTGGTCTTGAACGCCTGGTAGGTGGCTTCGAAGCGGACGTGGCCGGCGCTGGCGGCAGCGCCGTCGTCGGGCGAGCGCTGCAGCTGCCGCAGCAGCGCGACCGCCTCGCTGCGCAGTTCGGCCAGGTGCTGCGCCGGCCCGGCCACCTCGACATGCGCGTTCGCGCGCTGGCCGCCGAGCTCGCGCGCCAGTTCGCCCTGGTTGACGTGGTACTGGGCGATGCGCAGCGCGGTCGGCAGCGTGTCGGCCAGGTAGGGATCGTCGTCGTGGCGCGGGATGCCGGCCACGAACTCGCCGATCGCGACCTGCAGGCTGTCGAGCCGGGCGCTGCCCGCGGCGCGGTTGCTGCGGTCCGCGCCCTCGAGCACCGAGATGCACAGGCCGTTGGCGATCGTGCCCATCCGCCGCAGTTCCAGTCCCAGCGCATCCACCGCCAGCACCGGCGTGGCCTGGACGTTGCGGTCGAGGAAGCGCGGCTTGCCCTCGTCCTCGCCGGTGCCGCGGAAGCGGCGTTCCAGCATCCGCACCAGGCGCGGCGTCAACGGCCACATCAGGCCGATGCCGAGCAGCTTGGTCAGGGTGTGGAACACCGCCAGCACCAGCGCGACCTGGACGGTGCCGGTCATCGAGCCGCCGATCGTGCGCGCCAGCCACAGCAGTGCCGGCAGCAACAGCAGCGCGGCCGCCGCGGTGACGACGTTGAACGCCACGTGCGCCGCGGCCACGCGCTTGGCCGGCGCGGTGGCGCCCAGTGCCGCCAGCACCGCCGTCGACGTGGTGCCGACGTTGGCGCCGATGATCATGCCGGCGGCATGGTCCAGCGACACCAGGCCACCGCCGGCGGCGGTCAGGGTGATCGCCAGGGTCGCGCTGGAGGACTGGGTCAGCAGCGTCAGCACGATGCCGATCGCGACGAAGGCGAGGATGCCCAGCGGCGAGTCGCCGCCGATCGCGTCGAGCGAGAAGTCGTTGCCGAGATGCGAGAACGCATCGTGCAGCACGCTGATGCCGAGGAAGAACAGGCCGAACCCGGCCAGCGCCTGACCCAGCGCCCCGTTGCGCGAACCGCGCGCGACCGCCCACAGCACCGCGCCGATGCCGATCGCCGGCAGCGCCCATGCGCCGATGTCCAGGTCGAAGCCGGTCACCGCGACCAGCCACGAGGTCAGCGTGGTGCCGAGATTGGCGCCGTAGATGACCCCGATCGCCTGGTGCAGCGACAACAGGCCCGCATTGACGAAGCCGATGGTCGCGAAGATCACCGCGCTCGACGACTGCACGGTGGTGGTGATCAGCAGTCCCGAGCCGACCGCGCGCAGCGGATTGCGCGTCGCCGTCGACAGGATGCCGCGCAGCGCGCCGCCCGCCGACGCGGTCAGGCCGTCGGTCATCAGCCGCATGCCGAGCAGGAACAGGCCGATGCCGCCGATGAATGCCGGAATGGCCGAGGCCGCGTGCATCCCGCTCAGTGCCTGCCGGACAGGCGGCCGTACCGGGCCGGGGCCGCGGCGCGGCGCATCAGCCCAGCGCCTTGAGGCGGTACAGCGCCTCGAGCGCCTGCTTCGGCGTCAGCTCGTCGGGGTCGATCGCGGCCAGCGCGTCGAGCGCCGCGGAGGCCGGCGAGAACAGGCCGATCTGCTGCGGCGTGTCGAGGTTTGCCGCCGACATCGGCGCGGGCGCCGGCGCGTCGCGGCCGCGCTGTTCGAGTTCGGCCAGGCGGCCGCGCGCCTCGCGCACCACCGCCTTCGGCAGGCCGGCCAGCGCGGCGACCTGCAGGCCGAAGCTGCGGTTGGCCGGGCCGTCCTTGACCGCATGCATGAACACCAGCGTGTCGCCACCATGCTTGTCACGGTGCTCCACGGCGTCGAGGTGCACGTTGGCGATGCCGCTGCCGGGCTGGGCGAGGGCGGTGAGCTCGAAATAGTGCGTCGCGAACAGCGTATAGCTGCGGTTGGCCGCCGCGAGGTGGCGCGCGCAGGCATCGGCCAGCGCGAGGCCGTCGTAGGTGGAGGTGCCGCGGCCGATCTCGTCCATCAGCACCAGCGATTCGTCGGTCGCGTGATGCAGGATGTAGCTGGTCTCGGCCATCTCGACCATGAAGGTAGACTGGCCCTTCGCCAGATCGTCGCCGGCGCCGATGCGGGTGAGGATGCGGTCGACCGGGCCGAGCACCGCGCGCGCCGCCGGCACGAAGCTGCCGATGTGTGCCAGCAGCACGATCAGCGCGTTCTGGCGCATGTAGGTGCTCTTGCCGCCCATGTTCGGGCCGGTGATGACCAGCATGCGCCGCGCCTGGAAATCCTCGCCGTCGCCCAGCACCAGGTCGTTGGGTTCGAACGGCGCCTTGCGCACCGCCTCGACCACCGGATGGCGGCCGCGCTCGATGCGCAGGCCAGGTTCGGCCACCAGTTGCGGGCGCGACCAGTCCAGCGCCTGCGCGCGTTCGGCGAAGCAGGCCAGCACGTCGAGCTCGCTGAGCGCGCCGGCGCACTGCTTCAGCGCCTCCAGCCGCTGGCCCAGCGCATCGAGCAGTTGTTCGTACAGCAGCCGCTCGCGCGCCAGTGCGCGTTCGCGCGCGGACAGCACCTTGTCCTCGAATGCTTTCAGTTCCTCGGTGATGTAGCGCTCGGCGTTGGTCAGCGTCTGTCGCCGGGTGTAGTGCGCCGGCGCCTTCGCCGAGTGCGCCTTGCCGATCTCGATGTAGTAGCCGTGCACGCGGTTGTAGCCGACCTTCAGCGTGGCGATGCCGCTGGCCTCGCGTTCGCGCGCTTCCAGTTCGACGAGGAACTGGTCGGCGTGCTGGCTGAGCCGGCGCAGCTCGGCCAGCTCGGCGTCGTGGCCGTCGGCGAACACGCCGCCGTCGCGTGCCAGCACCGGCGGCTGCTCGACCAGCGCGGTCGCCAGCAGGTGCGCCTCGGCCGCGTGCTCGCCGAGCGCGTCGTGCAGCGCGCGCAGGCGCGGCGAATCCAGCGATGCCAGCACCGCGCGCACCTCGGGCAGCAGCGCCAGGCCGTCGCGCAGCGTCGACAGATCGCGCGGCCGCGCCGAACGCAGCGCGATGCGGGTCAGCACGCGTTCCAGGTCGCCGAGCGCGCGGAAGCGCCCGCGCAGGTCGGTGTCGGCGCCGCTGTCGATCAGGCTCGCGACCGCGTGCAGGCGCGCGTCGAGCACGCCGCGGTCGCGCAGCGGCCGATGCAGCCAGCGCCGCAGCAGGCGCCCGCCCATCGGCGTGACCGTGCTGTCGAGCACGCCGAGCAGGGTGTTGCGGGTGTCGCCGTCGACGCGCGTGTCGAGTTCGAGATGACGGCGGGTCGCGGCGTTCATCGCGATCGCGCCGTCGCCGCTTTCCACCGCGATCGCGGTCAGGTGCGGCAACCGCTGCTTCTGGGTTTCCTCGACATAGCCCAGCAGCGCACCCGCGGCGGCGACCGCCAGCGGCTTGTCCTCGATGCCGAAGCCGGTGAGGTCGTGCAGGCCGAAGAACTGCAGCAGCTGGCGCCGCCCGGAATCGGCGTCGAACAGCCACGGCGGACGCCGGCGCATGCCGCTGCGCTCCGCGACGAACGCCGGCCAGCCGTCCTCGTCGGGCACCAGCAGTTCGGCCGGATCCAGCCGGGCGAGTTCGGCTTCCAGCGTGTCCTCGCCGGCGCACTCGCAGACCAGGAAACGGCCACCGGCGAGGTCCGCCCAGGCCAGCCCGTAGCCGCGGCCTCCCGACGACAGGCCGCCGCGCGCGACCGCCATCAGCAGCGTGTCGCGGCGCTCCTGCAGCAGCGCCTCGTCTGTCACCGTCCCCGGCGTGACGATCCGCACCACCTTGCGCTCGACCAGGCCCTTGCTGGCCGCCGGGTCGCCGATCTGCTCGCAGATCGCCACCGACTCGCCCAGCGCAACCAGTCGCGCCAGGTAGCCTTCCGCCGAATGATGCGGCACCCCGGCCATCGGGATCGGCGCGCCGCCCGAGCTGCCGCGCTGGGTCAGGGTGATGTCGAGCAGCCGCGCCGCCTTGCGCGCGTCGTCGTAGAACAGCTCGTAGAAATCGCCCATGCGGAAGAACAGCAGCACGTCCGGATGCGCCGCCTTGGCGGCGAAGAACTGCTTCATCAGCGGCGTGTGTTCGGGCTGGCCTGCGCCTGCGTTCCGGGTAGCGTGTTTCTGCATCTGCGATGGGGGCTCGTCTCGGGCGGGTGCCGTGCGCGGCACTCGAAGCGCCGGGGTCTGGATGCCGCGGGTGTGCGACGGGCCGCAGGTGCGGCCCGGCATGCGCGTCGGCAGGCTGGCCGCGAAGCGTGGCACCGACTGCCGGTCCGGGTCAAAGGCGCGCATGCCGCGGGACGCGATCGGGCGCAGCGCCTGAAACGACGACGCCGCCAGGTGCGGCGGCGTCTCGGTGGGGGGGTGGAGGGCGTGGCGGCCCGCCGCCTGCAGATTCCGGGTCCGGTCAGCTGTCGCCCTCGTAGGCGATGCGCCAGACCGTGTCGCCGGCATCGTCGGTCAGCAGCAGCGAACCGTCGCCCAGGCCGATCACGTGGGTCGGGCGCCCGTAGACTTCGGGCTCGGCGCCGTCGCGGACGAAGCCGGTCAGGAAGGGCCGCGCCTCGCCGCTGGGGCGGCCGTCCTCGAACGGGACGAAGATCACCTGGTAGCCGGCCAGTTCGCTGCGGTTCCACGAGCCATGCAGGGCGACGAAGGCACCGTCGCGCCAGGGCGCGGGGAAACGGTCGCCGCGCGGGAAGTGCAGGCTCAGCGCCGAGGTGTGCGCGCCGACGGCGAAGTCGGGCACCAGGGTCCGCTCGACCAGGTCCGGGCGCGCCGGCACGCGCTCGTCGACGTTGCGGCCGAAGTAGGCGTAGGGCCAGCCGTAGAAGCCGCCATCCTGCACACTGGTGATGTAGTCGGGCACCAGCGCGTCGCCGATCAGGTCGCGTTCGTTGACCGAGGTCCACAGGGCGCCGGTGCGCGGCTCGAAGTCGATGCCGTTGGGATTGCGCAGGCCCGAGGCGAAGATGCGTTCGTTGGACCCGTCGGGGTCGATCTCCAGGATCGCGGCGCGGCGCTCCTCCACCTCCAGCCCGAACTCGCCGTTGTTGCTTGCCGAGCCGACCGTGACGTAGAGCTTGCGTCCGTCCGGGCGGGCGATCACATTCCGGGTCCAGTGGTTGTTGTAGCCGCCTGCGGGCAGGTCGAGGATCTTCTCGCCCGCATCCTGGCGCAGGCGGGTCTCGCCGTCGGCGTAGGGGAAGCGCCAGACGCCGTCGGTCACCGCGACGTAGAGCCAGTCGCCGAGCTGCTGCATGCCGAAGGGCTGGTTCAGGCCGACCGCGAACACCTTGCGCACGTCGGGCGTGCCGTCGCCGTCGACGTCGCGCAGCAGGGTGATGCGGTTGGCGCTGGGCCCGTGCGAGCGCGAGACGTTGAGCACCTCGCGCTGGTCGGATTTCGCGTTGGAGCGGGCCTCGGCGACCAGCACGTCGCCATTGGCGAGCACGTGCAGCCAGCGCGGATAGTCCAGCCCCTCGGCGTAGCGGGTCACCGAGAAGCCTTCGGGCGCGACCGGCGTGCGATCGATCGGCCAGCCGACCACCGGTGGCCGGACCTCGATGTCCGAGGTGTCCGCCGGCGCCGGCAGTTGCGCGGCCACGGCCGTACCGGGACCGAACTCCGAAGGCGCCAGTGGCGGGGCGGCACCGGCCTGGGCCGTGCAGGCCAGCGACAGGCCGGACAGGACGAGGCCGAGGAGAATGCGGGAGCGACGGGGATCGGGCATGGGGGAATCCTCGGGTTGGGGGCTGCTGGGAAACGGCCGGAACGCGTCGGCGCGGTGTGCGTCCCGGCTCAGGGAATGACCTTGCGCGCGCGGAACTCCTCGAACAGGCGCAGGAACATCGCGGTGCTGTCGACCACGTCGTGGAAGCCGGCCTGGCGGATCCGGGTGGTGCTGGAGACCACGTCCCAGTCGCAGCGGAAGATGAAGTCGCCGAAGCCCCAGGCGGCGATCTGGTCGTAGGGCACCGGCTGCAGGCCGTGCCGATGCACCAGCGACTGCCACAGCGGCGCCTTGTCGGCCATGAACTGCGCCAGCGGGATCGTCTGCGGCTCGCCGGCCTCCATGTCGAACCAGCGCGCGATCGCATGCCAGGCCTGGCGCCAGCGGAACACGTCGCCGTTGGTCAGGTTGTAGGCCTCGCCGCCGCGGCCCTCGATGGCCGCCCACACCGAACCGCGTGCCAGCTGCGCGGCGTCGGTCACCTGGGCCAGCTTGCCGTAGCAGGTGGCGGTGCCTGGGAAGCGCAGCGGCAGGCCCAGCGCCTTGCTGATGCTGGCGTAGACCGCGATCAGCATCGCCAGGTTCATCGGGTTGCCGATGGCGAAGCCGCAGACCACGTCCGGGCGCAGCACCACCGCGTCCCACGGCCGGCCTTCGGCCACGCCGAGCAGCCAGTCCTGCATGTCGTAGTAGAAGTTCGGCGGCATGTGCCGCGGATCGTCCTCGCGCGCCGGGGTCTCGAACGCGCCCAGGTGGGCGCCGTAGTACTTGGCGCCCTCGTACAGCACCACGCGCTGCAGCTTCGGCGAGGCCGCGGCGACGGTCTCCACGAGGTTGCGCAGCATGCCGAGGTTGGCGTCGACCAGCGCCTGCGGCGTGGCGTGCTCCTGGTAGGCGGCGTGGAAGACGTGGGTGACGTCGTCGAGCGCGCCGAGCTTGTCGCGGGTGTCGTCCGCGTCGAGCAGGTCCACGCCGATGTAGTCGCCCGCGGCGTCGGGCGGCGGCGGGCGCCGCGACAGCCCGATCACGTCCCAGTCGTCCAGGCCGGCCAGGTGCTCGACCAGGTTGCGGCCGATCACGCCCAGGCCGCCGGCCACCAGGGCCTTCTTTTTCTCGCTCACGTCACTGTTCTCGCTGCTGCCGAAAGAGGGCCATCGCTGCGTCCTTGCCGCCGCGCGGGATGCGGGGCCGGGTCACGGGCTTTCCAGCGGCGTGATCTCCAGGCGCGCGAACGACTGCGTCGTCGCCACCACCTCGAGCCGGTTGACGTTGACCCGCGGCGGCAGCGAGGCCAGCCAGGCCAGCGCCTCGCCGATGTCGGCGGCTTCCATCGGCTGGCGCTCGTCGCTGTAGGCCGCATCGTGCGCGCTGCGGTCGCCGCCGGTGCGCACCAGGGTGAACTCGGTCTCGACCAGGCCGGGCTGCACCACGGTCACGCGCACACCGGTGCCGCGCAGGTCGCTGCGCAGGCCCATCGAGAACTGCTCGACGAAGGCCTTGCTGGCACCGTAGACGTTGCTGCCCGGGTACGGATACAGGCCGGCGACCGAACCGATGTTGATGATCTGCCCGCGGCGCGCGATCAGCCCCGGCAGCAGCTTGTGGGTCAGCGTCACCAGCGCGGTGACGTTGGTGTCGATCATCGTGCGCCAGTCGTCCAGGCTGGCGTCCTGGGCAGATTCGGTGCCCAGCGCCAGGCCGGCGTTGTTGATCAGCAGGTCGATGTCGCGGAAGCCCTCGGGCAGCGCGGCCAGTGCGGCGTCGAGCGCCTGCGCGTCGCGCAGGTCGAAGACCGCCGCGTGCACGCGCTCCGGGCCGAACGCGTCGACCAGCGGCTGCAGCCGTTCGGCGCGGCGACCGGTCGCGACGACCTTCCAGCCGTCCTCGGCGAAGCGCTGCGCGGCGGCGGCACCGATGCCCGAACTCGCGCCGGTGATCAGCACGGTGCGTTGCCCGGCCGGCGTGGCGTCCGTGTTCGCCGGTGTCGCCGATGCCGGCAGCGCGAACGCCAGCAGCAGGAGCGCGAACGCGGCATGGCGCAGGAGCGATGGAACGATGCGTGGAATGTGCATGGGCAACCTCGGGTCGTTGGGGGAGGGATGACGTCCTGCCTGTGCGGCTCCGGTCAGTGCAGCTCCAGGACCAGGTGGTCGTGGAGCTCCGGCCCGCCGCCGCGGTCGCGGCTGCCGGCGACGATGTGCACCGCGTCCCCGGACACGGTCGCCTGGGTGCCGTGGCGGCCGACCGGCAGCGGCGGCAGGGTCTCCCACTCGCCGGTCGCCGGATCGTAGGCCTCGACCTCGTCGTGCGCCCGCGCCTGGCGGCCGCTCTCGCCGCCGAGCACGATGATCCGGCCGGCGAAGGCCACGGTCGCGGTGCCCGAACGCGGGGTCGGGATCGGTGCATCGAGCGTCGACCAGGTCCCGGCGGCGATGTCGTAGACGTCCACCGGCGCGACCGTGAGGGTGTCGACCTCGCCGGTCTCGTGCGAGCTGGTGCGGCCGCCGGCGGCGTAGAGCCGGCCGTCGAGCACGGCGGCGTGGAAATGGTCGCGCGGATGCGGCGCATCGGGCAGGGGCGTCCAGGCGCCGGTCGCCGGGTCGAAGCGGTCCAGCCACGGCACGTAGCCGCCGTTGTGGCCGCGGGTCAGGCCGCCGACGAGGTAGAACGCGCCGTCATGGACGACCAGCCCGCCGCCGCCGCGCCGGCGCGCCTCGGGGATGGCCGGGCCTTCGCTCCAAGCGTCGGTCGCCGGGTCGTAGCGCAGCACGACCGGGATCGGCGGTTCGTCCGGGAATTCGCCGGTCAACGCACCGATGACCCACAGCCCGCCGTCATGGCCGACCGCCTGGGCATGGTGGATCTCCAGCGGCGGCGCGGCGCCCGGCACCCAGGTGTCCGTGGCCGGGTCGAAGATCTCCAGCGGCCGCTCGCCACGGCCGCCGAGCAGGTAGAGCCTGGTGTCGAGCGCGGCGAACGCGTTCTCGTGACGGGCGCTCGGTACCGCAGCGCCTTCGACGGCGCGCCAGGCGAACCCGCCGGAGGACGATTCCGCGGACGCCGCGGATTCCTCGGGCAGCGTGCCGGCCGGCTGCGAGAACGGTGCCTGCTCGCTGCCGCAGGCGGATACGCCCAGCGCCAGGGCGAGCGATGCGAAGAGTGCAACAGGGCGCGGGATCATGACGGCTCCTTTCGTTGTGTGGGGATGCCGGCGGCCACCGTCGCGGCGGCCGACGGCGGGGGCTGTCCTCAGTCGAGCACGCCGTGGGCCAGGAAGCGGTTGTCGCCGTCGACGATCGGCCCGGCCAGCGTGTCCGGCAGCACTTCGTCCAGTGCCAGCGAGTACGGCTGGGCCAGGTGGGCCTCGTGCTGCGCCGCGCTGTCCCAGCGTTCGATCAGCACGTAGGTCTGCGGCGTGTCGAGGTCGCGGTAGATCTCGAACACCGCGTTGCCGGGCGCCGCACGCGCGTGCGGGAACACGTCGCGCCAGGCCTGCACGAAGGTCTCCTCGGCTTCCGGCTTGACCTTCAGCACCACCAGCACGTCGCGGGAGGTCGCCGGATCGGCGGGCGCGCGGCGGCTGCCGGCGCCGGACGGCTGCACCTCGACCAGCTTGTGCACCTCCGACAGCTCGGCACCGCTCGACTGCACCGCCTCGATCACCGCGGCCAGGTGCGGCTCCTGGTCGTGGCTGTCGATCGCGGCCTGGTCCCGCCAGCGCTCGAACAGCAGCAGGGTCGGCGTCCCGTCCTCGGGGCGGAACACCTCGAAGGAGACGTTGCCCGCCTCCTCGCGCGAGGCATGGACGTTGTTCCGCAGCACGGAGGCGAAGCCGTCGTAGGTGTCCGGCTGCAGCGCGATGGTGCTGAACAGCGCGATCTCCTGCGCTTCGGCGACGTCGGGTGCTGCGCTGGCGGACTCGCCGGCCGCGGGAGGCGTCGCGGCACTGGTGCCCTGCTCCGGGCCGGAGCAGGCGGCCAGCAGGGCGAGGGACGTTGCAGCGGCCAGGGCGGGGAGGCGGAAGGTTCGGGACATGGGCAATCTCCGGTGTGGGGGTGGTGGCGGAAGCATCACGGGCGTGGCGGTCAGACGATGTCGTCGATCACGCCGCCATCGACGCGCAGGGCCGCGCCCGAGGTGGCGGAGGCCTGGGCCGATGCGACGTAGACGACCAGGTTGGCGACCTCCTCGACGGTGGCCGGGCGCTGGATCACGGAACCGGGGCGATGGGTCAGCACGAATTCCCGTGCCACCTCGTCGAGCGACTTGCCGGTGCGCGCGACCTCGTCCTGCATCATCGCGACGAAGCCGTCGGACACCGTGGGCCCGGGCAGCACCGCGTTGACGGTGACGCCGCTGCCGGCCACGCGCTTGGCCAGGCCGCGCGACAGCGCCAGCAGGGCGGTCTTGCTGACCCCGTAGTGGATCATGTCGGCAGGGATGTTGCGGGCCGATTCCGAGGAGAGGAACACGACCCGTCCCCAGCCGCGCTCCACCATGCCCGGCAGCAGCGCACGCGACAGGCGCACGCCCGACATCACGTTGGTCTGCCAGTGCCGTTCCCAGGTGTCGTCGCCGGCTTCGAAGAAATCGCCCGGCACGTAGATGCCGGCATTGTTGACCAGCACGTCGACGTCGCCGAGTGTCGCCAGGCCCTGCAGTAGCCGGTCGGCGCCGGCGGCATCGGACAGGTCGGCGGCCACGCCCTCGACGCGTGCGTCCCCGACCTCGTGCAGCAGGCGGGCGCGGGCCCGGTCGACGCTCTCCTGGCTGCGGCCGTTGAGCACCACGCGTGCGCCGCTGGCCGCCAGGCCGCGTGCGATCGCCAGGCCGATGCCGCCGGTGGAGGCGGTGACCAGCGCGGTCTTGCCGGAAAGATCGATGTTCATGCGGATCCTCTGTGCGGTGGCGTGGATTGCGGAGGAGACGCGCCGGCACGGGCGCGTCGGCCGGCGCGCCCCGCCGCCGGCGAGGCGGGCGTCCGGCGGCTCACGAGCGCCGTCCCGGCAGTACCACGGCCGCATCCGGTCCGGCATGCGTGGCGAAGCGCGCCTCGGTCGTCCAGGTCGCGGTATCGATGACCGCGACGCTGTCGTCGTCGAGCGCGGCGTACAGGCGGCCGTCCGCGGCGAGGTTCAGCCCCGGGGCCGCCGCGTCCAGCGGCACCCGGCGTTCCTCGGCCAGCGTGTCCGGCCGCAGCAGCGACAGGCTGCGGTCGGTCTCGTTGGAGACGACCAGGCGGCCGTCCGGCAACGACACGATGCGCACCGCCTCGCCGCGGGTCGGCGCGCGGCGCAGTTCGCGCAGGTCGCGGGCGTCGTAGGCGACCAGGTCCCCGCCGTAGCGGTTGACGACGTAGAAGGTCGATTCGTCGGGGCTCAGGCAGCAGCCCTCCGGCCCCTTGCCGCTGCGCCGGCGGATCGGCGGCACCGACGCGTCGTGCGGGTCGGCGGCGATGACCATGCCGCTGAGCGTGTCGGCCACGTAGGCGCGCGCGCCGTCGCCGCGGATCGCGAAATAGTGGCTGCGCGCGCCACCCAGCGGGACCGCCTGGTCGGGCACGTCGCTGTGGGCCGGATCGTCGAAGCGGATCAGCACCGAGTCGATCTCGGCCAGCACGTACAGCCGTCCGGCCGCGTCCATGCGGATGCCGTGCAGGCGCCGGTACGGCGACAGGTCGATCGTGCGCTGCAGCCGGCGCGTGGCCAGGTCGACCACGAAGATCCTGTCGCCGCCGGCCCCGGGGCCGCGCCAGCGGGCCACGCCGTACTGGGCCACGTAGGCGTAGCGGCCCTGCGCGTCGGCGACGATCTCGTGGGGCTGGGTCCCCAGGTCGATGCCGGCGATCCGCCTGCCGCCGGGCAGGGCATAGAAACCGAGCGAGCCGGCGTCCTTCTCGACCAGGGCCAGCACCTCGCCGCCGTCCGCCGCGGCGAAGGCGGCCGGGCCGAGCGCCGCCAGCGCCGACGCAGCGCTTCCGAGCACCAGGAAATCGCGCCGTTTCATGCTTCTCCCGGTCTCCTGCGTTGGCGGCCCGTCCGGTTCACGGCAGGGCGTAGGCGATGACGTAGTCGCCGCGGTTCTCGTTGGTGCCGGTGCGCGTCGCGCCGCCCGCCACCACCACGACGTACTGCTTGCCGTCGCGGCCGACATAGGTCATCGGCGCACCCTGTCCGCCCACGGGCAGGCGGCCGCGCCACAGTTCCCGGCCGGTGTCGCTGTCGAGCGCGCGGACATAGAAGTCCAGGCTGCCGTGGAAGAAGGTCAGGCCACCGCCGGTGACCAGCGGTCCGCCCATCGTCGGCATGCCGATCGGGATGCGCACGCCCGGGGCGATGCCGTGCACGGGCGCGTCCTGGATGCTGCCCATCGGCACCTGCCAGCGGGTCCGGCCGGTCGTCAGGTCGATCGCGGTCATGGTGCCGAACGGCGGCTTGAAGCAGGGGACGCCCAGCGGCGAGATGAACATCGAGCGCTCGACGCCCCACGGCGTGCCGAGCATCTCGGAGTATTCGCCCTCGGTGCTCGCCTGCAGGCCGAGTTGCTCCGCCTCCCCGCGGGAGATGAAGCGGCCCCATTGCGCCATGCGGATGTCGTTGACGATCAGCGTGCCGGTGGCCGCGTCGAGCGCGCCGCCGCCCCAGTTGAAGCCGCCGTAGTAGCCGGGGTAGATCAGCGTGCGCTTCTGGTCCGACAGCGGCGTGAACTCGCCCTCCCAGCGCATCTTCCTGAACTGGATGCGGCAGTAGAGCTGGTCGAAGATCGACGCGCCCCACATGTCCGATTCCTTGAACGGCGTGGCACCCACCGAGATCGCCGAATACGGCTGGGTCGGGGCCACATGCATGCCCGGCATCGCGTCGGTGGACACCGGACGCTCCTCGACCGGGAACACCGGGGTGCCGTCGCGGCGGTCGAGCACGAACACCTGGCCGCGCTTGGTCAGCTGGACCAGCAGCGGTGTCGTGGTGCCGTCCGGGTTCGGGCGGTCGTAGAGGATCGGCTGCGAGGCGACGTCGTAGTCGAACTGGTCGATGTTCGCGGTGCGGAAGTGCCAGCGCAGTCGGCCGGTCCGCATTTCGACGGCGACGATCGAGTCGTTGAACTCGTCCGAGTACGGGTGGCGGTTGCCGGTCCAGAAGTCGGGGGTCTGGTTGCCGGTCGGGAAGTAGGCCAGGCCCAGTTCCGGATCGTAGGCCGCGGTGCCCCAGAAGTTCGGCGATTCCGGCGCGTAGACCTCGCCCTCGGGCAGCGGCGTGGGGTCGTCGGAGCGTGCCGGGTCGAATGCCCACAGCAGTTCGCCGGTGACCACGCTGTAGCCGCGGACCACGCCGGAGGGCTCGCCGACGGTCAGGTTGTCGTTGAGCTTGCCGCCGACCATGACCACGCCGTCGGCCACCAGCGGCGCCGATGTCACGGCGTAGGAGCCGCGCTCGCGGTTTGCCATGGGGCCGAGGCCATCGAGCAGATCGACGAAGCCATCGCTGCCGAAGTCCGGGCATGGCGTGCCGGTGCCGGCATCCAGTGCGAACAGGCGGCCGTCGTTGGTGGCGCTGACGATGCGCCGGCGGCAGGCCGCCGGGGCGGTGGTGGACATGGTGGCCTCGTCCGAGGCCGGTGCCGGGGCCGCGGTCTCCGTCTCCGGCTCCGTCACCTCCGCGACTTCCTGCACGGGCAGTGCGTCGAGGTCGGCATACGCGACGCCGCGGCAGCGCTTCCAGGCCTTGTTGCCCTCGGTCTCCTGCAGCTGCGGATCGAAGCGCCACTTCTCGGCACCGGTGACCGGGTCGAGCGCGATCACCTTGTTCAGCGGCGTGCACAGGTACATCGTGTCGTCGATCTTCAGCGGCGTGACCTGGTACTCCGCGCCGTCGACGGCCAGGTCGCCGGTGCGATAGGTCCAGGCGACCTCCAGGTCGGCGACGTTCCCGCGGTGGATCTGGTCGAACTGGGCGTAGCGGTTGCCCGCGGTGTTGCGGCCCCAGGCCGGCCAGTCGTCGCCACTGTCCTGGCCCGCATCGGGGCGCAGTACCGGCGGCGCGGTGCCATCGGCCGACACCTGCGGGTGGACGCGGAACATGCCGGCGAAGATGCCGACGATGCCGGCCGCCAGGACCAGGGTCAGGACGCCGGCCGCGCGGCCGCCGAGGGCGGGGGCGCGGTTGCCGCGGCGCAGCCACGGCGCCGCCGCCGCCGCGACCAGCGCGACGACCAGGAACGCGATCGAGCGCGGCACCCACTGCCAGAAATCGAGCCCGACTTCCCACGCCGCCCAGGCGGCGCTCGTCGCCAGCAGGGCCAGCGCCAGCCACAGGGCCCAGGCGCGGCGCCGGGCCAGTCCGATGCCGACCCCGGCCATCGCCAGGCCGGCGAACAGGTAGAACCATGCACCGCCCAGGGCGGCCAGGTAGGCGCCGCCGGCGGCGAGCAGCAGCCCGAGCAGGGCGAACACGCCGCCGATGGCGACAAGCGTGATGGATCGGTCTTTGGGTTTCATTGGTGCGGCATTTCCTTGGGGTCTTCGGCTGCCTATTATTGTTGCAATGCGGGAAACGGGCTCAGCGTGCGCCCGCCGCGGGGGACCGGGTGCCTCGGGAGCGCTCGGTGCCGCCGAGCCACAGCGCGACCGCCAGCGCCGCGAGCGACAGCAGCGCCGCGGCCCAGTTCGGCGAGGCCAGTCCGAATCCGTGCGCGATCACGAAACCGCCGAAGGCCGCGCCGATGGCGTTGCCGAGGTTGAACATGCCGATGTTCACCGCCGAGGCCAGGTTCGGCGCGCCGGCGGCGCTGGCCTTGTCCATCACCAGCTTCTGGATCGGCGAGACCGTGGCGAAGCCGAAGGCCGCCATCAGGAACACGCACACCGCCGAGGCCAACTGGCTGCCGGCCAGGAAGTAGAACGCCAGCAGCACCAGCGCCTGTCCGGCCAGGGTGACGTACAGCACCGGCATCAGCGCGCGGTCGGCGAGCCGGCCGCCGGCCAGGTTGCCGACGAACAGCCCGAGCCCGAACAGGAACAGGATGCCGGTCACGCCGCGTTCGCCGAAGCCGGCGACCTCGCGCATCATCGGCGCGATGTAGGTGATCGAGGTGAAGAACGCCGCCGGCCCGAGCACGGTGATCGCCATCGCCAGCAGCACGCGGCGGTCGCCGAACGCGGCCAGTTCGCGCAGCAGCCGCGGCGGATCGCGGCGCGGGCCGTCGGCCGGCACCCACGCCAGCAGCGCCAGGATCGTCGCCACGCCGACCACGGCGACCGCGTAGAAGGTGGCGCGCCACGAGACCACCTGGCCGAGCCAGGTGCCGGCGGGAATGCCGACCAGGTTGGCCACGGTCATGCCGGTGAACATCAACGCGATGGCGGTGGCGCGCCGGTCCGGCGGCACCAGCGCGCTGGCGATGATCGCGCCGATGCCGATGAAGGCGCCGTGGGTCAGCGAGGTGACCACCCGCCCGGCCAGCGCCCAGCCGAATCCCGGCGCGGCCGCGGTGAGCAGGTTGCCGAGCACGAACAGGCCCATCAGCAGCACCAGCAGGGTCTTGCGCGGCAGCCGGTTGCCGAGCATGACCATCGCCGGCGCGCCGACGAACACGCCCAGCGCATAGCTGGTGGCGAGATTGCCGGCCATCGACACCGAGATGCCGAACTCGGCCGCCGCCAGCGGCAGCAGCCCGGCGATCACGAACTCGGTGACGCCGATGCCGAAGGTGCCCAGCGCCAGTGCCCAGATCGCCGGCGGCATGCGCGCGCCGCCGGCGGGAACGGCGGCGGTCTCGTGACGATGTCCCGCGGCGACGCCGTCGCTCATGCGATCGTGCCGCCGCCGTCGACCAGCACCGTCGAACCGGTCGCATAGGGCGTGGCGGCGAGGTAGACGATCGCGTTGGCGACGTCCTCGGGGCGCCCGACCGCGCGCGCCGGCAGGGTGGCCGCGGCCTTGTCGTACATGGCCTGGCGGGCGGCCGCGTCCATGCCGTCCCACAGCGGCGAGGCGATCAGCCCCGGCGAGACGGTGTTGACCCGGACCTTCTGCGGCGCCAGCTCCAGCGCCAGGCCGCGGCCGAGCGATTCCACCGCGGCATTGATCGCGCCCTGCAGCACGGCCGCGCCCGGACGCACGCTGAGGAAACCGGACACCAGGGTCAGCGAGCCGCGCTCGTTGATCCGCGCCGCGCGGGCGATGCGGTAGGCGCCCCAGAACTTGCTGTCCATGCCGGCGTAGGCGTCGGCCAGCGGCAGCGTGCGCACCGGCCCGCCGCGCGTCTGCGCGGCGCTGACGACGACGTGGTCGAAGCTGCCGGCGTCGGCGAAGAACGCCTCGACTGCGGCGTTGTCGGTGGCGTCGAGCACCGCCGTCCGCGTGCCATGGCCGATCCGGCCGGCGGCGGTGTCCAGCCTGGACTGGCTGCGCGAGGCGATCAGGACCTGTGCGCCGGCCTCGGCGAAGGACCGGGCGGCGGCCTCGCCGATGCCGGAACTGCCGCCGACGACCAGGACGCGTTGATCGGTGAACGAAAAGGACATGGGCATGCTCCGTTGATGGCTGTCGTGCGGGACCGGGGACCGGTCGGGGTGTGCGTGGGCTTGCGATGAAGCGGGCAGGGCCGAGGCGAGCGCCAGGCCGGTGGCGCCGAGCGTCATCCCGGAGACGAAGCCGCGTCTGGAAATCATCGGGATGAATCCCTCTTTGTCCGGGGGCGGTGCGCCGGTTCGCGATCTGCCCGTGGATGGCGGGTGCGGATGCCGATGGTCATGACGGCGTCCGCGCGGCCGTCGGCGGCTGCAGCCGGCCCGCGCGCCCGGTTTCGAGCCGGTGCTGCCAGCGACCGAGACCGCCGCCGACCGCGGCCCAGGCCAGCGCGAGGACGGCGCCGATGCCCATCGCCAGCGTCGGGTGCTCGCCGATCAGGTCGAGGCCGCGCTTGACCCAGCCGCTGACGGCGTCGCCGCCGCGATAGGCCACGGTGTCGATGAAGTTCTTGGCCTTGTACTTCTGCTCCGGCGAGACCACGGTGTAGAGCATCTCCCGGCCCGGACGCACCAGCGCGTACTCGCCTGCGCGCCGGACCACCATGACCACCGCGAGCACCGCGAACACCGGCGAGAACGCCAGCCACAGGAAGCCGGCGGCGATCATCAGTGGTACCGCCACCAGCAGCACGCCGACGCCCAGGTGCTGCGCGATGCGGCCGGTCAGGAAGAACTGGGCCAGCAGCGCCAGCGACTGCACGGCGATGTCGATGATCCCGAACACCTGGGTCTGCCGGACCGGGTCGGGGAAGGTGGCCTCCACCAGCCGCGCCTGCTCGAAATAGAGGAAGGTGTTGGCCGTGGCCAGCAGGATCACGAAGGTGGCGATGCCGAGCAGGTAGGGCGAGCGGAACACCGCGGTGGCACCGGCCAGCGGATTGCCGCCTAGGGGTTTGCTGCGGGTCTCTTCTCCATCGGGCGCGCTGCCGTCGGGAGCGGGCGGATGGCGGTCGCGCCAGCGCTGCAGGGCGATGCCCGCGCCGGCGCTGCCGGCCAGCAGGACCGCCGACAGCACCAGCAGGCCGGCGTGCCCGATCGGGGCGACCAGCAGCGTGCCCAGCACCGGCCCGAGCAGGCCGCCGAGGCTGGCGCCACCGGCCATCAGCGCGAACAGCCGCTTGGCCTGGGCGCCGGAGAGCACGTCGGCCAGCACGCTCCAGGCCAGCGAGATCGTCAGCATGTTGAACACCGACAGCCAGATGAAGAATGCCCGCGCCGTCCACAGGTTGTCGGGCTGCAGCGCCAGGCCGGCGGCGAAGGCCAGCAGGTTGGTGACGAAGAAGGCGTAGGTCCAGCCCTGGATGCGGCGACGCGGCACCTTCGAGGCCAGCCAGCCGAACAGCGGCAGCGCCGCCAGCGTGGCGACGAAGGTGCCGGTGAACAGCCATTGCAGGTTGTCCACGCCGCCGGCCACGCCCATCGTCTCGCGCACCGGGCGCAGCATGAAATAGCCGGCGAACAGCAGGAAGAACATCAGCATGCCGGCGAGCGCCGCCGGCGCTTCCCGCGATTCCACGTCGAACACCCGGGTGAGCAGCGGCAGGGCGCGCATGCGTTCGCGCCTCAACCGGCGAACGTCCCGATCGACGGCCGCCGCGGCCGGGGCCCGGTCGGCTGCGGGCCGCGACCGGCAAGGCACCGCGCGCCGCGGCGCTCCGGCCCGGCGGATGCCGGGACCGCCGCGTTGGCCGCCGGACGGCCCGGCCTGGATTTCAGCAGGGCCTGCGCCCTGGGCGTGGGCCCGGCGGGAAATCTGTGGCGGGACGCCATCGTCGTGCTCCTTGGCTGTTGCACTGTTGCCGGTGATCGATCTCGTGGCAGCTTAGGGTTGTTCGATCTGTCGTTAAACCGTGGTAGAACGAATGCACTCTTGACTGCCTGGACAACAATGGCGCTTGATGACATCAACCGCCTCCGGCTGTTCGTGGCGATCGTCGATGCCGGGTCGCTGTCGTCGGCGGCCAGGGCGCTGGGCATCGGCCTGCCGGTCGCCAGCCGCAAGCTGCGCCAGCTGGAAACCGCCCTGGGCGTGCGCCTGCTGCAGCGGACGACGCGGCGGCAGGCGCTGACCGAGGAAGGGCGCCTGCTGCACCAGTACGCGGTGGACCTGCTGGCCGATCTGGACCAGATGGAGCAGCAACTGCTGCGCAAGAGCGCGACCGTGTCCGGGCCGTTGCGGATGACGATGCCGGTCTCGCTGGGCCGGCGGCGCATCGCACCGCTGCTCGCGGAATTCTGTGCGCTGCATCCGCAGCTGTCGCTGCAGATCGAGCTGGCCGACAGCGTGGTCGACCTGGTGTCGGCCGGCATGGACCTGGCGATCCGGTTCGGCGGCCTCGACGACTCCTCGTACGTGTCGCAGCCGCTCGCACCCAACCACCGCGTGCTGTGCGCCTCGCCCGGCTATCTGCAGCGGCATGGCGAGCCCCGCAGTCCCGCCGAACTGGCCCAGCACCGCTGCCTGGTCATCGGCACCAGCCCGCAGACCGAATGGCGGCTGGACGACACCTCGGTGCGGATCGCCGCGCACATGACGGCGAACGACGGCGACGTCGTGCACCAGTGGGCGGTCGACGGCTACGGCATTGCGCTGAAGTCCATCCTCGACGTCGGCGAGGACCTGGCGTCGGGCCGGCTGCGCCGGGTCCTGGGCGGGCATCGCCTTCCGGCGACCCCGCTGCACGCCGTCTATCCGCACAAGCGCCACGTCGCGCCGCGGGTCCGGGCCTGCATCGCCTATCTGGCGCCGCGGCTGCAGGCGCTGGCGAACGTCGAAGGGACGGAGCCGCTGGCCCACCCGTCCCGGGTTCCCTGACGGCCTGCCTGCAGCGAAACCGCGGGCCCGGGACGTCGGGCGACGCCCGGTCCCGTGGTCACTCGCGCCCGTCCGACACCGCGGTGCGCTGGAAGGCGGCCAGCGATTCCTCGACCGCCTGCAGGTGTTCGAGGCAGGACTGCCAGCTCGGTGCGATCGCCCGATCCGGATCGACGGCACCCACAGCGGGCGCCTCCGTCCCGGCTCCCTGCGCGGCGTCGCCGACCAGTGCCAGGCAACGGTCCGCGAGGCCGGCAACGCGGGCGTCGAGGCCGGGCGGCGGTGCTTCGGTGTCCTTGCGCAGGGCGTTGGCCAGCGCCTCGGCGAACAGCAGCGCCGAGGCGTACAGGCGCACCGCGCGCCGGTCGTAGCGCGCCGCCAGTTCGCCGACCTGGGCCGCGGCCAGGCGTCCGCGCAGCGACCAGCGCGCGGTGCTGCGGGCCGCGGCGATCGCCGCGTCCAGCGCGATCACGCTGTCGTGCGCGCCCGAGATCTGCTTCAGCGCGGTCTGGGCCTTGTCCTGGTCGCGCGCGGGCAGGGCGTCGGCGCACATCCGGAAGCCCGAGGCCAGCCGGCGCATCAGCGCCTGCACCGCGCCGTCGATGATCCGCACCGGGCTGGGCGTCAGCAGCACCTGGCTGAACAGCAGGCCGACGCCGGCACCGGCGGCCACGTCGAGCATCCGCGCCGAGCCCGCGGTCGCGGGGCCGAAGGCGATGACCAGCACCGCCGAGACGCCGGCCTGGATCGGCACCACCGGCGCGAAGCCGTAGGTCGAGGCCACCAGCATCGACAGCAGCGCCGCGAGGCTGATGCGCAGCAGCACGATGTCGCCGGGCAGCAGCAGGGTCAGTTCGCCGATGACGATGCCGGTCGCCACGCCGACCAGCACGCCGATGCCCTGCCGGCCATGGCTGGGCAGCCCCGGCGACAGGCAGACGATCGCGGTGATCGCCGCGAACAGCGGCCTGGGATGGCCGAACAGGTGCTGGGCCAGCATCCATGCGATCGCGGCCGCGACCGCGGCGGCCAGCGAATCGTGGAAGGCATTGGTCAGGCGTTTGCCGACGACGCCGGGGAGGCTGTGCAGCGGGATCAAGGCGGGGTCCTGGCGGGTAAGAGTCGCTCGACGGTGATGGTAGGACGACCGGCCGGGACGGAGATAGGGTGGCCGGATCCATGCGCCGCCGGCGTGTTGCCGCGCCCATGCCGGTCACCACATCGGCATCACGATGGTAGCGCTACCATCGCGTCCATGCACTGGAGTTCCTCCACAGCCCCGGCCCGGTGGCGCGGGCGCGGCATAGCGACGGCGTGGCGTCGGCCCCGCGGCGGGCGGCGACCCGCGGCGGGCCGCATGGGCCGGCCATCGCTGCGCATGCTGCCCACGGGCATGCGGCGGTCGTCCGGGATGCCGGCATGAGCCATGCCGATTCCAGGCGCCGCACGGCCAAGGCATCCGCGCAGCCGCGCCGGGCCACGCTGCGCGAAGTCGCGGCGCTGGCCGGCGTCGGCCAGATCACCGCTTCGCGGGTACTGCGCGAACCGCAGCGGGTGTCGCCGGCGCTGCGCGCGCGGGTGCTCGATGCGATGGAGCAGCTCGGCTACGTCGCCAACCAGGTCGCCAGCGGGCTTGCCTCCGGCGCCAGCCGGGTGGTGCCGGTGCTGATCCCGACGCTGGCGCACCCGGTGTACGTGCCGTTCCTGCACGGTGTGCACGCGTTGCTCGACCGCCATGGCTACGACGTGCTGCTGGGGACCACCGAATATCTGCCGCAGGTGGAATCCCGGCTGGTGACGACCTTCCTCGGCTGGTGTCCCGTCGGCCTGCTGGTCGCCGGCGTCGATCACCTGCCGGCGACCCGCGCGCGCTTGCAGCAGCAGGTCGCCGCGGGCCTGCCGGTGGTGGAGTTCATGGATCTCGCCGACACGCCGCTCGACCTCAACGTCGGTTTCTCGCATCGCGCCGTCGGCGCGGCGGTCGCGGACTTCTTCGCCGACCGCGGCTACCGCCACGTCGCCTACGCCGGCACGCTGGCCAGCCACGACCTGCGCAGCGCGCGCCGCGCCGACGGGTTCCGCGACGCGCTGGCCGCCCGCGGGCTGCCGTCGCATTACGCGCTGCGCAGCGAGGCGCCTTTCTCGATGGCACTGGGCGGGCAGTTGCTCGCCGAACTGCTGCACCGGCATCCCGAGGTCGAGGCGGTGTTCATGGCCAACGACGACCTGGCCGCAGGCGCGATCTTCGAGGCGCAGCGGCGCGGCATCGCGGTACCGGAACAGCTGGCGGTGATGGGCTTCAACGATCTCGACATCGCCTCGGTCGTGCGGCCGTCGATCACTTCGGTGGCGGTCGACCAGCGCGGCATGGGCGAGCGTGCCGCCGCGCTGCTGCTCGAACGCCTGGCCGGG
The DNA here is from genome assembly GCF_021191695.1 of Proluteimonas luteida. GTDB lineage: Bacteria > Pseudomonadota > Gammaproteobacteria > Xanthomonadales > Xanthomonadaceae > Luteimonas > Luteimonas luteida. Next base: position 167,194 of record NZ_JAIWPT010000008.1, read on the forward strand.
CGCGCGCCGGAGGAGACCCGCATCGACATCGGCTTCCGCATCGTCGAGCGCGACAGCACGGCCGCCGCGCCACGCGGCCGGCCGCTGCCCGCCGACGCGACCGCAGTCCGCTAGGCGACGCCCCGGAACCGAATCAGGAAACAGCGCTTGCAACAGGAGACCTTCCCATGCCGCACTTCCCCCATACCTGCCTGCGCGCAGTGCTGGTGGCCACGCTGATGGCCAGCGGTGCCGTGTCCGCGCAGTCCGTCGCGCCCGCCGACGCCGCCGATCCGGCCGCGGTGCCGGCCGGTTCGCTCGAGGTCGTCGCCCGCTTCGACGGACCCGGTCCGTCCGGCATCGCGGTGACGCCGGGTGGCCGGGTGTTCGTCGGCTTCCCGCGGCATGCCGACAACCACCGCGGCGCGACGCTGGGCGAACTGGTCGATGGCCGCATCGTGCCGTTTCCCGACGCCGCGACCAGCCTGCCGTCGACCGCACCGTACCCGGACTGGCTGGTCTCGGTACACGGCATGACCATCGACGCCGCCGGCAGGCTGTGGGCCATCGACGACGGCAAGCGCGCCGGCATCGACGGCATTCCGCCCGGCGCGGCCAAGGTGGTCGGCTTCGACCCGGACACCCGCGCGGTCGTCGCGTCGGTGGTGCTGGAGGCGGCGCTGCTGCAGGACAGCCACATGAACGACCTGCGCGTGGACCTGCGCCACGGCGCGCGCGGCACCGCCTACATCACCGATTCGTCGTTCGGCGACGCGCCGGCGCTGGTCGTCGTCGACATCGCCAGCGGCCGCCAGCGCCGCGTGCTCGAAGGGCATGTGTCGACCCGGCCGGAAGCCGGGTTCATGGCGATCCTCGACGGCAAGCCGATGCGCTACGACGCCGGCCACCCGGGCTTTCCGTCCGGCGGCGCGGACGCGATCACGCTCTCCGCCGATTCGGCCACGCTGTACTACGCGCCGCTGACCAGCCGCCGGCTGTACAGCATTCCCACCGCCGTGCTGTCCGATTTCTCCACCGACGCCACCACCCTGGCCGCGGCGGTGCGCGACGAGGGCGAGAAGGGCTTCGCCGACGGCATGGCCACCGATCCGCAGGGCCGCCTGTACACCACCAACGGCGAGCACGACGCGATCCTGCGGCGCTGGCCGGATGGCCGTTTCGATGTCGTTGTGCGCGACCCGCGGATCGTCTGGCCGGACGGCATCCACGCCACCGCCACCCATGTCTACGTCACCCTCGGCCAGTGGGACCGCCTGCCCGGATTCAATCAGGGCCGCGACCTGCGCCAGCCGCCGTACCTGCTGGTCCGCGCACCGATCGACCCGCCGCCACAGGTCGACGCCGCCGCTTCCGACTGAATTCCCGCTCCCGACCCATCCGCCTTCCCTGAGGACACACCGATGAACGCACGCCGCCGATTCCTTTCCGCCGCCGCTGCAGGCAGTGCGGCCCTGGCCGCCGCGCCGCTGCTGGCGCAGGTCGCCGCGCCCGGTTCGGTGCTGCCGACCCGCGGCGATGCCGCCGCGCGGACGCTGCCCGTCAACCCGCCGCAGACCGGTGGCCGCTTCCGCCCGCCGACACGGCTGGGGCTGGGCGGCGTCGCGATCGGCAACGGCTTCGCCGCGGCGACCGACGCGCAGAGCCAGCAGACGCTGCAGGCCGCGCTCGATGCCGGCGTCAGGTACTTCGACACCTCGCCGTGGTACGGGCTGGGCCTGTCGGAACGCCGCTTCGGCCATGCCCTGCACAACGTGCTGGTCGACGACTACGTGCTGTCGACCAAGGTGGGGCGCCTGCTGACCGCGACCGACACCGTGCCCGAGACGATGTGGCAACAGCCGTCGCCGTTCGACTACCGCTACGACTATTCCGCCGAGGGGACGCGGCGCTCGATCGAGGACAGCCTGCAGCGCCTGGGCGTGTCGCGGATCGACGTCGTCTTCATCCACGACCTGTCGCCGGACAACGAGCAGGACCTCGGCATGCCGTGGGCCGAGCGCTTCGCGCAGGCGGCCAGGGGCGCGATGCCCGAGCTGACCCGGATGCGCGAGGAAGGCCTGATCCGGGCCTGGGGATTCGGCGTCAACAGCCCCGAGCCGGCGCTGCGCGCGGTCGAGGAGGCGGATCCGGACATCTTCCTGCTGGCCTGCCAGTACTCGCTGCTCGACCACGACGAGGCGCTGCACCGGACCTTCCCCAGGATCGCCGCGCATGGCGCGTCGGTGGTCGTCGGCGCGCCGCTGCTGGCCGGCTATCTCGCCGGCCGCGACCGCTACCTCTACGACGGCAGCGTGCCGGACTGGGCGCCGGCCAGGCGGGCGCGGGTACAGGCCGTCGCCGACCGCCACGGCATCGACCTGCGCACCGCGGCGCTGCAGTTCGCGGCCGCACCGGCAGTGGTGTCGGCGGTGATTCCGGGTGCGCGCACCGCCGCACAGGTGCAGGCCAACGTCGCGTCGATGTCGGTGGCGATCCCGGCCGACTTCTGGGCCGAACTCAGGCACGAGCGCCTGATCGCCGAAGACGCGCCGCTGCCGGCGGCCACCTGAGCGACGGCGCGGCGCCGTCGAAGAATGGATGCGCTGCGCGCATCCGGGAGCAGACCACGATGCCGAACACCATTCCCAGCCACGATGCCTTCGGCGAACTGCCGCGCGGCATCCACCATCTCGGCATGACCGTGCCCGACGTCGACGCGGCGACCACGTTCCTGCGCGCCGCGCTCGGCGCGACCGTCTGCTACGACGGGGTCGCCGCCGACGATCCGCCGCGCGAAGGCGCCGAACTCGAACGCGTGCTCGGCCTGCCCGCCGGCGCGAAGATCCTGCGCCAGCGCATGGTCCGGATCGGTACCGGGCCGGGCCTGGAACTGTTCGAGATCCAGGCGCCTTCGCAGCAGGCCGCGGCGGCGCTGCAGGACATCGGGCTCAACCACCTGGCCGTGTACGTCGACGACATCGACGCGGCAGTGAAACGGCTGGTCGCGGCGGGCGCCACGATGCTGTCGGAGGTCCACGGCAACTCGCGTTACGAGGACACCCCCGGCAACGGCAGCGTCTATGCACGTGCGCCGTGGGGCAGCTTGATCGAGCTGCAGTCGATCCCCGGCGGCTACTACTACCCACCTGACAGCGAGAGCGAAGTCTGGCTGCCGCCGCGGCGCTGATGCGGCGCGGCCCCGAAAACAAGGAGTCCTGTCCATGAACACAGCTTCCACATCCCCGAAGCAGGGCGCATTGCCCGCGATCGGCTTCGGTACCTGGCCGATGGACGATGCCGAGGCCGCGACCGCGGTCGCCGAGGCGCTGCGCATCGGTTACCGGTTGATCGATACCGCGGCGATCTACGGCAACGAGACCGGCGTCGGCCGTGGCCTGCGCGAGTCCGGCGTCGCCCGCGGCGACGTCGTGCTGACCAGCAAGCTGCGCGGTGCCGAGCAGGGCTACGACGAGGCGCTGCGCGGTTTCGACGCGACCACCCGGCGGCTGGGCACCGATCATGTCGACCTGTACCTGATCCACTGGCCGCTGCCGATGAAGGACCGCTACGTCGACAGCTGGCGTGCGCTGATCCGGCTGCAGCAGGAGGGCCGGGTTTCCATGATCGGCGTGTCCAACTTCCAGCAGGCGCACATCGAGCGGCTGCAGCGCGAGACCGGCGTATTGCCGGCGGTCAACCAGATCGAACTGCATCCCGACTTCGCCCAGCCGGCGCTGTGCAGCTGGCTGGCGGCGCAGGGCATCGCGATCGAGGGCTGGAGCCCGCTGGGACGCGGCAAGCCGCAGGGGCAGGTCCTGGAGACGCTGGCGGCCAAGCATGGCCGCACCCCGGCGCAGGTCGCGCTGCGCTGGCATGTGCAGCGCGGCGTGGTGCCGATCCCGAAATCGTCGAAACCCGAGCGCATGCGCGAGAACCTCGACGTGTTCGACTTCAGCCTCGACGCCGAGGACATGGCGGCGATCGCCACGCTCGACGGCGACCATCGCCAGGGCGGCGACCCGGACACCCACGTCGAGGAATGAAGCGTCGCGGCCTTGGCCGCATGATGGGCGGGTACGGCGCGGGACCGGATCCGACGGTATGGAGGTGCGCGATGCGCGCGATGGTATTGCGACAGACCGGCCGGCCGCTGGTCGAGGAAACCCGGCCCGATCCCGAGCCGGGACCGGGCGAGGTGCGGTTGCGGGTCGAGGCCTGCGGGGTCTGCCGGACCGACCTGCACGTCGTCGACGGCGAACTGCCGCCGGCGCCGCTGCCGATCATTCCCGGCCATGAAGTCGTCGGCATCGTCGAGCGCCAGGGACCGGGCGTCACCGCGCCGGCGCTCGGTGCGCGGGTCGGCGTCCCCTGGCTCGGCGGCACCTGCGGACACTGCGCGTACTGCCGCAGCGGCCGCGAGAACCTGTGCGATTCGCCCGAGTTCACCGGCTACACCCGCGATGGCGGCTTCGCCAGCCACATCGTGGCGCGGGCCGCGTTCTGCGTCGATCTGGCGCATGCGCCGGACGAGGCCGTGGCAACCGCGCCATTGCTGTGCGCGGGCCTGATCGGCTGGCGCTGCCTGTGCAGGGCCGGCGACGGCCGCCGCCTCGGCCTGTACGGCTTCGGTGCCGCCGCGCACATCCTCGCCCAGGTCGCGCGCTGGCAGGGGCGCGAGGTCTATGCGTTCACCCGCGACGGCGATGCGTCGGGCCAGGCGTTCGCGCGTTCGCTCGGCGCCTGCTGGGCCGGCGGTTCCGGCGATGCGCCGCCCGAGCCGCTGGATGCGTCGATCCTGTTCGCACCGGTCGGCGCACTGGTGCCGGCCGCACTGCGCGCGGTGCGCAAGGGCGGACGCGTGGTCTGTGGCGGCATCCACATGTCGGACATCCCGTCGTTCCCGTATGCATGGCTGTGGGAGGAGCGCGAACTGGTCTCCGTCGCCAACCTCACCCGCGACGATGCGCGCGGCTTCTTCGGCGAGGTCGTCGCCGCGGCAGGCGTGCGGACCACCACCACCGCCTATCCGCTGGCCGAGGCCAACACCGCGCTCGACGACCTGCGCCACGGCCGCCTGCACGGTGCTGCGGTGCTGGTGCCCTGACAGGGCCAGCGCTGCGTTTTCCGTGTCGTGTTCCGGGCGTGCCGCGGGCCCCGGGACACCGCGCCGCGCCGGCCTGCAACGGGTGCTGATGCGCCGGTCGAGCGGCCGCGACACCCCTGTCCGAAAGTGCATACGCAGGCGTCCGGAAGTGTGTTAGCGTTTCGTTCAAGGCCCCGGATCGGGGTCTGCATGCCGGCCGGTCCCCCCACAACAGGACGGCATGTCCGAGCGAACGCGCATGCGCGGGATGCATGCGCGCCAACCAGACAATCCAGACGTTCCAGGTCGGGGGGACCCTATGCTGCAGAGCCAGCCACAGCGCCACTTGCTTGCCGTTGCCGTCATGGCGGCGGTCGTTTCCATGTCCCACGTGTCGGTCGCGCATGCGCAGCAGGCGCCCGCCGACGACGACACGCCCACCACGCTCGCGACGATGACCGTCACCGCGCAGAAGCGCGAGGAGGCGCTGCAGGACGTACCGATCGTCATCAACGTGCTGACCGAACAGCTGCTGCAGGACACCGGCGTGCGCGACGTCAAGGACATGCAGGTCCTGGTGCCGGGCCTGACCGTGACCAGCACGCAGTCGGCGGCGCAGACCACCGCGCGCATCCGCGGCATCGGCACGGTCGGCGACAATCCGGGGCTGGAGTCGTCGGTGGGCATCGTCATCGACGGCGTCTACCGCGCGCGCAACAGCGTGGGCTTCGGCGACCTCGGCGAGCTGGAACGCATCGAAGTGCTGAAGGGGCCGCAGGGCACGGTGTTCGGCAAGAACACCTCGGCCGGCGTCATCAACGTCATCACCCGGCGTCCGAGCTACACCCAGTCGGTCGAGGGCGAGATCACCGTCGGCAACTACGGCCACGTCGGCGTGGCCGGCGCCTACAACGACGCGCTCGGCGAGAACAGCGCGTTCCGCATCTACGCCACCAAGCGCAAGCGCGACGGCGTCGACAACGTGTTCACCGCCGGCGGGCCGCGCCGGGAAACCGACGACGGCGACCAGAACTACCACGCGCTGCGCGGCCAGCTGCTGTTCGAGCCGACGCCCGACCTCGACATCAACATCATCGCCGACTATGCCAGCCGCGAGGAGAACTGCTGCGTCTCGGTGACCACGCATCGCGGCCCGACCGCGGCGATCATCGATGCGCTGACGCCGGGCGGGCAGGGCGTGATCCCGGTGCCGGATCTCGACCGGCGCCTGGCCTACGCCAACCGCACCACCGAGCAGGACATCAAGGACAAGGGCGTCTCGGCCGAGGTCAACTGGACCACGCCGTGGGCCAACGACGCGGTGCTGACCTCGATCACCGCGTTCCGCGACTGGAAGGCGATCACCAGCATCGACTTCGACTACTCCGCCGCCGACATCATGTACCGGCCGCCGGAGGAGGACGCCTCGCTGGTCGCGTTCGAGAACTTCAGCCAGGAGCTGCGCCTGACCGGTTCGACCGACCGCCTCGACTGGATGGTCGGCCTGTTCTATTCGGACGAGGACCTGGACCGCAACGATTCCTACTACATGGGCAGCGTCTACGAGCCCTACCTGTCGACCCTGGTCGGCAGCCAGGTCCTCGCCGGCATGGCCCAGCAGCTGGCGCCGCTGGGGCTGACCGTCGACACCGCCAATCCGGCGACGTTCCTGTCGCAGGTCAGCGGGCTGCCCTACGGCAGCAACTACACCGGCGTCGGCGCGCTCGACCGCTACGCCCAGAACGCCAAGAGCGCGGCGATCTTCACCAACAACACCTTCCGCGTGACCGATGCGCTCGACGTCACCCTGGGCCTTCGCTACACCCGCGAGAAGAAGACCCTGCAGTCGGACTTCGCCAATCCCAACGGCAGCCCGGCCTGCGCGGCGACGCTGGCCAACCCGGCCGCGCGCGTCGGCGGCGCGCTGGCGCAGCGCATCAACGGCTTCGGCAGCCTGCCGCCGGCGCTGCAGCAGCAACTGCTGTCGCAGCTGGTGCCGGCGATCGCGCCGCAGGTCGCCGGCTTCATGTGCCTGCCCTGGGCCAACGTCGCCCACAACGGCCGCAGCACCTACCAGGAGCGCACCGAGAAGGAGTGGTCGGGCACGCTGAAGGTCGCCTACGACTGGTCCGACGAGGTCATGACCTACGTGTCGGCCGCGCGCGGCTACAAGGCCGGCGGTTTCAACCTCGACCGCGTGCAGTCGTCGAACGGCCTGTCCGGCGGCGTCGCCGGCATCGTCCCGGTCGACGACACCTCGTTCCCGGGCGAGTTCGTCGACAGCTACGAGCTGGGCCTGAAGACCACCTGGGCCGACGGCAACCTGCTGTTCAACGCGGCGCTGTTCCACCAGACCTACGAGGACTTCCAGCTCAACAGCTTCCTCGGCACCGCGTTCGTCGTGCGTTCGATCCCCAAGGTGACCTCGCAGGGCATCGATGCCGAAGTGCTGTGGCAGCCGGCGGTCCGCGGGCTGATGGTGCAGGGCGGCTTCACCTACGCCAAGACCGAGTACGGTGACGACCTGCTGCCGGATCCGGAACTGGTGGCGCTGCCGGGCAACCAGATGAGCTTCGCGCCGCGCTGGTCGGGCAACGCCTCGGTGACCTACGACTGGGACGTCGGCGCGAACCTGCAGGCCCGCTTCAACATCGGCGCCAAGTACATGTCCGAGTACAACACCGGCTCGGACCTCGATCCGGAGAAGCTGCAGGACGCCTACACGCTGGTCAATGCGCGCCTGGGTTTCGGGCGCCGGGACCAGCGCTGGATGCTGGAGTTCTGGGGCCAGAACCTGACCGACGAGACCTACAAGCAGGTGGGCATCGACGCGCCGATCCAGGCGGGTTCGTGGAACGCGTTCCTCGGTGCGCCGCGCACCTACGGCATGACGCTGCGCCTGCGCTACTGAGCGCACAGCCGGGGGCGGGCCGGATCCGGCCCGCCCTGGGTCCCGTCGTCGCCCGCGCATGCGGGGACGGCAGGAGATGCGCCGGCCGACATCCGCGTGCGACCACGCCACGCGCGTTTTGCGGTACAACGGCAGACCCCTGCCGCCCGCCGATGCGATGAGCCACACCGAACCTCCTTCCGATGCCGCGCTGTGGGCGCTGGCCGAGCGTACCGGGCAGCTGCTGCGCGATACGCACCATCGCCTGGTCACCGCCGAGAGCTGCACCGGCGGCTGGATCGCCAAGACGGTCACCGACATCGCCGGCTGCTCGGACTGGTTCGACTGCGGCATGGCCGCCTACAGCTACGAGGCCAAGCAGGCGCTGCTGGGCGTCAACCCGCAGACCCTTGAAATCCACGGCGCGGTCAGCCGCGAAACCGCGATCGAGATGGTCTCGGGCGCGTTGGTGAACTCGGGCGCGACGGTCGCGGTCGCGGTGACCGGCATCGCCGGCCCGGGCGGCGGCAGCGAGGACAAGCCGGTGGGCACGGTGTGGATCGGCTGGAAGCGGCGCGGCGGCTATGCGCGCGCGCAGCTGTTCCATTTCGACGGCGACCGCGATGCGGTACGCCGTCGCACCGTCGCCGCCGCGCTCGACGGCCTGGTGTCGCTGCTGGAGGCGGGCTGATGTGGGAGACGCTGGCCACGGTGCGCGATCTCGGCCGCATCCAGGAGATCGCCGCGGTGCTGATCCGCTACGGCTTCGGCGACGTGGTCCAGCGCATCGGCATGACCGGCGCGCTGGAGCGCGCCGGCAAGTTCCTGCACATCGAGCACACCGAGGAGATCCTGCGGATGTCCGCGCCGGTGCGCGTGCGCCATGCGTTGCAGGACCTCGGGCCGACCTTCGTCAAGCTGGGGCAGGTGCTGGCGACCCGCGTCGACCTGCTGCCGCCCGACTGGATCGCCGAGCTCAGCCGCCTGCAGAGCCAGGTGCCGGCGCTGCCGTATGCGCAGATCCTGCCGCAGCTGACCGAGGATCTCGGTGGGCCGCCGGACGAGGTGTTCGCGCGGGTCGACGAGATTCCGCTGGCTGCCGCCTCGCTGGCGCAGGCGCATCGCGCCTGGCTGCACGACGACACCGCGGTGGTGCTGAAGGTACGGCGGCCGGGCATCGGCGAGGTCATCGAGGCCGACCTGCGGCTGCTGGCGCGGCTGGCGGAGATCGCCCAGTCGCAGGCGCCGGACCTGCGCCGCTACCGGCCGGTGGAGGTGGTGCGCCAGTTCGACGCCTCGCTGCGCCGCGAGCTGGACTTCGCCGCCGAATGCCGCAACGCCGAGCGCATCGCCGCCAACTTCGTCGACGACCCGCGCGTCGTCGTTCCGCGCGTGTACTGGCAATGGACCTGCCAGCGCCTGAACGTGCAGGAGATGATCCACGGCATCGCCGGCGGCGACATGGCCGCGGTGGATGCGGCCGGGCTGGACCGCCACGCACTGGCGCTGCTGGGTACCGACATCGTCATGAAGATGGTGTTCGAGGACGGCCTGTTCCATGCCGATCCGCACCCGGGCAACCTGTTCTACCTGGCCGATGGGCGCATCGCCATCATCGATTTCGGCATGGTCGGGCGGCTCGCGCCGGAGCTGCGCTTCCAGGTCGCGCAACTGCTGTACGGCCTGGTCAGCCAGGATCCGCAGACCGTCTGCGACGTGCTGCTGGCGTGGACCGACAGCGACGACACCGACGAGGGCCGGCTGCAGTCGGACATCGACCTGTTCGTCGACCAGTACCGCGGGGTGCCGCTGAAGGACCTGCGCATGGGCGCGATGCTGACCGACGTGACCGTGCTGCTGCGCCGCCACGACCTGATGCTGCCGCCGGACCTGGCGCTGCTGATCAAGGCGTTCCTGACGCTGGAGGGGCTGGGGCGCCAGCTCGACCCGGACTTCGACATGACCAGCGCCGCGCGGCCCTGGCTGCGCCGCGAGATGGCCGAGCGCTACTCGCCGCTGGCGCTGGCCCGGCGCGGCCGGCGCACGCTGTCGAACGCGGTCGACCTGCTCGGCGAACTGCCGCGCGACCTGCGCCGGCTGCTGCAGTCGGCGCGCCGCGGCCGCCTGCGCGGGCAGATCGAGGTGCCGTCGCTGAAGGCCTTCGGCGACCAGGTCAACAGCGCCGCCAACCGCCTGACCGTCGGCGTGGTCACCGCGGCGCTGATCATCGGTTCGTCGATCGTCATGAACAGCGTCAGCGGCGGCGGCAGCAATCGCTGGCTGATGACGCTGGGCGTGCTCGGCTTCGTCGGCGCCGCGCTCAGCGGCGTGTGGATCCTGCTGTCGATCTGGCGCAGCGGCCGGCGCAAGTAGGGCCGGGCAAGCCCGGCTCTGCGGATCTGCCGGGACATGCATCCCGCGGGCGCGGTCTCAGCGCGCCACGTCGACCCAGACCAGGCGATGGTCGGTGCCGTCGACGATGTCGGCATGCGGGGCGTCGCTGCGCGGCCAGAACACGCCGCTGGCGACCGCGCGCTGGCCGACCGAGGGCAGCACGTAGTCGAGCCGCAGGTTGCCCACGCGCGGGCCGAAACTGCCGGTGTCGTGCGCGTGTGCGCCGCGATGCTCGAGGTTCGCCGCGCCGGCGGCCTCGGCCGCCTCCACCGCACCGTCGCTGCGCGGCGTGGGCATGCGCAGCACGCGCGGATGCTCGATCAGGCCGACGATCGCCTCGTGGTCGCCGGCGCCGTCGACCGGGTCGTTGTTGAGGTCGCCGAGGATCACGAAGCGCGCATCCGCGTCGAGGCCGCCGCAGCGCCCGGCGTCGTCGCACAGCCAGTCGTGCGGACCGGGCGACAGATATTCGGTCCACAGCCGGATCTCGTCGTGGTTGCGCGCGACGTTGCGCTTCTCCGGGCCGTCGAACGCCGGTGGCGTCGGGTGCGAGGCCAGCACGTGCAGCACGCCCTGCGGCGTCCGCACCGGCACGTCCCAGTGCGATTTCGACGACAGCCGCAGCTGCGACCACACCGCGTCGGCGTGGAACGGGCGGCCGCTGTCGGGGTCGACCGGGCGCTTCGCTCCCGGCATCGCGCTCCAGCGCAGGTGCTGGAAGGTGCGCGCGGCGTCGGCGTCGATCGGATGGCGCGACAGCAGCAGCATGCCGTACTGGCCGGGATGCAGGCCGTAGCCCCAGGCGTCGTTGCCGCGGTCGCGGCCATCGCCGCCGACGCTGCCGTTGCCGTCGAGGTCCAGGCCGCTCTGCACGCCGGTGTTGACCGGCGCGATGTAGCGGTAGGGGTAGTGCAGCGGCGCGCCGCCGCCGGGCTGGGTGCGGGCGAGATAGCGCGACTGGAACAGCGCGGCGGCGCTGCCGTCGGCCACGTAGTCGAACTCGTTGAGCAGCACGATGTCCGGACGCACCTGCTGCAGCACCGCGGCGATCCTGCGCGCGCCGGCATCGTCGCCCTGCAGCCGCTGCATCAGGCCGCCGGCCTCGTCGCTGTACAGCGAGGTGTTGTACGAGGCGATGCGCAATGCACCGGCAGGCTTTGCCGGAAGCGCCGCGGCGGGCCGCTCGCCGTGCACGTTGACGCGGACGCAGGCGGCGACGGCCAGCACCAGCGCCAACAGGGCCAGCAGCAGGGGCGTGCGCATCATCGCGTCAGTGCCGGCATGGGCCGCCAATGGCGGCCGTCGAACCCTTCCAGCGGGCGGAAATTGCGTTTGTAGTCCATCTTCCGGTGTCCATCGATCCAGTAGCCAAGATACAGGTGCTGCCGCTGTTCCCGCTGCGCCCAGGCGATCTGGCGCAGGATCGCCAGTGTGCCGATGCCGCGTGACGCTTCGTCGGGGTCGAAGAAGGTATAGACCGCCGACAGCGCGTCGTCGGACAGGTCGGTCACCGCGACCGCGACCAGCCGGCCGTGCAGGCGCAGTTCGAGCAGGCGGCCGTCGTTCCAGCTGCCGATCAGGAACTGGTCGAACTCGGCCGCGCCGTGTCCATCCATGCCGCCGCCGGGATGGCGCGCGCGCAGGTAGCGCCGGTACAGCGCCAGGCGCTCGTCGTTGCGTTCGGCCGGCACCACCCGCGATTCGATCTCGGCGTTGCGCGCCAGCGTGCGGCGCTGGCTGCGGTTGGGCTGGAACTGCGCCACCGGGATGCGCACCGCGACGCAGGCGCGGCAGCCCTCGCAGTGCGGGCGGTAGACGATGTCGCCGGAGCGGCGGAAGCCCCAGCGCAATGCCTGCGGATAGAACCGCGGCAGCCGCGGGTCGCGCGGATCCAGCACCAGGTCGCGCGCGTTGCGGCCCTGCAGGTAGCCGCAGGCGTGGGCGCCGGTGTGGAACAGGCGCATGTCGACGATGTCGGTCGTCTCCGGCTCGGCGCGGGCGGTGGTCTGCATGGGGCCAGCATAGCGCCGGCCGTCGCAGGCGTTGCGATTGCCGCGACTCGCCGTCCCGCGGCTGAACGGCGCGGGACGCCGGTCAACGCCTGCGCGGGACGGGGCGTTGATCGGTGCACTGGGCGGCGCAGTGCCGCGACAAGGAAACGACATGACCAAGACCACCACACTCACCGCCGCCGTGCTCGCGGCCCTGACGTTCTCGATCGCGGCCGTCGCCTCCGCCGCCGATCCCGCCCCGCAGGCGGCCACCGCCACGACGCAGTCCGCCGACAAGGCGGGCCACGACGGCCCGCGCCGCGGACCGCACCGTGCACATGGCATGCGTGGCCCGGCCGGCGGATTCGACGGCATCGCGCGGCTGGACACCGACAACGACGGCCGCATCAGCCGTGCCGAGGCCGAAGCCGGCGAACAGGCCGTGCAGGCACGCCGCGACGCACGCCAGGCGGCGCGTCCCGCACGTGCCGAAGGCGCCCGCGCCGACGCGGCCCGCAGCACGGAAGGGCGCCCGGCCGGCAAGCGCGGTGCGCCGCGCGGCCAGGGCCCGGCCGGTGCACCGGCGCGCGGTTTCGGCCTGGTTGCCGATTTCGACGCGATCGACGGCAACAAGGACGGCTACATCACCCGCGCCGAGCTGCGCAGCTGGCACCAGGCCAAGCGGGCCGAACGCCAGACCGAGGCCGACGCTCGCTTCGCCACCTGGTTCCAGCAGGCCGATCTCAACGGCGACGGCAAGCTGAGCCGGGTCGAGGTCAGCGAGAAGATGCCGCGCCTGGCCGAGCGCTTCGCCTGGCTCGACGAGAACGGCGACGGCTTCCTCAGCCGCGAGGAGCTCAAGCCCGACCACGCGCGCCGCTGATTCCACGCAGTCTTCCGCGCGATCGGCGATTCGCGGTACAGGCAACAACGCGACGCCCCGCAGGTGCAGACCTGCGGGGCGTTTTTTCTGATTCCTCGCCGATCGCCGGGGAGCCTCGATCGCAGGTCGGGGCAACGCCCCCCGATGCCTTCGACGCGGAGACTGCGGCGCGGTGTCCCGCTCAGAGCCGGGCGTCGACCTCGTCCGCAGGCAGCGTCGCCTTGACGTCGAACAGCACCGCGCCGGGCTTGCCGAACGCGCGCAGCCCGGCGGCGCCGAGCGCGGTGAACTGGTCGTGGGCGACGGCGAGCACGACCGCGTCGTAGTGGCCGGCGGCCGGCGCGGCGACCATGTCCAGTGCGTATTCGCTCTGCGCATAGGCCGGTGCGACCCAGGGGTCGTGCACGTCGACCTCGACGTTGTAGCTGCGCAGTTCCTCGACCACGTCGATGACGCGCGTGTTGCGCAGGTCCGGGCAGTTCTCCTTGAACGCCAGCCCCAGCACCAGCACGCGCGCGCCCGCGGTCTGGATGCCGCGCTGCTGCATCAGCTTCACCACGCGCTGGGCGACGTGCAGGCCCATGCTGTCGTTGATGCGGCGGCCGGCCAGGATCACCTCGGGGTGGTAGCCGATCTCCTGCGCCTTGTGGGTCAGGTAGTAGGGGTCCACGCCGATGCAGTGCCCGCCGACCAGGCCCGGCCGGAACGGCAGGAAGTTCCACTTCGTGCCCGCCGCCTCGAGCACCTCGTGGGTGTCGAGGCCCAGGCGCTCGAAGATCAGCGCCAGTTCGTTGACCAGGGCGATGTTGACGTCGCGCTGGGTGTTCTCGATGACCTTGGCGGCCTCGGCCACGCGGATGCCCGACACGCGATGGGTGCCGGCCTCGACGATGTCCCGGTACAGCGCGTCGACGAAGTCGGCAGCGGCCGGGTCCGACCCGCTGGTGACCTTGAGCGTGTTCTCCAGCCGGTGCAGCTTGTCGCCGGGGTTGATCCGCTCCGGGCTGTAGCCGACGTGGAAATCCTCGCGGTAGCGCAGGCCCGACGCGCGCTCGAGCAGCGGCACGCAGATCTCCTCGGTCGCGCCCGGGTAGACCGTGGACTCGTAGATGACCACATCGCCGGCCTCGAGCACGGCGCCGACCGCGCGGCTGGCGCTCTCCAGCGCCGACAGGTCGGGCCGCTTGTAAGCATCGACAGGGGTCGGCACGGTGACGATGAAGACATTGCAGCCCGCAAGCGCCGCGGCGTCGCTGCTGTACGCCAGCCGCGTGGCCGCGCGCAAGGCCTCGCCCGACAGTTCGCAGGTGTGGTCGTTGCCGGCCTGAAGCGCGGCGACGCGCGCGGTGTCGATGTCGAAACCCAGCGTGTCGTGATGCCGGCCGAAGGCGACGGCGAGCGGCAGGCCGACATAGCCCAGGCCGATGACGGCGATGCGGATGTCGTCGCGTGCAGGCAGGCGTGCGCTCATCGCTGGGGAAACCTCGTGGAAATCGGACAGTGTAGCCGAGCGCCGGTGCGCGTCCGGGCCGGCCGGGTCGCGGTCAGTCCGCGGGTCCGGGATGCGACAGCAGCCAGTCGGCGATCGCTCCGGGGTGACGCATCCAGGTGAAATGGTCCGCGGCCGCGCCGAGCACCGCGGGCGTGATCCGGACGACGTCGACGCGGGTCGACGCGAGCTTGCCCAGCAGGAAGCGCAGCGAGGATTCGGGGCCGAGCCAGTCGCCGTCGAGCCAGGCCGCGCGGACCGGCACCTCGACCCGGGACATGCCCAGTTCCAGATCGGCGTCGACACCGGCGGCGCGATAGCGGCCGGAAAGTCCGCTGCGCGACCAGTCGCGGATCACGCCGCGCGCCTCGTTGCCGGCGAAGCGCAGGCGCCGCCCCGGCAGCACGCCCCGGGCCTGTGCCAGCCAGTCGAGGAAGCGGTACAGCGGTGGCAGCAGCCAGCGCTGCGGCGGCGGAAACGCGCGCCAGTACGGCGCCCCGCTGGCGACCAGCCACAGCGCGTCCGCCGCGTCCGGGTCCAGCGCCAGGCGGCAGCAGGCGAGCTGCCCGCCGAGGCTGTGCCCGCCGATGATGCGCGACAGGTCGCGACACTGCACCCGCATCGCCGCCTGGCTTGCGGCGATGTCCTCGCACAGCAGCTGCCGGTAGCCCCAGTCGCGATCGCGTCCGGCGCGCAGCGAACTGGAGCCGATGCCGCGCCACTCGTGCAGGAACACCGCGACGCCGCGTGCGGCAAGCGCGTCGGCGAACGGCAGGTAGTGCTTCGCCGGCACGCCCATCGCCGGCAGCCACAGCAATGCGCGCCGCGGCGATGCCGGGATCCGTGCGATCAGCTCGAAACGGTGGCCGTCGCCGGTCTGCAGCGCCTCGACGCGCGCGGCGACATCGTTCATGCGCGCATCGGCCCGAGGTGCCCGAGCACGCTGACCGCGCTGTCGCCGGGCCGATAGGCGTCGCGCATCGCGCGGTGCACGTAGGCGATGCCGGCGCGGCAGGCATCGGCCGGCGTGTCGCCAAACGCCAGCCGCGCGGCGATCGCCGACGACAGCGTGCAGCCTGTGCCGTGGCCGTCGATGTCGAGACGCGGCGCCGCATGCTCGAAGTGCGTGTCCCGGTCGCGATAGCGGTCGACGACGCGCTCGCCCTCGTCGAGGTGGCCGCCCTTGAGCAGCACGCCGCGTGCACCGTCCGCCAGCAACGCGTCCAGCGCCGCACGCGCCTGCGCGGCATCGTCGATCGCGCGCCCGAGCAGCAGCGCCGCCTCGGGGATGTTGGGCGTCAGCACCGCGGCACGCGGCAGCAGCCGGCTGCGCAGCGCGTCCAGCGCATCGTCGTCGAGCAGCTTGGCGCCCGAGGTCGCGATCATCACCGGGTCGAGCACCACCGGCACGTCCGGATGCGCATCCAGCGCGTCGGCGACGGCCTCGACGATCTCCGCCGTCGCCAGCATGCCGACCTTGATCGCACGGATGTCGAAGTCGTCGAAGCAGGCGTCGATCTGCGCGCGCAGGAACGCCGGCGGTGGCGCATGCACCGCGGTGACGCCACGGGTGTGCTGCGCGGTCAGCGCGGCGATCGCCGACAGGCCGTGCACGCCGTGCGCGGCGAAGGTCTTCAGGTCGGCCTGGATGCCCGCGCCGCCGCCGGAATCGGAGCCGGCGATGGTCATCACGGAGCGGGGGCGGGAACGGTCGTTGTCCATCCGCGCATTGTGCAACAGCCCGGTCGCCGCATCGGCGGGGTTCACTGGCCCGGCGGCCCCGGATGGGTGATCCGCCAGTGCCGGTAGACGG
Organism: Proluteimonas luteida; assembly: GCF_021191695.1. GTDB lineage: Bacteria > Pseudomonadota > Gammaproteobacteria > Xanthomonadales > Xanthomonadaceae > Luteimonas > Luteimonas luteida. The sequence goes on from NZ_JAIWPT010000008.1 coordinate 183,716, forward strand.
TGTAGCCCAGGCCGGTGATGCCGGTCAGCGCCGCGGGAATCAGCAGCGCGTGGTAGCCGATCTGGCGGAACAGCCAGGCGCCGAGGATGCCGCCGGCCAGGAAGCCGCTGATGATCAGGCCGCTGAGCGTCAGCCGGCGCATCGGCAGCGGCATGCCGCGGATCAGGTGGCCTAGGCCGATACCCAAGTCGGTGAACATGCCGCTGAGATGGGTCGTGCGCACGATCGCGCCGCTGTAGGTGGTGACCATCGCGTTCTGCAGGCCGCAGGCCATCGCCGCGAGCAACGCGCCGTTGAGCTGCTGGGCGATGAACAGAGGCACCGCCGCGGCCAGCAGCACCGCTTCGAGCGCCAGCGCGACGCCGTAGCGCCGCCCCAGCCGCAGCGTGCTGTCCTGGATGATCAGGCCGCTGAGCATCGCGCCGAAGGAGAACGCGATCAGCAGTGCCCACAGGTGGCGGACCGAGCGCCAGTCGCCTTCCACCAGCGCCGCGCCGAGCAGGCTGGTGGTGCCGGTCAGGTGGCTGACGGCCTGGTGCTCGAAGCCGAGATAGCCGACCACGTTGACCATCCCGGCGATGCAGGCCAGCGTGACGGCACCGGTCCAGACCCAGCCTGGCAGCCGCTCGGTCATGCCGGCGTCTTGAGCCGCACGCCGCGGCCCGTGCCCTGGCTGGGTTGCGCGTTGCCGATCAGTTCGATGCCGGCGGCGTCCAGCGCCTCGACGATCCTGGTCAGCGTGGCAATCGAGCCGCGCACGTTGCCCTGGCTGGTTTCCATGCGCTGGATCGTCGGCAGCGACACGCCGGCCATCGCCGCCAGCGTGCGCTGGTCGATGCCGAGCAGGGCGCGCGCGGCGCGCAGTTGGGCGGCGGAGATCATGGGCGGATGCCAATGTCGGAGCCGGTCCATTCGACCAGACAGGGCATCACCATGCAAGCTCAGGGACTGCATGATGATGCATGGGACATCATCTTGCGCCCGCGTGACGCCGCCCCGATCGGACGCGGGGCGGGGCCGGCCCCGCCCCGCGTGGCTCGACCGGGCGTTGAAGCGAACCGCTCAGGTTCTCAGAGCACCTCGGACGCGAAATCGGCCAGCCGCGAACGCTCGCCGCGGCGCAGGGTGATGTGCGCGCTGTGGGCCCAGTTCTTGAAGCGGTCGACCGCGTAGGTCAGGCCGGACGTGGTCTCGGTGAGGTAGGGCGTGTCGATCTGCTCGACGTTGCCCAGGCAGACGATCTTGGTGCCCGGGCCGGCGCGGGTGACCAAGGTCTTCATCTGCTTGGGCGTCAGGTTCTGGGCCTCGTCGAGGATCAGGTAGCGGCTGAGGAAGGTGCGGCCGCGCATGAAATTCATCGAGCGGATCTTGATGCGGCTGGCCAGCAGGTCGTTGGTCGCCGCGCGGCCCCAGCTGCCGCCTTCCTGGTTGTGGGTCAGCACTTCGAGGTTGTCGGTCAGCGCGCCCATCCACGGCGTCATCTTCTCCTCCTCGGTGCCGGGCAGGAAGCCGATGTCCTCGCCGACGCTGACCGTCGCGCGGGTCATGATGATCTCGCGGTAGCGCTGCTGGTCCATCGTCTGCGCCAGCCCGGCCGCGAGCGCGAGCAGGGTCTTGCCGGTGCCGGCGGTACCGAGCAGGGTGACGAAGTCGATGTCCGGGTCCATCAGCGCGTTGAGCGCGAAGTTCTGCTCGCGGTTGCGCGCGTTGATGCCCCAGACCGCGTGCTGGGCGTTGCGGAAGTCGTCGACGATCTGCAGCGTCGCGCGGCCGTCCTCGATCGCGATCACGCGGAACTCCGATTCCTGGTCGCCCGGCAGGTACAGGAACTGGTTCGGGTGCCAGTCCTGGTCCTCGCCCAGCGTCACCTCGTAGAAGGTGCGGCCCTTGTCGGTCCAGGATTTCAGGTCCTTGCCGTGGCGCGACCAGAAATCCTCCGGCAGCGCGCTGGCGCCGGTGAACAGCAGGCTGAAATCGTCGAGCGCGCGGTCGTTCTCGTAGTCCTCGTTGGCGATGCCGGCGATCGCGGCCTTGATCCGCAGGTTGATGTCCTTGGAGACGAACACCACCGGCAGCTCGGGCTCCTCGCGCTGCAGGGCGAGGATCGCGCCAAGGATGCGGTTGTCCGGCGCGACCACGCCGAAGGACGTGGTGTCCTCCTGCGGCGTGGTGGTCTGGAAGCGCAGCTTGCCGATGCTCTGCGCGCCACGCAGCTGCAGGCCGTTGGGACGCCGCAGCGGCAGTCCCGAGGCGATCGCGTCGGGGCCGGCGGCCTCGAGCAGCTCGTTGATGAACCGGCTGACCTGGCGCGCGTTGCGGCTGGCCTCGGTGGTGCCTTTCTTGCCGTTGTCGAGTTCTTCGATCACCTGCATCGGCAGGTAGACATCGTGCTCCTCGAACTTGAACAGCGCGGTCGGGTCGTGCATCAGCACGTTGGTGTCGAGGACGTAGACGCGTTTGCCTTTGGTCATCATGAGGGTGTCGACAATCCCTGTTGGGTGAGGAGCGGGAACATCGGAAATGCCGTGCCGCGATGGGGCGACACGGCGCTGGAGCGACGGTTGGAGCGCCGGTCGGAACGGGCGGACGGTGAGCGGGCGGATGCGATGCACGCCGATACGGCGCGCGCGGACAGGGCGCGTGCCGGCGGTGATGCATGCCGCCGGCGATGCGCACACGACCGCGCCGCCATGGCCCGGGGACCGGGACGGCGGCGAGTCCTGACTTCGCGGGCGATCACCTGGCCCGGGCCGCCTGCAACGCGTCGAGCACGGCCTGCGCATGGCCGGCGACCTTGACCTTGCGCCACTCGGCGGCCACCCGGCCGCTGGGGTCGAGCAGGAACGTGCTGCGTTCGATGCCCATCACCTTGCGGCCGTACATGTTCTTCTCGCGGATCACGTCGAACGCGCGGCACAGCGCCTCGTCGGCGTCGCTGACCAGCGGGAACGCGAAGCCCTGCTTCGCGCAGAAGTTGTCGTGCGACTTCACCGAGTCGCGCGAGACGCCCAGCACGTCCGCATCCAGCGCCTGGAAGCGCGGCAGCAGCGCATTGAAGTCCAGGCCCTCGGTGGTGCAGCCGGGCGTGGAATCCTTGGGGTAGAAGTACAGCACCAGCCAGCGGCCGGCGTGCGCGGCGAGGGTGGTGGTGGCGCCGCCGGACAGGGCCAGCGGCAGGTCCAGCGTTGACTTGGCGAGCCTGGTTGCGCTCATCGACGGTGCATGGATCCGGCGCCGGGGTGGGTGCGCATCACAATGCGCAAAGCATGGGCGATTCGCAAGGTGTCGCGTGCCTGCATCGTCAGAACTTCATCGGGTCCATGATCGCGTCGAGGTTCAGATGGTCGCAGAACTCGAGGAAATCGTCGCGCAGCGCGGCGATGTGCATGTTCGACGGGATGCCGATGGTGACCTGTGCCGAGAACATGTCCGCGCCGGTCTGCATCGCGCGGTAGCGCGAGGAGTGCAGGCTCTCGATGGTGATGCCCTGGCGGTCGAAGAAGTCGGCCAGCTGGAACAGGATGCCCGGCTTGTCGGCGGCCACCACTTCCACCACGTAGGGCAGCAGGTTGGACTGCACGGGCTTGGGGCCGGTGCGGTACCACACCAGCTTCAGGCCTTCCTCGCGCTCCAGGCGCGTCATCATCGCTTCGAGCTTGGCCACCGCATCCCACGAGCCGTTGGCGAGCGCGGTCACCGAGACGTCGCGGCCGACCGTGGACAGGCGGGTATCGACGAGGTTGCAGCCGCTGTCGGCGATGCGCCGCGACACCGACAGCAGCGGCGAGGCCGGATGCGTGGTGTACGCGTTGATCAGCAGGTAGTTTTCGTTCGGCGACGGCCGGGAGGCGGTATCTGGTTCGGAATCGGTCAAGGGGGCGTCCGCGGCGGGAATCGGTACGACAGCGTCGTTTCGACGTTGGCTGGGTGAACGGCGACCCGGTCTCGGACCGGGCACCGCGGCCAGCATACTTGCCCGCGCTTCGCGGCCGCAAGTAACATCGGCCGGCATTTCCCGCGCGACAGCCCGGCCGGGCACGTTCGCCGCCGGCGACCTGCCGCACCCAACGCCAACCGCCCAACGGAATCCGACTTTTGCGACTTTCCGGCAGCATCACCGCCCTCGCGACGCCCTTCACCGCCACCGGGCAGCTCGATACGGCGGCATGGGAGCGGTTGGTCGGGACCCAGCTGGCCGCGGGCACGCAGGGCCTGGTGGTCGCCGGTTCGACCGGCGAGGCAGCGACCCTGACCGATGATGAATACGACTGGCTGGTCCGCGCCGCGCTGCGTCTTGTCGCCGGACGGGTACCGGTGCTCGCCGGTACCGGTCTGTCGGGAACCGCTCGCACCATCGAACAGACGCGCCGCGCCGCGGCACTCGGCATCGATGCGGCACTGGTGGTCACGCCGCCCTATGTCCGTCCGACCCAGGCCGGACTGGTGGCGCACTACCGCGCGGTCGCCGACGAGGGCGGGCTGCCGGTGGTGCTCTACAACGTGCCGGCGCGCACCGGCAGCGACCTGCTGCCCGACACCGCCGCCGTGCTCGCGGCGCACCCGGGCATCGTCGGGGTCAAGGAAGCCGACAGCAGCGAGGCGCGCATGCAGGCGCTGCTGCCGCTGCGGGGAGACGGCTTCGCCGTGCTCAGCGGCGACGATGCGACCGCGGCGCGCGCGATGCTGGCCGGTGCCGACGGCGTGATCTCGGTGGTGTCGAACGTCGTTCCTGCCGCGTTCCGTCATCTCGCCGATCTCGCACGCGCCGGCAGTCGCGAAGATGCCCGCGATTGGGACGCACGCCTGCAGCCGCTGTATGCGTTTGCCGGCATCGAGTCCAATCCGATTCCGGTCAAGGCGGTACTCGCACGGCAGGGCTTCGGCCATGGCCTGCGGCTGCCATTGACTTCCCTGGCCGACGCGCACCACGCGCTGGCCGACGATGCGACGCGACTGGCGGCAGACCTGGAACGGTCGTGCCGCGCGTCGCGCGCAGCCTGATTCCTGCAGGAGATCACCACTGATGCGTTCATCGAATTCCCCCATCCGTTACGTCGCCATCGCATGCCTGGCCGTCGCGGTCGTGGGTGCCAGCGGCTGCCGCTGGTTCAAGAAGGACAACGCGCTGTATGCGCAGAGCCCGGAAACCCGGCCGCTGGAAGTGCCGCCGGACCTCGACCGTCCCGCCACCGACGGCGCGATGGCGCTGCCGCCGGCGCCCGGTTCGGTGACGCGTTCGACCACCGGCCCGGCCGTTGCCGGCACCGCCAACGGCTTCGCGGTGCAGGGCGAGCGCGACGCGGTGTTCGCGCGGGTCGGGCAGGTGCTGGAGGCCACCGACGGCGTGACCGTGACCAGCCGTGCGCAGATCGTCGGCACCTACGACGTGCAGTACGGCGACAGCCAGTTCCTGGTGCGCGTGACCGCGGCCCAGGATGGCGGCGTGTTCGTCTCCGCGGTGGATGCGCGCGGCCAGGCCGCGACCGGCGAGGCGCCGACGCGCCTGCTCGCCGCGCTGCAGGCGGGGCTGGCCAACTGACAGCCGCACCCGCGGTTGCCGTACATGGAAACGGGCGCTTGAGGCGCCCGTTTCCGTTGTTGCCGATGGCCTGGCCGGATCAGCGTTCCAGCAGCGGCAGCTTGTCCGGCTTGCCTTCCCAGTCCTTGGCGTCGGGCGCGGGATCCTTGCGGGTGGTGATCACCGGCCAGTCGCGCGCCAGCTCCGCATTGAGGGCGACGAAGGCTTCCTGTCCCGCGGGCACGTCGTCCTCGGGATAGATCGCGTTGATCGGGCATTCGGGCTCGCACAGGGTGCAGTCGATGCACTCGTCCGGATCGATGACCAGGAAATTGGGGCCTTCGTGGAAACAGTCGACCGGACAGACCTCGACGCAGTCGGTGTATTTGCATTTGATGCAGTTTTCGGTGACGACAAAGGGCATGGCAGCTTCGTGCGGGCAATCGCTGCGCGCAGTTTAAGGCAGCGCTCCGGCGCACGGTGCGAAGCGTTCGCATTTGCGCGTGCTGCAGAAGGTCGCCTGATCTCCGGTAGGTCGGCCCCACGCGGCCGACGTGCGCGGTGTCCGGATTCGCGAGGCGCCATGGCGCCCGGCGGTCCGGCCCGGCCGGAAGCCCCGGCGTCGGGGGCGTTGCCCCGACCTGCGATCAGGGACCCCGGCCGTCGAACCCTGCGGCCACATCACGAAAAAGGCCCGCACCTGGCGGTACGGGCCTTTTTCATGATTGGCGCTCCCTACGGGATTGACGCGTCACATCCCTGTGCCGCGCCCTTCGGGCAGCCTGCGGCTGTCCAGCGGCGCTCCCGGCACCGCTGTCGAACCCTGCGGGTTCTCATCCCTGCGGTCGCATCACGAAAAAGGCCCGCACCTGGCGGTACGGGCCTTTTTCATGATTGGCGCTCCCTACGGGATTGACGCGGCACATCCTGTGCCGCGCCCTTCGGGCAGCCTGCGGCTGTCCAGCGGCGCTCCGGGCGCCGCTGTCGAACCCGGGTTCTCATCCCTTCGGTCGCATCATGAAAAAGGCCCGCGCCTGGCGGC
>NZ_JAIWPT010000009.1 GCF_021191695.1 Proluteimonas luteida
CCGTGATGGCCGCGCACCAGCGCGGCCATCACGGCCTTCTGCACATGCAACCGGTTCTCCGCTTCGTCGATGGCGATGCACCGCGGCGAATCCATGACCGCGTCGGTCGCCTTGACGTTGCGGCGCAGCGGCAGGCAATGCGAGAACACGCCATTGTTGGTCAGCGCCATCTTGGCCTCGTCGACGATGAAGTGCCGATACTGGTCGCGGATGGGTTTTTCCGGGCCCCAGTTGCCGAAGAACGGCAGCGCGCCCCAGCTCTTGGCGTAGACCACGTCGGCGCCGCGGTAGGCGCTGTCGATGTCGTGGCTGACGGTCAGCGAGCCGCCGCTCTCGGCGACGTTGTGCTCGGCCCAGTCCATGTAGCGCTCGTCGAGGATGTAATCCGGCGTCGGGCACAGCAGGGTCACGTCCATGCCCATGCGCGTGGCAATGGTCAGCGCGGAGTTGGCGACCGCGGTATTCAGCGGCTTGGGATGGTAGGTCCAGGTCAGCACGTATTTCCTGCCGCGCAGGTCATTGCTGCCGAAGTGCTCCTGCAGCGCCAGGATGTGCGCCAGTTCCTGGCAGGGGTGGGTGATCGTCTCCATGTTGATGACCGGCACCGGCGAATACTTCGCGAACGCCTTGAGCACCCGGTCCTGGCGGTCGATCGACCAGTCGACGAACTTCGGGAACGCACGCACGCCGATCAGGTCGACATAGCGACCCAGCACCCGCGCGACCTCGGCCACGTGTTCCTCGGTGTCGCCGTCCATCACCGAGCCCAGGTCGAACTCGATCGGCCACGCGTCCTTGCCCGGCTGCAGCACCACGGCATGGCCGCCGAGCTGGAACGCGCCGAGCTCGAAGCTGGTGCGGGTGCGCATCGAGGGGTTGAAGAACAGCAGCGCGATCGAACGTCCCTTCAGCGCGTCGCCGAGCTTGTCGCGCTTGAGCGCGGCGGCATGCGACAGCAGCGCGTCGAGGTCGGCGCGGCTCCAGTCCTGGGTATTGAGGAAATGACGATTGACGGTGCTTGCGTTCACTGCGGGAGTCGTCCTGGGCTGCGGGGCGTGGGTCGGAGAAGCGTCTGGAACGGAACTGCGGTCGGCGGAAACGAAAAAACCCGGCATCGGCCGGGTCCTGTCAGAACTTGCGCTTGCACGCGAACGTCCGGCCTAACCCGAGAAGGTGTCGGTTTCCGGTCGGCGCGCGCGCGAGGTCATCCCGGCCGCCATGCGGGCGGAGGTGAGGATGTCGGCGTCGGCGCGGAGGTTCTGCATCGGCGCGCATCGTCGCATGCAGGGCGCTGCGCTGCAACAGGCGGAGCCACGCGCGCCGCCGAAAGGCTCGGGAAGGAAACGGACGCCGTGGCGAGGCGGGTGCCCGACACCCATGGCGACGGCCCGGCGCAGCCGGCTGGCGTTCTTCCGGGCCTCTTCAGCGCTCCTCGGGCGGGACGATGACCGGCGTCACCGACACGCGCACGCGCATCCGGTTGCCGGGGTCGTAGGGCAGCCGCGAGCGGTACTTCACGCCCTTGTGCACGTAGTCGACGTCGTAGGCGATCGGCCGCCGGAACTCGCGCTCGATCGGCACCATGCGGCAATTGCCGCCGGCGGAGCGGTCGACCTCGTCGACCCGCTCGTCCTCGGAGCGCAGCACGTCCTTGACCGCGCCGACCACGCGGGCGAAGCCGCGCCGCTGTTCTTCCGGCGCCGCGACCGGGGTGGTCGCCTCGCAGCGCTCGACCATGCTGGTCGCGCGCAGGGTCTGGTAGACCGGCTCGGCGCGCAGCACCTGGGCGTACTCGACCCGTGCGTTCTCGATCTGCATCGGCGGCGGCGGTACGACCTGCTGCGCCATCGCCAGGCCCGGGCAGGCGCAGACGGCCGCAAGCAGCCATGCGGGGCGCGGCAGGCGCGGCGATCGGATCCGGCGGCAGGGAGCGGGCATCGGCGGCAGTTTAGGCGCTGCTTCAGCAGCGGGGGCTGAATCGGCATCGTTGCCGGCCCGCCACGACCGCCGGATCCCGTCTCCGGCGGCGACGTTGGCCCCGTCCGCCGCCGGGGCCGGTAGAATCGGCCGGTTTCCCGACGATCCGCGCAATGACCCTGCACCTGTTCAACAGCCTGACCCGCCGGGTGGAGCCGTTCGCCCCGCTCGACCCCGCCTGCCCGACGATGTACGTCTGCGGCCCCACGGTCTACAACTACGTGCACATCGGCAATGCGCGCGGCCCGGTCGTGTTCGGGGTGCTGGCCGACCTGTTGCGGCGCCGCTACGGCGGGCTGAAATACGCGCGCAACATCACCGACGTCGACGACAAGATCAATGCCGCCGCTGCCGCGCAGGACGTGCCGATCTCGGCGATCACCGACCGCTTCGCCGCCGCCTACCGCGAGGACATGGCCGCGCTGGGCGTCGCCCCGCCGGACATCGAGCCGGCGGCCACCGCGCACATCGGCCCGATCATCGCGATGATCGAGCGCCTGATCGCCAGCGGCCACGCGTACGCGGCCGAGGGCCACGTGCTGTTCGCGGTCGACACCTTCGCCGACTACGGCAAGCTGTCGCGCCGCGACCCCGACGACATGCTGGCCGGCGCCCGCATCGAGGTCGCCCCGTACAAGCGCGGCGCCGGCGATTTCGTCCTGTGGAAACCGTCGACGCCCGACCTCCCCGGCTGGCATTCGCCGTGGGGCGTGGGCCGTCCGGGCTGGCACATCGAATGCTCGGCGATGGCGGCCGCGCACCTCGGCGAGACCATCGACATCCACGCCGGCGGCATCGACCTGCAGTTCCCGCACCACGAGAACGAGATCGCGCAGAGCGAATGCGCCCACGGCGGCCACACGTTCGCGCGGGTCTGGCTGCACAACGGCATGCTGACCTTCGCCGGCGCCAAGATGTCGAAGTCGATCGGCAACATCGAGCGCGTGCACGACCTGGTGCAGGCGCACCCGCCCGAAGCGCTGCGCTACGCGCTGCTGTCGGCGCACTACCGGCAGCCACTGGACTGGTCGGACGCGCTGATCGAGCAGTCGGTGCGCACGCTCGACCGCCTCTACGGCACCCTGCGCGACCTTGCCGACGTCGACGCCGGACCGCGGATCCCCGACAGCATCGAGCGCGCGCTCGACGAGGACCTCAACACACCGGCCGCGCTGGCCGAACTCGCGCGCATCGCCGGCGAGGCGCGCAAGGCCGTGGATGCGGACACGCGCGCAGCGCTGAAGGCGGAACTGCTCGGCGCCGGCCTCGCACTGGGCCTGCTGCAGCAGGCGCCGGCCGACTGGTTCGCCCGCGGCGTCGCCGACGACGACGACGCACGGATCCAGGCGCTGATCGACGCGCGCATCGACGCGAAGAAGGCCCGCGACTTCGCCCGCGCCGACGCGATCCGCGACCAGCTCGCGATCGCGGGCATCGTGCTCGAGGACACGCCGCAGGGCGTGCGCTGGAAGCGCGGCTGAGGTATCGGCGGGTCGAGACCCGCCCTACGCCGCGCTGAAGACAGAAGGTTCTTCGCCGGCTGCCGCGAATCCCGATCGCAGGTCGGGGCAACCCCCCGACGCGCCGGGAACCGCGCTGCCTTTCCCTTCTCCCGCAAGCGGGAGAAGGTGGCGCGAAGCGCCGGATTAGGGCGATTTTTGCGCCTTCTGCACGCCCCCATCCGCCCTTCGGGCACCTTCCACCCGTAAAGGGCGCAATGCCCGCAAACGGGGGAAGGGAAAGGCAGCGCTATTCACCAGACCCGGGGGAAGACACCAACGAAACCGGGACCCGGATTCCGGAAACCTTGTCCCGATTCCCGAATCCCGAGCTTCAGATGCGGCGGAACACCAGGCTGCCGTTGGTACCGCCGAAGCCGAACGAGTTCGACATGGCGTACTCGACCTGGACCTCGCGCGCGGTGTGCGGCACGTAGTCGAGATCGCAGCCCTCGCCCGGGTTGTCGAGGTTGATCGTCGGCGGAATCACGCCGGTGTGCAGCGCCATCGTCGAGAACACCGCTTCGACGCCGCCCGCCGCGCCCAGCAGGTGCCCGGTCATCGACTTGGTCGAGCTGACCATGACCTTGGCCGCATCGTCGCCGAGCACGCTCTTGATGCCCATCGTCTCGGCGAGGTCGCCGGCCGGGGTCGAGGTGCCGTGCGCGTTGATGTAGCCGATCTGCGCGGGCTCGATGCCGGCATCCCGGATCGCCGCACGCATGCAGCGCGCCCCGCCCTCGCCGTTCTCGCTCGGCGCGGTCATGTGCCAGGCGTCGCCGCTCATGCCGAAGCCGGCGAGCTCGGCATAGATGCGCGCGCCGCGTGCCTTGGCGCGCTCGTATTCCTCCAGGACCAGCACGCCGGCACCGTCGCCCATGACGAAGCCGTCGCGGTCGCGGTCCCACGGACGCGAGGCCGCGGTCGGGTCGTCGTTGCGCGTGGACAGCGCCTTCATCGAACAGAAGCCGCCGACCGAGGTCGGCGTGGTCGCGAACTCGGCGCCGCCGGCGATCATCACGTCGGCATCGCCGTACTGGATCATGCGCGCCGCCAGGCCGATGTTGTGCGTGGCCGTGGTGCACGCAGTCACCGCGGCAATGTTCGGTCCCTTGGCGCCGGTCATGATCGAGACCTGGCCGGAGATCATGTTGATGATCGTGCTGGGCACGTAGAACGGCGAGATCTTGCGCGGGCCGCCCTCGTGGTACTTGATCGCGGTTTCCTCGATGCCCTTGAGCCCGCCGATGCCGGCACCGATCGCCACGCCGATGCGTTCGGCGTCGTCCTCGCGGATCTCCAGCCCGGCATCGCCGATGGCCATCATCGCGCCGGCCACGCCGTAGTGCACGAACGGGTCCATCTTCTTGATGTCCTTGGGGCCGATCCACTGCGCGGGGTCGAAGTCCTTGACCTCGCCGGCGATGCGCGTGGCGAACGCGGAGGCATCGAAATGGGTGATCGGGCCGATGCCCGAGCGGCCGTTGACGATGCCGTCCCAGCTCGACGCCAGGTCGTTGCCCAGCGGCGAGAGGATGCCGATGCCCGTGATGACGACGCGGCGCTTGGCCATGATGGTCTCCCGAAGTGACGGATGCGGCGCGCAACGCTGCCGCCAATATGCGCGAGGCCGCATCGCGGCCTCGTACTGGTTCCAGGTGATGCGCCGGCCGTGGCGGCCGGCTTTCCGCGCAGGCCGGCGGGCCGGCGATGCGCGGTCGCGGGCATCAGCCCTTGGCGTGCGACTTGATGTAGTCGATCGCCTGCTGCACCGAGGTGATCTTCTCGGCTTCCTCGTCCGGGATCTCGCACTCGAACTCTTCTTCCAGCGCCATCACCAGCTCGACGGTATCCAGCGAGTCCGCGCCCAGGTCGTCGACGAACGAAGCGCTGTTGCTCACTTCATCTTCCTTGACGCCCAGCTGTTCGATCACAATCTTCTTGACGCGTTCTTCGATGTTGCTCATAGGTTGTCTGCTCCGGGGAGGCGGTTTTCGGTGGATAGTGTAAGGGAAAGCCGGGCCATGGGCGCACCACCATCTAAGCCCTTGCCATTCAATGACTTGCCCTCGAAACAGGGACGACGACCCGCACGTCTCAGGGCATGTACATGCCGCCGTTGACGTGCAGCGTCTCGCCGGTGATGTAGGACGCCGACGGCCCGGCGAGGAACGCCACCGCATCGGCGATGTCCGACGGCTCGCCGAGGCGGCCGAGCGCGATCTGCTGGATCAGCGCCTCCCTGGAGGCTTCCGGCAGGTCGCGGGTCATGTCGGTGGCGATGAAACCGGGCGCGACCACGTTCACGGTGATGCCGCGCGAGCCGATCTCCTTGGCCAGCGACTTGCTGAAGGCGATGATCCCGGCCTTGGCCGCCGCGTAGTTGGCCTGCCCGGCGTTGCCGGTCACGCCGATCACCGAGGCGATGTTGATGATGCGGCCGTGGCGCGCCTTCATCATGCCGCGCAGCACCGCCTTGGACGTGCGGTAGACGCTGGTGAGGTTGGTGTCGAGGATCGCCTGCCAGTCCTCGTCCTTCATCCGCATCAGCAGGTTGTCGCGGGTGATGCCGGCGTTGTTGACCAGGATCGAGACCGGACCGAACTCCTTGGCGACGGCGTCGACCAGCGCCTCGATGGCGCCCGGCGCGGTCACGTCGAGCACGCGGCCGTGGCCGCCGTGCGCGGCCAGGCGCTCGCCGATCTTCGCCGCGCCGGCCTCGCTGGTCGCGGTGCCGATGACGGTCGCGCCCTGCGCGGCCAGCGTGTCGGCGATCGCCGCACCGATGCCGCGGCTGGCGCCGGTGACCAGTGCGATCGCGCCGGAAAGGGGTGTGCTCATGGAATGCTCCGGGAATGCGTTGGTTTTCCGCGGCTCCGCGCGGACGGGCGCGGATGAAAGCGGGAAACGCATTGGATCAATGTGCTTGTTGCTTTCGATCCGATCCGCGTTTGTCCGCGTGGATCCGCGGCAAGGGAATCAGTCGCCCCATCCGTTGAGGGCGGACGAGAACTCGTCGACGGTGCCCAGCGGGCGCGCGTCGATCGACCTGTCGATGCGCTTGACCAGGCCGCTGAGCACCTTGCCCGGGCCGCATTCGCCGATCCGGGCGACGCCGCGCGCGGCCAGCGCCTGCACGCATCCGGTCCACTGCACCGGCAGGTACAGCTGGCGCACCAGCGCGTCGCGGATCGCCGCGACGTCGTCGTGGACCTGCGCATCGACGTTCTGCACCACCGGAATCGACGGCCCGGTCCACAGCATGCCGCCCATCGCCTCGGCCAGCTGGTTGGCGGCCTCGCGCATCAGCGGCGTGTGCGACGGCACGCTGACCGCCAGCCTGACCGCTTTGCGCACGCCACGTTCGGCCAGCAGCGCCAGCGCCTTGTCGACCGCGCCGGCATGGCCGCCGATGACGATCTGCCCCGGCGAGTTGTAGTTCGCCGGCACCACGACCTCGACGCCCGAGGCCTGCTCGCAGACCTCGGCGACGATGGCGTCGTCGGCACCGATCACCGCGGCCATCGCGCCGGTGCCTTCGGGCGCGGCGCTCTGCATCAGCTGGCCACGCACGCGCACCAGCTGCGCGGCGTCGCGCAGTGCGATCACGTTGGCCGCGACCAGCGCCGAGTACTCGCCCAGGCTGTGGCCGGCCAGCCACGCCGGCTGCGCGCCGTCCTGCTGCAGCCATGCGCGCCACACCGCCACGCCCGCGGCCAGCAGTGCCGGCTGGGTGTACTCGGTGCGGTTCAGTTCGACCTCCGGGCCACCCTGCGACAGCGCCCACAGATCGACGCCGGCACCGTCCGAGGCTTCCTCGAAGGTCTCGCGGATCACCGGGTGGATTTCGGACAGCTCGGCCAGCATGCCCAGCGACTGCGAGCCCTGGCCGGGAAACACGAATGCGAGTTGCGATGCGGTCACGCGATCTTCCAGCGCTGGAAACGGGGGCGATGATAAGCGCCAACCGCCGGCATTGTCTGTACCGGGGCGTATTGCGGCGCGGCCGGCGCAACGAGGCGCGCGGGCGCCGCGCAGCTCAGAACAGCATCTGCAGCAGCTCGATCTCGCCGTCCTCGAGCCAGTCGGCCAGCAGCGCGACCACGACCAGCACCGGCAGCAGCGTGGCGGCGCGTACGACCAGGATCGAATGCGCGAGCTGCCGCGCCGATCGTCCCAGCCAGCGGATCCTCTGGGCGAAGCCCTGCAGGCGTTCGACCCGCTGCGCCTGATGGACCACCTCGTCGGGTTCGGCATGCAGCCCGCGTGCGAGCATCCCGGCCAACGCATCGGTGCGACCGTCGTAGTACTTCGCCACGCCGAACGCGAACAGCAGCCAGTCGCGGGCCTGCGCCTGCGGCAGCGACATCACCTCGAGCGGATCCTCCTCGAAATCGAGGAAGCCGACGTTGCCGGCATCGTCGATGGCGATGTTGCGCGGAATCGCCTGCCCGAGGTAGGCGCCACGCGCATGCGCATCGGCGATCGCGGCGATCACGCGCGTGGTGAGTGCGTCGATCGCGTCGGCGTCGCCATCGGCCGCGCGCAGCCGCGCCGCCATCGTCATGCCGATGTCGCTGAGCAGCAGCGTGGACTCACCCTCGCCGATGACGCGCGGCACGCGCACGCCCAGCGCCTCGAGTTCGGCCAGGCGACGCGCTTCGATCCGCCTGGCTTCGCCGCCTCCCGGATGCGGCGGTGGCCGCAGGGCGTCGAGCTGCAGGCCACGTGCGATCGCGTCGAGCACGCCGAGGCTCAGCCGCCGGCTGCCGGCCCGGTCATAGGCCTTGAGCCAGGCGTCATGCCCGGCCACCACGATGGTTTCCACGCCCATGGGTCTTCTCCTCGTCGCTGTGGACCCCGGCGGCCCCACGCTGCGGCGGCCCTGCGCCACGACAACCGGTGGATCAATAGCGCAGCAGCGCCGAACCCCACGTGAAGCCGCCGCCGAAGGCTTCCAGCAGCACCAGCTGGCCGCGCTGCACGCGCCCGGAGCGCACCGCCTCGTCCAGCGCCAGCGGCACCGATCCCGACGAGGTGTTGCCATGCCGGTCGACGGTGACAACGACCCGGTCCATCGGCATCTCCAGCCGCTTGGCGGTCGCCTCGATGATGCGCAGGTTGGCCTGGTGCGGGATCAGCCAGTCGATGTCGCGGCGGTCCAGGCCGTTGGCCTCCAGCGTCTCTTCGACCACCGAGTCCAGCGCCTTGACCGCGTACTTGAACACGTCGCTGCCGGCCATGCGGATGCGCACCCCGGCGTTCTTCTCGTTTTCCCTGAAGCCGGCCGACACACCGACCGGATTCCACAGCAGTTCCTTCTTGCCGCCGTCGGCGTGCAGATGGGTGCTGAGGATGCCGGTCTCGCTGTCGGCCTTGAGCACGACGGCGCCGGCACCGTCGCCGAACAGCACGCAGGTCGTGCGTTCGGTCCAGTCGACCATCCGGGTCAGGGTTTCCGCGCCGACCACCAGGACGGTCTTCGCATCGCCGGACTTGATGAACTTGTCGGCGACCGACAATGCGTACAGGAAACCGGAACAGGCGGCATTGACGTCGAACGCGCCGCAGCCGTTGGCGCCGAGGCGCGCCTGCAGCAGGCAGGCGGTCGACGGGAAGATGATGTCGGGCGTGGTCGTGCCGAGCACGATCAGGTCCAGCTCGCCGGCCTCGACGCCCGCGGCTTCCAGCGCGCGGACCGCGGCGTGGTAGGCCAGGTCGCCGGTGGTCTCGCCTTCGGCGGCGATGTGGCGCTCGCGGATGCCGGTGCGGCTGGCGATCCATTCGTCGCTGGTGTCGACGAACTTCGACAGGTCGTCGTTGGTCAACACCTTCTCCGGCAGGTAGCTGCCGGTGCCGGCGATTCGGGAGTAGATGCGTTCGCTGGTCATCTGGACTGCGGTCCTCGCAGAAGTCACGCGCGGCACGGCGCGCGTGGAACGGGCGACCGGGTCAGGCGGGCAGCCGGAAGCAGTCGACCAGAAGCCTGCGATCGGGGCGTGGCGTCACCGCCTCCGGTCGCCGGCACGGGGCATCCATGCCGACACGACAACGGCCATGCACAGGGCACGGCCGGCATCGTGACCACCCGCCGTCGTCACGACGGCGGGCGTTGCGATCAGTCTTCCTCGACGACGCGCGTCTTCGGCTGGATGACCTGCTTGCCGCGGTAGTAGCCGTCGGCGGTGACGTGGTGGCGGATGTGCGTCTCGCCGGTCGTCGGGTCGGTCGCCAGCTGCTTGGCGGTCAGCGCATCGTGCGCACGGCGCTGGCCACGACGGGAGGGGGAAACGCGGGATTTCTGCACAGCCATGGGAATTGCTCCAGCAACAGGTTCAGTTGTTTCGGTCTTTCTTCAGGGTCGCCAGCCCGGCGAACGGGTTGACGCGTATTTCTTCTTCCGCCGTCACCGGCCAGTCGCGATCGACCGCTTCCGAGCCCGGCGCCACCGGAATGGCCGGCACGGCGAGGATCAACTCGTCCTCGACCAGCTCGGCCGGTGCCAGCATGCCGTCTTCCGGCACCAGCAACGGCTCGTAATCGGGCAGCAGGCCGGCCTCGTCCGCCTCGTCGCGGATCAGGCCGAGCCGCTGCACGATCCGCACCGGAAACACGAACCGCTGCAGGCTGCGCTGACAGGTCAGCGGCAGGTCTGCTTCGATACGCAGTTCCACATACGGCGCCCGCAGGGCGTCATGGTCGAAATCCAGCGAGCAGACCACCTCGCCCCCGGTATCGGCCAGCACATCGCGCAGGCGCGTCATCGACGACAGCGGCAGCCGCCCCTCAAGACGACTCCTGGCCGCAACCATGCGCCAAGCATCAACCAACCCGGGCATTTCGGCGGACATAAGCCGCTGAATATTAAAGATCGCGAATCCTGCTGTCAAACCGGGCGCTGCCGGACCGGTGCCGCCCGCCGCCCGGGTCCAGCGGCGGTTTGCCGGTCGCGGCGGCGGACGTCAGACTGCCCGCCTTTGCCGGGGACCCGCCTTGTCGGGAAAATGGAGCCGACGTGTCGTTGGTCGACGTGCTGTTGCCACTGCTGGGCGTGCTGCTGGCCGCGACGATCGCCATCGTCGCCGCCGCCCGACGACGCGTCCATCGCCGCCGCGCCGCGTTCGCACAGGTGCTCGATGCCGCCGATGCGCTGGAAGCCCGGCTGCGGCTGGCGCGCGCGGAGACCGGAACCGTGGCCGGCACGGACGGGGACCCGGTGCGTGAGGCGTTGCAGGAAATGCTGCGCCAGCGCCTGTGGCTGCAGCAGCATGGCGCGTCCGCCAGTCCGGCAACGCTGGACACGATGCGGGC
This sequence comes from Proluteimonas luteida, assembly GCF_021191695.1. Lineage (GTDB taxonomy): Bacteria > Pseudomonadota > Gammaproteobacteria > Xanthomonadales > Xanthomonadaceae > Luteimonas > Luteimonas luteida. The sequence continues at coordinate 10,788 of NZ_JAIWPT010000009.1, forward strand.
CTCGATCGAAGCCGCGCGCGGCCGACTCGAACAGCAGCTGCAGCGGATCGCGGATGCGCGCGGGCACGCCCTGCCATGAGTCGCCGGTCATGGGCATGACGAAAACGCCGGCACCGCGCCTGATCCTCGGCTCGACCTCGCCCTACCGGCGCGAACTGCTGGCACGCCTGCGGCTGGATTTCGAATGCGCCCGGCCGGACGTCGACGAGACCCCGCGCCCCGGCGAGGCGCCAGCCGCCCTCGCCGGCCGGCTGGCCGTCGCCAAGGCCCGCGATGTCGCCATGCGCCACCCGGGCGCCTGGGCCATCGGCTCGGACCAGGTGGCCGAACTCGATGGCCGGCCACTGGGCAAACCCGGCGACCGCGCAGGCGCGATCGCGCAGCTGACGGCGATGTCCGGACGCACCGTGCACTTCCATACCCACGTGGCGCTGGTCAACGGCATCCACGCGCCTGCCGACGGCGGTCCCGGCAACGGCGCGCTGCTGCAGGTGCACGACCGGACCGAGGTGCGGTTCCGACGGCTCGAGCGCGGCGAGATCGAACGTTATGTCGACGCCGAGCAGCCGTTCGACTGTGCCGGCAGCTTCAAATGCGAAGGCCTGGGCATCGCGCTGTTCGAGGCGATCCACAGCGACGACCCGACCGCGCTGGTCGGCCTGCCGTTGATCGCCACCGCCCGGCTGCTGCGCGAAGCCGGGTTTCGCTGCCCCTGAGGAGTGCAGTCCCGGCGCGCGCCGGCCCGTCCCGCGAAGCGGCAGATCGTCCGCCTCTGTACCGCGTCAGAGGTTGAGAGTAAATCGAACGCCGTAGCGAGAACGTCGCCGGGCGTCCGTGGCGGCGGTCGCAATCGACGGGCGAATACTCTCAGCCTCTCAGTCCATTGGCAGGATACGCAACGGCTGTTCGGCCCAACGCTCCACCGATCCGTCCCTGCCAATGATCTCGATGCCGAGCCAGTACGTCCCCGGCGCGCGATCACCGACATCGACGGTCGCGGCGAAGCCGACATCCGGTTGCGAGGGGTCACGCGAACCGCCCTGCAGGAACTGGCTGACCCAGCCGTTGGCGATACCGTACCGGGCATCCGCCACCGGCGCACCGTCGAGGGTGACGACCACCGATGCCACGCCGCTACCGTCCTTGACCGCCCAGCCGCGCACCTCGAAGTGCCCGGACACGCGCGCACCGGGCGCCGGTGCGTCGACATGCGCGACCGCGGGCGTCACACAGTCGCCGTCGGCGGCCGCGCCGGGGTCCAGCCGCGCCAGCACGAATCGCTGCCCACCGCGGTCGGCGTTGACCACGCGGGTGACCGGAAGGCCACCCATCCGCGCGCAGATCGCCTGGTAACGCGCGAGCAGCGCGCTGAACTTCACGTCACTGGCGCCGACCACCAGCAACACCGGGCGCCCGCCGAGCTCGGCACGGTCGCCGAGTTGCAGTCCCCACAGCTGCAGCTGCGGTGCGCGGCCGTGATGCCGGTTGAGCGGATGGTCGAGCACGCGGATGTCGCGCCGGTCGAGCGCGAATCCGAGTTCCGCGGCGACCTTGAAGTTGTCGGCCACCAGCACGGTGTCGTCCGGCATCTCGCCAAGCTGCTGGCGGACGGCCGTGGCCAGCGTATCCCAGCCGGCGAAGTTGGACGGATACCATTTCTGTGCCGCCATCTGCGCGCGCAGCTGCGATGATGAGACCGCCGAGTAGTAGCCGACGACGCCGACGAACCCCAGCGCCAACGTGGCCCAGGTCGCCACCCGCAGCCAGCGCGGCCACTGCGCCAGCACGAATCCGACCAGCGGCAGCAGCGCGATGTAGCCCGGCAGCGGCCAGTGGAAGCTGACGCGCTCGGTGTCGGCGACGAAGCCGAGCACGCAGAAGCCCAGCACCAGCAGCCCGCCGCAGATCGCCAGGAACCGCGCGGCATCGTTCGGCGCCTTGCGTCCGCGCCAAGCACCGATCATCAGCGCGACGAACAGCAGCGGCGTGACCAGCAGCGCCTGCACGACCACGAACAGCCAGCCGTCGGCATGCAGCGCCCACGGGTGCCGGTCGACCAGTTGGAAGCGCAGGCCCGCCTCGGCGTTGTCGACATTCCAGATCAGCAGCGGTATCCACGCCGCGGCGCCGAACGCGATCGCGATCCACACCCGCGGATCGCGCAGCACCTCGCGTCCGCGCGGCAGCCACAGCAGCACGACGATGCCGACGCCGATCACGGCGATGAAGCGGTAATGGCTGAGCGCGCCCAGCGCCAGGCCCAGCGCCAGCAGCAGCGCCGCGCCATGCGTGACCTCGCGCAGCAGGCGCATGCCGGCATCCAGGCACAGCACAGTCGCCAGCGCGAGCACCGCATCGGGCAACGCCATCACCCCGAGCGATCCCAGCAACGGCAGCAGCAGCGCCGCGCAGCCGGCGATCCAGCCGGCATCGGTGTCGAACTCGCGCGCGGTCATGGAGACGATCAGCCACGGCACCAGTGCCGAGATCGCCAGGAACGGCAGCCGCACCGCGAGCACGCCGTCGCCGAACAGCGTCGTGCCAAGACGGATCAGCCAGGCGGTGAGCCCGGGCAGGTCCGAATACGCCCAGGCCAGATGCTGGCCCTCGAGCCAGTAGAACGCCTCGTCGACGAACAACGGCAGACGCGCTGCGATCACCAGCTTGAGCGCCATGATCGCGATCCACAGGACGATGAAGACCGTCCGCACTTCCATCCGCCGCATTGAACTCGACCTCGTTACACTCGGGAAATTGCCGCAGGAGCCCGCCATGCCCGACTCGCCCTCGAACCGCGCCATGCTACCCGACCGTCAGCGCGAGGCGTTGTCGCGGGCGCAGCGACAGGTCAACAGTCTGGTGCTTGGCAAGAAAGATGCCGTGACGATGGCTTTCGTCGCCCTGCTTGCGGATGGACACATCCTGATCGAGGACCTGCCGGGACTGGGCAAGACCACGCTGGCGCATGCGCTGGCCGCGACCGTCGGGCTCGAGTTCCAGCGCGTGCAGTTCACCTCCGACCTGTTGCCTTCGGATGTCGTCGGCGTGTCGATCTACGACGGCAATGCGCGCCGGTTCGAGTTCCACGCCGGCCCGGTGTTCACCAACGTGCTGCTGGCCGACGAGATCAACCGCGCGCCGCCGCGGACCCAGAGCGCGCTGCTCGAAGCCATGGCCGAGCACCAGGTCACCGTCGACGGCACCACGCACGCGCTGCCGGATCCGTTCTTCGTCATCGCCACGCAGAACCCGCTGGACCTGGCCGGCACCTACCCGCTGCCCGACTCCCAGCTCGACCGCTTCCTGCTGCGGCTCAACCTCGGCTACCCCGACGCCGACACCGAACGCGAGCTGCTGACCGGAAGCGATCGCCGCGCGCTGATCGCCGCCGCGCTGCCGCTGCTGAGCGGCGGCGACCTGCTGGTCCTGCGGACCACGGTAACCGAGGTCCATGCCAGTGCCGCGCTGATCGACTACGTGCAGGCACTGCTCGCGCGCAGCCGCCATCATCCGGGCGTGCGCGTGGGCCTGTCGCCGCGCGCGGGACTGGCGCTGCTGCGCGCCGCGCGTGCGCTGGCGCTGCTGGAAGGCCGCGACCACGCCCTGCCCGACGACGTGCAGCGGCTGTTCCCGGCGATCGCCGCGCACCGGCTGGTGGCCGATGCCGACGCCGGGTCCGGCGACATGCTGGCGCAGGCGATCCTGCGGGCGGTGGCGGTCGACTAGGCCGCGACGATGGCATCGCTTGCGCAGCGGGTCCGGCGGCGCGCCGAGGCCTGGGCCCGGCCGAGGGGGCCGGAAACGCTGCCCGTGCGCCTCGACCGGCGCCGGATCTACATCCTGCCGACCGCGTTCGGCTGGTTCCTGGTGGCCCTGCTCGCGACGATGGCGGTGGGCGCGCTGAACTACAACAACAACCCGGCGCTGCTGCTGTGCCTGCTGCTGGTGGGTGCGGGCATGGCCAGCCTGCTGTGGACCCATCTGCAACTGAGCGGGCTGGAAATCCGGGCGATGCAGGCCGAACCGGTCGCCGCCGGCACGCCGCTGCCGTTGCGGCTGCACGTGGCCGCGCCGGCCGGGCGCGGGCGCCGTGGCCTGCGGGTGAGCGTCGGCGATGCCGGCGCGTGCCTGTCGCTCGACGGCGGCATCGGCGGGGCGGTGCTGACGATTCCCACCCACCGGCGCGGCTGGCTGCACACGGGCCGCCTGCGCGTCTCGACCACGCGTCCCCTGGGCCTGGCCCGCGCATGGTCGTGGGTATGGCCGGACACGCCGTTGCTGGTCTACCCGGCGCCGGAAGCGGCCGGCCCCGCACTGCCGCTGGGCAGCGGCGAAACCGCGCAGGCGCGGCTGCACGCGGCCGGCGAGGACCTGCACCACCTGCGCGACTGGCGCCAGGGCGATGCGCGTCGGGCGATCGCATGGAAACCCTCCGCGCGGCGCGATGCGCTGGTGGTCCGCGAGTTCGAGCGCCCGCAGGGCGCCGATGTCGTGCTCGACTGGCAGTCGCTCGCCGGACTCGGCGACGAGGACCGCATCCACCGTCTCGCGCGCTGGGTCGACGAGGCCGAACGTGATGGCGTGCGTTATCGCCTGCAGCTGCCGTCGCAGCCGGCCATCGGTCCCGGTCGCGGCGTCCAGCATCGCCACGACTGCCTGCGCGCGCTGGCGCTGCTGCCGCAGGCGCATCCGGCATGAGCGGCGCGCGCGCCGCGGCGCTGCCGCTCGACGATGCCAGCCGGCGCGGCGTGCTGCTTGCCGGCGCCGCCTGCCTGCTTCCGTTGCTGCTGCAGCTGCCCGGCATGCTGGCGATCGCGGTCGCGCTGATCGCCACGACCACCGGCCTGATCGCAGCGCGCCGCACCGTGCCGGCCTGGCTGCGCGCGCTGCTCGCGCTGACCCTGCTCGGCCTGGTGCTGGTGCACAGCGGCTTCTCGTTCGGCCGCGACACTGGCTGCGCGCTGCTCGCCGCGATGCTGGCGATCAAACCGTCGGAACTGCGCAGCATCCGCGACGCGCGCAGCCTGATCGGCTTCGCGCTGTTCGCGCCGTTCGCGACCTTCCTGCTCAACCAGGGCCCGCTGTCGTTGCTGCTCGGCCTGCTGGGCGCGTTGCTGGCAATGGCGGCGACGGCGCGCCTGTCGGCGCAGGAAGCGGGACTGCCGCCGGCACCCGGCGACGGCCGGCGCCAGCTCGGCCTGGTGCTGCGGCTGACCGCGATCGGCCTGCCGCTGGCGCTGGCGGCGTTCTGGCTGTTTCCGCGCATCGCCTCGCCGCTGTGGGGCGTGCCGCAGCTGTCGGCGGCGCGGCCGGGCCTGTCGGACGAGATGTCGCCCGGCCAGTGGCTGGACCTGATGGCCGACGACACGCCCGCGCTGCGCGCGTCCTTCAATGGCCCGGAACCGACGCCGCGCGAGATGTATTGGCGCGGACCGACCCTGAACGATTTCGACGGTCGCAGCTGGACCGCATCGCAGTGGCTGCGCCACCTGCCGCCCGCCGAGGTCGTCCACGGCAGCCCGGCCTGGGATTACGAGATCACCCTGGAGCCGACCGAACGCCACCTGCTGGTCGCGCTGGAGATGCCGGTCGAACTGCCGGAGGGCGTGCGCGCCTCGCACGAGTACACCCTGACCAGCATGCGCCGGCTCGACCAGCTGAGCCGCTGGCACCTGCGTTCGGCCCCGCCGGTGCAGTTCGAGGCCGAACTGCCGATGACGCTGCGCTCGCTGGCGCTGCGCCTGCCCGAGGGCTTCAACCCGCGCACCCGGGCGCTGGCCATGCAGTGGCGCGCCGAAGGCGACGACGACGCGGCGATCGTCGAACGCGCGCTGGCCTGGATCCGCGCCGAGTTCGCCTACACGCTGGACACCCCGCTGCCGGGTCGGCATGCGGTCGACGAGTTCCTGTTCGAGCAGAAGGCAGGCTTCTGCGAACACTTCAGCTCCGCCTTCACCGTGCTGATGCGCGAGGCCGGCATTCCGGCACGCGTGGTCACCGGCTACGTCGGCGGCGTCCGCAACCGCTACGGCAACTACTGGGTGGTGCGGCGCATGGATGCGCATGCGTGGACCGAAGTCTGGCTGGACGGGCGCGGCTGGGTGCGCGTCGACCCGACCGCCGCGGTGGCGCCGGAGCGCATCTACGACACGCTGGAGGACCGCCTTGGCGCCGGCATCGGCGGTGCTGCGGGCGAAGGGTTGCTGTCGCCGCTGCTCGATCTCGGCGACTGGGCGCTGCGCGGCTGGAACGACTTCGTGCTCGGCTTCGATGCCGGCCGCCAGCAGCGGCTGTTGCAGCGCATCGGCATCCGCCACCTCGACGCGCCCGCCCTGATCGCGCTGTTCTCGATGTTCGCCGCACTGGCGCTGGGCTGGATGCTGTGGCTGGTCGCGCGCGGCGAACGCGAGCGCGACCCGCTGCTGCGCGCCTGGCGGCAACTGGGACGCCGCTATGCACGGTTCGGGCTGGCGCCGCGCCCGGACGAACCGGCGACCGCGTGGCTGCGCCGGGTGGAAAGCGTGCGGCCCGGCGGCATCGGGCACCTGGCGGCGCTCACCCGCCGTTTCGTCGCCGCGCGCTACGCTTGTCCGGAAGGCGCCGTCGCGGACCCGGACCTGCCGCGCGACCTGCGCGCGCACCGCCCGGCGCCCATGCAGCCCGGCACCACGCAATCCGGTCCGATGGAGACATTCCGATGATCACCCGCATGCTGTCCCTTGCCGGCCTGGCCCTGCTGCTGGGCGCCTGCGCCTCGCAGCCCAAACCGCTGCAGGGCGCGTATACCGAGCTCACGCCCCACGATGCCGCGCAGGGCGACAGCACCGGCGCCCGGGTGCGCTGGGGCGGGCGTATCGTGCAGGTGGAGCCGCGTCCCGACGCGACCTGCTTCGAGATGATCGCCACCCGCCTGACCGCGACCGGGCGACCGTACTGGGCCAGCGACGACACCAACGGCCGCTTCATCGCCTGCCGCGCCGGTTTCTACGACCCCGCGGTATTCGAGAAGAACCGCGAGGTGACCTTCACCGGGCGCATCGCCGGCTACGACAACCGCCGCATCGGCGAATACGACTACCGGTTCCCGCGCGTCGACGCCGACGTGGTGTACCTGTGGCCGATCCGCGAACAGGTCGACGTCATCACCCGCCCGGCGCCATGGCCGTGGTGGGGCTACTGGTAATCAGCGGCATCTGCAGGCGCGGTCCATGGCCGCGCCCGCGGATCACGCGGCCGGCGTACCGAAGCGCCCCAGCTGCGCGCCGGCCAGCAGGTGCAGATGGATCTGGAACACGGTCTGCCCGCCGTGGCCGTTGCAGTTCATGACGATGCGATAGCCGTCCTCGGCGAAGCCCTGCTGCTGCGCGTAGCGCGCCGCGGCGACCGCGAGCCTGCCGATGATCTCCGGCGCGTCGGCCGGCAGCTCGTTGAGCGTGGGAATCGTCCGCTTGGGCACGAACAGCACGTGCACCGGTGCCTGCGGCGCGATGTCGCGGAACGCGATCAGGTCGTCGTCCTCATAGACGATGTCGGCCGGGATCTCGCGGCGGATGATCTTGTGGAAGATGGTGTCGTCGGACATCGGCATGCTCCTGTCTGGAATCGAACCTGTCTGGCATCGGGTCGGGGAAGTGCGGCGCGGCGGGTCGCGGCGCGCACATGCGCTCAAAGCGGGATGTCGCTGCGGCTGCCGAACGCGTGCGACAGCGTGCCGCGATCGACGTATTCCAGTTCGCCGCCGAGCGGCAGGCCGTGCGCCGGCCGGCTCGGGCGCACGCCGTGCTGGCGGGCGATCTGCGCGAGGTAGTGCGCGGTCGCCTCGCCCTCGACCGTCGGGTTGGTGGCGATGATCAGCTCCTGCACCTCGCCTTCGGCCAGCCGCGCGGCCAGCAGGTCGAGGCCGAGCTCGCGCGGGCCGATGCCGTCGAGCGGACTCAGCCGCCCCTGCAGCACGAAGTACAGCCCGCGGAATCCGGTCGCCTGCTCGATCGCCAGGCGGTCGGCCGGCGACTCGACCACGCACAGCAGCTGCCGGTCGCGGCCGCTGTTGCCGCAGGTCGCGCAGACCACGGTCTCGCTGAAATCGCGGCAGCGCTGGCAGTGGCCGATCTTCTCGATCGCCTCGGCCAACGCGGCGGCCAGCCGCGCGCCGCCGTCGCGTTCGCGCTCGAGCACGTGGTAGGCCATGCGCTGCGCCGATTTCTGGCCGACGCCGGGCAGCACGCGGAACGCGTCGATCAGTTGTTCGAGCAGGGACACGGGGACGTGATTGGCAATTCGTGATGACCGGACATTCGTCCGTTGACGACCGTGATGGGCAAAGAACTAGAGGAGATCCGGCTGGCGCCTGTTCCAGTCACCGATCACGGCACTTCAGAACGGCAGCTTCATGCCGGGCGGCAGCGGCATGCCGGCGGTCGCACCGGCCATGCGCGACTTCGATTCGGCATCGATCTTGTTGGACGCGTCGTTGAACGCCGCCGCGACCAGATCCTCGGCCATTTCCGGATCGGCCAGCACGCTGGGGTCGATCCGCACCTTGCGGCACTCCTTGTTGCCGGTCAGGGTCACGCTGACCATGCCGCCGCCGGCGCTGCCGGTGACTTCCAGGCTGGCAAGCTCCTGCTGCACGCGCTGCATGTTCTCCTGCATCTTCTGCGCCTGCTGCATCAACTGGGCGATGTTTCCACGCATCATGGGGTTCCTTGTTCGTCGTAGGGGCGAATGGAATCCGGCACGAGTCTGGCGCCCTGCTGCGACATCAGGCGCTGCACGTCCGGATCGGAAAGAAATGCGGTTTCGGCCGCCGACTGGCGCGCCTCGCGGTCGCGCGCGTTGCGCTCGTGCAGGGTCGGCACCGCGCCGGCCGCGGCGGCCTCGAAGCGGATCTGCACCGCGCCGCCGAGCGGGCCGGCCAGCGCCTTCGCCAGCTGCTCGACCATGATCGGTGCCTTCAGGTGGTCGTCGGAGGCCGGCAGCGCCAGCTTCAGCACGCCGTCGTCGAACGCGACGAACGCGGCGCTTGCGGCCAGTTCGCGTACCGGTCCGCGCAGCGGAAGTCCGGCGACGAGGTCGAGCCAGCCATGCGCGTCGAGCTGCACGGCCGCGCACGCCGGCGCCGCGGAAGGCGCGGGCTGTGGCGGCTTGCGCGGCGGCGCGGGCTCGGCCGCGGATGTCGGCGCCTCGGGTTGACCGCGGCCAGGTGGCAAGGATGCCGGCGTCGCCTCGTGCAGCGACGGCGGCGGCGCCCGGCCCGGATCGGGCGCTGCCGGTGCCGGCGCCGGCGCCGATGCCGACGGATGCGCGGCCTGGGCCAGCGCCGCGCGCGCGGCGGCCGCGCCGCTGCGGCCCGGGCTCGGCGACTCGGCCTGGCCGCCCTGCGGCGACGGCGTGCCGGCCGCGGCTGCGGCGGGACGGAACGCGAGCATGCGCAGCAGCGTCATCTCGAAGCCGGCGCGCGGGCTCGGTGCCAGTGCGATGTCGCGGCGGCCATTGAGCGCCATCTGGTACCACAGCTGCACGACCTCGGGACGGACCGCGTCGGCGATCCCGTCGACATCGACGCCATCGGCTTCGATGCCGACCTCCGGCACCAGCTGCCGCACCTGGATGCGGTGCAGCGCCTCCGACACCGCCTCCAGCACGCCCGACCAGTCCGGCGAGAACTCGGCCAGCGTCGCGATCTCGGCCATCAGCTGCGCGCCGTCGCCGGCGGACAGCGCCGCTAGCAGGGCGCCCACGCGGGTACGGTCGACGCTGCCGAGCATCGTCGCCACCGCCGCGTCGCCCAGCGCCCCGCCCTCGCCGCCCGCGCCGGTATAGGCGATCGCCTGGTCGAGCAGCGACAGGCCGTCGCGCAGGCTGCCGTCGGCGGCCTTCGACAGCTGGCGGATCGCGCCCGGCTCGGCGGCGATGCCCTCGGCCTCCAGGATGCGCGTCATCTGGCCCTGGATCTGCTGTTCGTCCAGCCGCTTGAGGTTGAACTGCAGACAGCGCGAGAGCACGGTCACCGGCAGTTTCTGCGGATCGGTCGTCGCCAGCAGGAACTTCACGTGCCCCGGCGGCTCCTCCAGCGTCTTGAGCAGCGCGTTGAACGCCGACTTCGACAGCATGTGCACTTCGTCGATCAGGTAGACCTTCACCCGGCCGCGCGAGGGCATGTACTGGGCGTTGTCGATCAGCTCGCGCACGTCGTCGACGCCGGTGTTGCTGGCCGCGTCGATCTCCAGCAGGTCGATGTAGCGGCCGGCGTCGATCGCCTTGCAGGTCTCGCACTCGCCGCAGGGATCGGACGAGGTGCCGCGCTCGCAGTTCAGGCTCTTGGCGAAGATCCGCGCGATCGTGGTCTTGCCGACGCCGCGGGTGCCGGTGAACAGGAAGGCGTGGTGGACCCGTCCGGTCTCCAGCGCATTGGTCAGCGCGCGGACCACGTGCTCCTGTCCGACCAGCTCGGCAAACCGCTTGGGGCGCCACTTGCGGGCGAGGACGAGATAGGACATCCGGCTATTCTGCCACGGCTGTCCAGTGGTTCCGTTGCGGGTGGAGGCGAGGCGGCGTCGAACGCGGCATCCTTTTTCCGACAAAGGCGGATGGTCCCGGCACACCAGCTGAACGGAGGCGCCGTCGAGCCCTGCACGGTGCCCGGAATCGCTCCGGGCGAATCTGTCGAACCGGGTGGGTGCGTTTCCCCCTCTCTCCGCCAGAAACGCGAAACGCCCCTTGCGGGGCGCTCTCGAAATCACGGATGAAATCGCGACCCGGACGCCTGACGGGGGATTGACTCGGGCCATCCATGGCCCTCGCCCCTGCGGGGCAGCCTGCGGCTGTCCAGATTCGCTCCCGGCGAATCTGTCGAACCGGGTGTTCTCATCAAACTCCCCTCTCTCCGCCAGAAACGCGAAACGCCCCTTGCGGGGCGCTTTCGAAATCACGGATGAAATCGCGACCCGGACGCCTGACGGGGGATTGACTCGGGCCATCCATGGCCCTCGCCCCTGCGGGGCAGCCTGCGGCTGTCCAGATCGGCAGTCCTGCCGATCTGTCGAACCCGCGCGGGTGCGTTCACCCCCTCTCTCCGCCAGAAACGCGAAACGCCCCTTTCGGGGCGCTTCGCGTTTCTGGCGGAGAGAGGGGGATTCGAACCCCCGAAGCGCGGTTTAGACGCTTACACACTTTCCAGGCGTGCTCCTTCAACCACTCGGACACCTCTCCTGAACCTGTCCCGGCGGGCCCTGCGGGCACGACACAGCGGCAGGCCGCTGCGGGCCGGCCATTCTATCCGCGGGCGGTCGGGGCCACAAGGAACCGCAGGGGCGCGAGGTTGCAAGGCGGAAGCCAGGGCGCACACCCCATCCGATAGGCGCCGCCGCGATCGCCTGCTAGAATCCGCGTCCCCGCCGGCGGCACGCGGCAAGGGACCGGGCGCAAGCGCTGGTGCGAGTCTCCATGGTGGCCCCGTCGGCCCCTCGCGACGCTAGACCGAAAATCCCGCCAGGGCCGGAAGGCAGCAACGGTATCGGTCGATGCGGGCGCCGAGGTCAGTCGGCGGGGCCATCGCCATTGCAGGCACCTCCAGATTCAGGTCCTGCAGCCATCCATGGCGCAGCTCTTGTGACTTCCGGGCCGGCCTGCCCGGCCATCCGTGGCCGGGCGTTCATGGCGATGCGCGCCAGTGGCGCGCAAACATCGCCACTCACCCGCCAGGGCCGGAAGGCAGCAACGGTATCGGTCGATGCGGGCGCCGAGGTCAGTTAGCGGGCCATCGCCATTTCGCAGCCATCGCCATGCGCCATGCCGGCCTGGCTCACGACGCGCACGCGGCCTCGGCGGCGATCGCCGGACATGGCCGGCCGTACAGGAAGCCCTGCCCGTACTGGCAGCCCAGGCCGGCCAGCAGTTCGCGTTGCTGCACGGTCTCGACGCCCTCGGCGATCGTGTCGATGCCCAGCGTGCCCGCCAGCGCGAGGATCGCGCGGACCAGCGCCAGGCTTTCGGCATGCATCTCGCTGCCCAGGCCGATGACGAAGCTCTGGTCGATCTTCAGTGCCTGGATCGGGAACCGGTGCAGGTACGACAGGGCCGAGAATCCGGTCCCGAAATCATCCAGCAATGCCATCACGCCGCGCTCGCGCAGCGTCCTGAGCATGCGCAGCGCACGAGGGGCGTCATCGAGCAGCGCGATCTCGGTGATCTCGATCCGCAGCCGCTCCGGGTCGGCGCCGGCCTCGTCGATCAACTGCAGCAGGCGCTCGACGAAATCGTCGGAGCGGAAGTGCCGCGGCGAGACGTTGATCGACACGTAGCCGGGACAGTCCGACGCGGTCATCCGGTGGATGACCTTGCGGTACATCAGCCAGTCGACCTGCTCGATCAGCCCGCTGTCCTCGCCCACGCCGATGAAGTCGGTCGGGTACAGCGTGCCGTGCAGTTCGTGCTGCCAGCGCAGCAGGGCCTCGTGGCCGACGACCGCGCCATCGGCCAGCCGCACGATCGGCTGGAAATGCGGTTCGAACGCATCCTGCAGGATCGCGCGCCGCAGGTCGGCCTCCAGGTCCAGCAGCCGCGTCGCCTCGGCGCGCATCTGCTCGTCGAAGCGCTCGCTGCGGTCGCGGCCACAGGCCTTGGCCCGGTACATCGCGGCGTCGGCATCGCGCAGCAGGCCGTCGCCGACCGCGTAGTCGGGGTGCGACATCGCGATGCCGATGCTCGCCGAGGGATACAGCTCGCGTCCGGCGACCCACATCGGCCGGGCCAGCGTGGACAGGATCGCGTCGGCCATCGCCTCGGCGACCGCCGGATCGTCGACCCCACCGAGCATCAGCGCGAACTCGTCGCCGCCCAGCCGGGCGACGATGTCGTCCGGGCCGAGCAGCGCCGAGATGCGCTTGCCGGTCTCCACCAGCATCGCGTCGCCGGCCGCATGGCCGACGCTGTCGTTGACCAGCTTGAAGCGGTCCAGGTCGAGGAACAGCACCGCGAACGGCGTGGTGGTGCCGTCCTCGCCGGGCGCCAGCGCGGCGTTCATGCGTTCGAGGAACTGCACCCGGTTCGGCAACCCGGTCAGCGGATCGTGGCGCGCCTGGTGCACGAGGCGCTGCTGCGCGCGCACGCGCTCACCGATCTGCGCGCGCAGTTCGCGGTTGGCGTTCTCCAACTCGCGGGTGCGCGCCTCGACCCGGAACTCCAGTTCGGTATGCGCCGCTTTCAGGGCATCCTGCGCGCGCTTGCGGTCCAGCGCGCTGTCGATGTGCTGGGCGACGAACACCAGCAGTTCCTGGTCGCTGGCCGCGAACGCGATGTCGGGGTCGTAGCTCTGCACCGCGATCACCCCGACCGGCCGTGCATCGCGCATCAGCGGCACGCCCAGCCAGCAATGCGCGTGGCTGCCGCGACTGCGCAGCTCGCCGCAGGATTCGAGCATCAGGATGCCCTCGCGCCGCGCCAGCAACGGCTGGCCGCTGGCGATGACGTATTCGGTCAGGCCGTTGGAACGCTTGCGTGCCCGGCGCACGGCATCGCGTTCGTCGACCGAGTACGGGAACTCGATGCGCGTGCCGTCCGCCGACAGCATCGCGATGTAGAAATTCCGCGCGTACAGCAGCTCGCCGATGATGGCGTGCAGGTCGGCATAGAAGCGTTCGAGGCTGCCCGCCGCGACCGACAGCTCGCTGATCCGGTACAGGGCACCCTGCAGGCGCCCGGCACGCGCGCGCTCGACGATCTGCGCCTGCAGGTCGGTGTTGGCCTCCTGCAGCTCCAGCGTGCGCGCCGCGACCCGGCGCTCGAGTTCCGTATGCGCCTGCTTGCGGTCGAGGGCGGTCAGGATGTGCTGGGCGACGAACTCCAGCAACGCGCGATCCTCGTGGCTGTAGCGGTCGGGCTGGTCGTAGCTCTGCACGACGATCGCGCCGCAGACGCGGCCGTCGCGGCGCAGCGGCACGCCGAGCCAGTCGGCGCTGTCGGGGCCGTGCACGGGATCGGTCTCGACGTCGTGCGCCATCCGCAATGCGGCCGACGGCCCCAGCATCGGCTGGCCATGGCGCAGCAACGCGATCGTCAGGCTGTTGGGCATCTCGCTGACGTGCAGCTCCTGGTCCGGGTCGGCCACCCAGGGATCGCGCTCGTCGACGAAATACAGGAACCGCAGGCGCTCGCGCAGGTCGTCGTACAGCACGATGTAGAAATTCTTCGCGGTGGTCAGGCGGTCGACGACCGCGTGGATCCGCACCAGCACCTCGCGCATCTCCAGCGCGGAACTGGCGAGATTGGCGATCTCGTACAGCGCCTGCTGCAGGCGCTCGGAGCGGCGCAGCGATTCGAGCCGCTGCGCCGAGCGCGCGCCATCGAGGGCCATCGCGGCCGATATCGCTGCGAGCTCCGCCCAGGCCTCGGCGGCAGCACGACCGGCAGCCCCGTGCGCATCGAAAACGATCGCAAGCCGCGCGTCGTCGAGCCTGACATCGCGGATACCGGATGCCGCGGCGTCCATGTCCCCGTCGAGACGCTCGCTGGCCTTCCCGCGCAACGCCAGGTCCGCGTCCCCGGAACAGACCCCGTCTTCGCCCAGCACCGCGCAACGCCAGGCCACGGCCACCCGGACCCCTGGCGGACGGGTCGACAGGATACGCATCAGGCGTGACGCGATGTCGCCCTGATGCGGCGGGGGAAGCAGACGCGAGAACACGGTGTGAGGCTCCCTGACCGCCCGATGTGCCCGTTCATCCTGACCCCATCCCCGGTCGCGGACAACCCCGATGCGACGAGTCGACCGTTTGCGCACACATGGCAGTCCATCGATCCGAGATGTCCCGGCGCTCGCGCATCGCGCGGAGGCATTGCGGGACGACAGGCTTCCCGCCTCCGGCCGCAGGCCGTAACCTGCGCGGAATGAACGATGTCGCCCTCCCGCAGGAAGCGCCCAGCGATGCATCGCTGATGCTGGCCTATGCGGCCGGCGATGCCGCGGCGTTCGAGACCCTGTACCTGCGCCATCGCGACAAGCTCTACCGCTTCCTCGTGCGCCAGCTGGGCAACCGCGCGCTGGCCGAGGAGATCTTCCAGGACGTCTGGCAGCGGGTGATCGCCGCGCGGCAGGACTGGCAACCGGACGCCCTGTTCACGACCTGGCTCTACCGCATTGCCCACAATCGCCTGACCGACCACTGGCGCGCCGCGCGCCACCGGCCCGCGGCCCCGGAAGACGCCGACCTGCGGACCGCACGCATCGTCGATCCCGGTACTCCGGAACGGCAGCTGTCGGAGTTCGAACAGCGACGACTGCTGCAACTGGCGCTCGAGGAACTGCCCGACGAACAGCGCGAGGTGATCGTGCTGCGGCTGGAGCAGGAACTGACCCTGGAGGAAATCGGCGCGATGACCGGCGTGGGCAGGGAAACGGTGAAGTCGCGGCTGCGCTACGCGATGGACAAGCTGCGCGCGAGGCTGAGCACATGACATCCCGTGGACACAGGCCCGAACCGCTGACGCCGGAGGAACGCGCGCTCGCCGACAGGCTGGGACGCAGCGACGCCAGCCCGCCGCCCGCGCTCGACGCGGCGATCCTCGCGGCCGCCCGTGCGGCGGTGTCGGGAGCGGCGGCGCAGCCCGGCGCGGGACCGGAAGATGCCGGCCCGGACGCGCCCACGCCCACGTCTCCGGCGCATGCCCGCACGCCGGCACGCCGGCGGCGACGCTGGCCGGTCGGCTTCGGCATCGCCGCCTCGCTGCTGGTCGCGATCGGTGTCGCCTGGCAGCTGCGGCCGCTGCCCGAGACCCGCCCCGAGGTCTGGTCGGAGGCGCCGGAGCCGGCACCGCGGATGCAACGCGCGACAGCGATCGACGCGCCCGCGCAGCAGGACGGCCAACCGGCCGCCAACGACACCTCCGCCTCCCCGCCCTCCGATGGGCGCGGCACCGAGGCCATGCCGGCGCCCGCTGCAATGGACGCCGCGCCAGCAGCGCAGGATGCGAGCCGCGCGCCGCCCGCCCCCCCGCCGTCGCCTGCTCCACTGGCCGCGCCGCCGCCCGCGCCTACCTTGGCGCCCGTCGCCGACACCGGCGCGACCATGGAACGCGAGGATGCACCGCGACCGCCGCGGGCTGCACGTGCCGGCACACCGCAGGACACCGCGATCGGCCACCGGACGTCGCCGGCGCCCGCGGCATCGCCGGTCGCGGTCGGAGATCTGTCCACCGCGCCGGCTGCGTTTCCTTCGGCGCAGCGCAGCACATCCGGACGCGCGGTTTCGGAAGGCCTGGCACCCCCGCCGGCTCCCGCCGCGGCCCGGGAACGGACCGCGCAGGAAGCCGCGCGCGTGCAGGTTCCGCAGCGTCCGCCGGCGGCATCCGCGCATGCCCAGCGAGTGCCCGCCCTTCAGGACCAGGCGCCCGAGGACGAGCCGCCCGCTTCGGCCGACTCGCCGGAGGTGCGCGACGCCTGGCTGGCACGTGTGCGCGAACTGCTGGACGCCGGCGACATCCAGGCCGCGCGCGACAGCCTGGCCGAGTTCCATCGCCGTTATCCGCAGGCCGAACTGTCGCCGGACCTGCGCGCATTGCTGGATTGAGCGCGTGACCGGGAATCGCCGACGCACGCGTGCCCCCGCCCGGCCGCAATCCCGCGGCGGTCGCCGCCCGTCCACAGCGCGTTGATCCGGATGCCGCTCGACACCCTCGCCACGCCGGCCACCCACACCCTCGAGGTCAAGCACAGCCGCTTCGTCGCACACGCCGCGCCGGTCGATTCGGCCGACGCGGCGCTGGCGTTCCTGCAGCAGGTGCATGTTGCCGACGCCACCCACAACTGCTGGGCATGGCGGATCGGCGACCAGTACCGCTCCAGCGACGACGGCGAGCCGGCCGGCACCGCGGGACGGCCGATCCTCGCCGCGATCGACGGCCAGGGCTTCGACCGCGTCGCCGTCGTCGTCGTGCGCTGGTACGGCGGCATCAAGCTCGGCGCCGGCGGGCTGGTCCGCGCCTATGGCGGCTGTGCGGCCGAATGCCTGCGCACCGCGCCGCGACTGGCGCTGGTCGAGACCACGACCGTGGGCCTGCACGCGCCGTTCGATGCGCTCGGCGCCGTGCATGCCGCGCTGCCGGCCGCACTGGCCGGCAAGCTGGCCGAGGAGTTCGACAGCGACGGCGTGCACCTGCGCATCGAGCTGCCTTGCGACCGGCTGGACGACTTGAAAACCCGCCTGCGCGATGCCACCCGTGACCGGGTGCGTTTCGACGACAATGGCTGATGGCATTCCGATCCCCACGCCGGCCCTCCGGCGCCGCGCCTGACGGCGACCCACCGAAGAAGGCCCGCATCGGCGCGCTCAGGACCCTGTGGCCGTTCGTGCTGCGCCAGCGCGGCCTGTTCATCGCCTGGCTGGTCGCATTGGCCGCCTCGTCGGTCGCGACGCTGAGCCTGCCGCTGGCGGTACGTCAGATGATCGACCACGGCTTCACCGGCGGCAGCCAGATCGACGCCGCGTTCGCGCTGCTGCTGGCCGTGGCCGTCGCGCTGGCGATCGCCACCGCCGCACGCTTCTTCTTCGTCTCGCTGCTGGGCGAGCGCGTGGTCGCCGACCTGCGCAACCAGCTCTACGGGCACCTGCTCGACCTCGACCAGCGCTTCTTCGAACAGAACCGCAGCGGCGACCTGGTGTCGCGGCTCAGCGCCGACACCGAGTTGCTGCGCTCGGTGGTCGGCTCGACGGTATCGGTGGCGCTGCGCAGCACGGTCATGGTCGTCGGCAGCGTCGCCATGCTGGTGGTCACCAGTCCGCGGCTGGCGGCATTCACCCTGATCGGCATTCCGCTGTTCGTGCTGCCGCTGGTGCTGGGCGGGCGCCGGCTGGAGAAGATCTCGCGGCAGAGCCAGGACCGGGTCGCCGATGCCAACGCGCTGGCCAACGAGACCCTCGGCGCGATCCGCACCGTGCAGGCGCACGCGCGCGAACCCTGGGAGCGCGGCCGCTTCGGCGACGCGGTCGCGCTGTCGGTGGCGACCGCACGCCGCCGCATCGGCCTGCAGGCGATCATCACCGCGGTCGCGATCACGCTGATCTTCGGCGCGGTGACCGTGGTGCTGTGGTCGGGCGCGCACGACGTCATCTCCGGCCGCATGACCGCGGGCACGCTGGGCCAGTTCGTGCTGTACGCACTGTTCGGCGCCGGCTCGGTCGGCGCGCTGGCCGAGGTCTGGAACGAACTGCAGCGCGCCGCCGGCGGCATGGGCCGGATCGCCGAACTGCTGGCCGAAACACCGGGCATCGCCGCGCCGGCGGCCCCGGCGGAGATCGCCAGCCCCGCGCGCGGCGCGCTGCGCTTCGACGACGTGAGCTTCCACTATCCGTCGCGGCCGGACACCGCCGCGCTGTCGCATTTCAGCCTGGACATCGCGCCGGGCGAGACCGTCGCGCTGGTCGGCCCGTCCGGCGCCGGCAAGAGCACGGTGCTGTCGCTGCTGCTGCGCTTCCACGACCCGGACAGCGGCAGCCTGTCGATCGACGGCACCGACATCCGCCGGCTCGACCCCGCCGCGCTGCGCGGAATGATCGCCCTGGTCCCGCAGCAGCCGACGATCTTCGCCGCCAGCGCGCGCGAGAACATCCGCTACGGCCGGCTCGACGCCAGCGACGACGACATCGTCGCGGCGGCCACCGCGGCCGAGGCCGACGGCTTCATCCGCGCATTGCCGGACGGCTACGACGAACAGCTGGGCGAACGCGGCGCGCGCCTGTCGGGCGGCCAGCAGCAGCGCATCGCGATCGCCCGCGCACTGCTGCGCGACGCGCCGATCCTGCTGCTCGACGAAGCCACCTCCGCACTCGACGCACAGAGCGAGCACGCGGTGCAGCAGGCACTGGCGCGGCTGATGCAGGGCCGCACGACGCTGGTCATCGCCCATCGCCTGGCGACCATCCTCAAGGCCGATCGCATCGTCGTCATGGACCACGGCCGCATCGTCGCCCAGGGCACCCACGCCGAACTGCTGGCGCAGAACGGCCTGTACGCCGAACTGGCCCGGCTGCAGTTCGTCGACTGATCCCCAAGACGCCGGGCACCGGCGATCCTGGTCGCTACCGCAGCCGTCGGCGATTCCCTCCGCCGGCCTCTCAGCCGCCGGGCGGCGTACCGCGTGGCGGCGGCATCCCGTCCGGTGGCGGACGCCGCGGCATGTCCGGGTCGTCGAACGGCCCGCCTGGACCACCCGGGCCACCCGGCCGGCCGGCACCCTTGGCCTGGCAGACCTGCTCCTCGTCGGACTGGCGCACGACCAGGGTCTTGGACGCGAACATCACCCCGTCGTCCATGCGCTGCACGTCGAACAGGTACGGGCGCTTGTCGGCCTCGCCGCCGACGACGTTGTCGTCGTCGAGCGGGGTATCGGGCAGGCCGAGCGGCGCGTACAGCGGATGGGTGGAGAAGATCTCCCCGTTCAACGCGTCGGTGAACAGCAACTGGGTCGTGACCGCTGACACCGCCCGGTCATCGGCGTCGTAGTCGCCGGTCAGTACGCGCAGATGGATATGCACCGCACGGCTGCTGTACCAGCCGGGATAGCAGGTATCGAAGTCGACGCGGCCATCGGCATCGGTGCGGAGGTAGCCGCGGAAGAACTGCCGCGCAATGTCGGCCTCGTCGTTGTTGCACATCGCCGCGATCCGCCCGGAATAGCCGCCGGTGTAGTTGGTATGCCAGACCTCGACCAGCACGCCCGCGACCGGCTGGCACGCCGAATCCACCACGCGCAGCGCGAGCCGCAGCGGCAGGCCGTCCCAGCCATCGCTGATGTCGGCGCGCTCGGGCGAGGTGGTGTGGCAGGGCCCGATCGTGGTCATGCAAGTCAGCACGCAGGCGCTGGCCGGCACGCCCGCGAAGGGATCGGGGAAGCGCGCCGGATCGCCGATGGCGGCAGTGCCGCCGCTGGCCCACGGCGGGGCATCGGCGCCATCCGTGTCGGCGGCGGGATCATCGGTGGCTTGGCCATCGGCGTCATCCGATGCCGGCGATTTCGACCCGCAGGCGAGCAGCCCGACACCGGGAGCCACCAGAAGCACGCTGCCGGCCGCCTTCAGCAGGTTGCGGCGGATCGGAGAAAGCGGTGGCTGGCGCATGCTGGCATCTCTACTTTATTCAAGGGGCTTTCGCATCTGCAACGTACCGTCGGCCGCCGGGTTGACGCAACGGTGCGCGCCCGCGCATCAGAGACTGAGAGTAAACCGAACGCCGTAGCGAGACCGTCGCCGGGCGTTCGTGGCAAGGCGCGCCGAAGGTCAGCGACCAGCCACCGCTGCCGGCAGAACGTCACTTGCGCACCACCCGGCGTTTCGCAACGCATGCTCGCCGCGCAGCGAACGCACGGCGTGATCGACTGCGAGTTGCAGCATCACGGGTGCAACATAGCGCATGTGTACGCGGCGGATCGCCGCCATGTACAGTCGGCCGAACAGGTTGCGGGTACGCACGCGGGTGGCCATCGCGCAGCGCATGCCGCCATCGGTCATCGCCTCGACGCGTACGCAGGTCCGGAACGCGAGATGGCGATCATCGGCGCCAAGGATGACCTCCACGCACTTGCCCTCCGCGCTCACGCGTCGGGCGAGCACCGGAAACCGGCCCGCGAACCGCTGCGGCGCATCCTGCGACAGCAGCGAAGAGGCCGGACAGCCCAGCGGCGACGTACGCAACCCGAAAGGACGCACCAGGACATTGCGCAGCGCCATCAGCCGCGACACGCCCGACGGAGGACTCTCGACGAATCCGTCAAGCAACAGGGCCATCAACGTGGCCGCATCCGAACCGGCGCATTCTCCAGGCGCGAGCCGGATCGCGACCGCGTCCTCGTGTGCGGCACCCGGCAACTGCGCGGCCAGCAGGGAATCGGCGGGCAACCGCAGATTGTGGATCCGGCGCCGGCCGGCATTTTCGGTGCGGAAGCCGCCCGCGTGTCGCCCCGGGATCCGGCGCCGCAACCGTCCAGTCCATGCACGGACCACGGCGCAGGTGCGCGCCGCGAAGGACGCCGGCGCCGCATGCAGCGACAGTGCCGTCGTCGGGATGCGCTGCGGGTCACGCAGGGCGGCGTCGAGCAGGAGTTGCACGCTCGCCGGCAGCAGTTCGGTCAGCGCAGGGATGTCGGCGGCGTTGTCGAGCACACGCTGGTGCAAGTCTTCGGGCAGATTCCCGGCGCGCTCGTCGGGATGACAGGACAGCGCGAACAATGCGGGATGCGGCAGGTCAGGACGTGGCGACACGAACTGGTGCCAGGTGCCGCCGCCGAAGCGCACAGTGAACAGACAATCCGGCGGAATGTCGACGAGATGCAGCGCGTGCAGGAATGCCGCCGGTTCGGCGTCGATCTGCATCTGCGATGCGGTCGAGAAACGCAGCTGCGCGCCTGCGCTGCCCGAGATGGCGGTGAATACCCGGTTGCCGGCGTGACGATGAAACGGATGTCCGCCCCGCCCCACGCTGAAGGTATACAGCGACGACGGATCGCCACGCGCCAGGTTCATCGCGCCGATCCGCGTCGACGGTTCGTCATGGCCGTCGACGAAGCTCGGGTGCCCGCGCTGCCGCCGCTCGGCGTCGGCGATCAGCGGATCGCCCTGCCCCGGCGTCAATTGCGCGATCAGCGTCACTTCGACCGGCAGGCCGCCGCAGTGCGACGGAATACGGACACTCGGGAACGTCGTGGACACCTCGGTCGTCATCAGCATCGTTCGGCTTCCCTGTTCGAAACGGAAAGTCTCGTCCTACTTTGCGGGTTGGCGCTTTCGGCGCTCGCGCTTGAGTGGACCGGCAACCGGGCACAGTTCGGAGGCCCAGGCGAATACGGTGTTCGCCAGGCGCTCGGGGACGAGGCGGAAATAGACGAATTGCCCACGCTTCTCGCGCTCGATCAGGCCGGCCTGCTCGAGGATCCGCAGGTGACCGGACAGCGCGGGCTTGCTGAAATCGAACCGTTCGGCGATCTCGCCGGCAGTCAGCTCACCCGCGTTGAGATAGGCGAGGATCCTGCGACGCGGCGTCGATGCCAGCGCTTCGAAGACGCGCTCCATGGGTGATTCCCATCAATTAACGAATTACCTAATTAATTACCTGTATTCCAGACTGCCGTCAACCCTTCGCGCCATCGCCCATGCACGGCCGACGCGGCGGCGGCCCGATGGAGTTTTCCGGGCGACGCCCGGTGTGCACCACGCATCAAGCCGGCAACACCCGCGCCAGTGCGTCGTCGATGCCCGTTCCGATGTCGAGCGTGCCGAAGGCCAGCGCATGCGGGCTGGCCAGCCGGCTGTTGCAGAATGCTGCAGCCACCGGGCTGCCGGCGCGCAGCAGCACCGCGGCCTGCAGCACCAGCGCCAGCTGTTCGACCAGCCGCCGCGCCAGCGGTTCGGCATCGGCGGGCACGGCGGCCGCGGTCGAAAGCCGTTGCGCCAGCGCGTCGTCCGCTGCATCGAAGCCGGGGTCGATGCCGCGCGCGGCATCGAGTTCGCGACGCAGGGCCTCGACCACCTGCGGTTCGCGCGACAGCGCACGCAGCACGTCGAGGCACTGGATGTTGCCGCTGCCTTCCCAGATCGAATTCAGCGGCGCCTGCCGGTACAGCCGCGGCAGCATCGATTCCTCGACATAACCGGCGCCGCCCAGGCACTCCTGGGCCTCGTTGACGAACGCCGGGGTGCGCTTGCAGATCCAGTACTTGCCGACCGCGGTGACCAGGCGTGCGAACGCGGCCTGTCCGGGATCGCGCGGCGCGGCGTCGACCGCGCCGGCCACCCGCATCGACAGGGCCAATGCGGCCTCGGCCTCGATCGCGAGATCGGCCAGCACGTTGCGCATCAGCGGCTGTTCGAGCAGCGGTTTGCCGAACGCGCGGCGGTAGCGGCAGTGGTGCAATGCCTGCGCCAGCGCCATGCGCATCTCCGCGCTGGAACCGAGCATGCAGTCGAGCCGCGTCAGCATCACCATCTCCAGGATCGTCGCCACGCCGCGGCCCTCGTCGCCGACACGCAGCGCGCGCGCGGCGTAGAACTCGACCTCCGACGAGGCGTTGCTCCAGTCGCCGAGCTTGTCCTTGAGCCGCATCAGCCGGAAGCCGTTGAGTCCGCCGTCCGGCAGCCACCGCGGCAGCAGGAAGCAGCTCAGGCCGCCCGGCGCCTGCGCCAGCACCAGGAACGCATCGGACATCGGCGCCGAGAAGAACCACTTGTGGCCGCGCAGGACGTAACTGCCGTCGTCGCCGTCCGGCGTCGCGCGCGTGCTGTTGGCGCGTACGTCGCTGCCGCCCTGTTTCTCGGTCATGCCCATGCCGAGGGTGACGCCATGCTTGTCGGCGAGCGGCAGGTCGCGCGGGTCGTAGCGCATCGCGACGATCTTCTCGCGCCATTGCCGCAGCACCGGTTCGCGCGCCAGCACCGGCATCGCGGCGTGGGTCATCGTCAGCGGACAGCTGGTCCCGGCATCGGCCTGGTGGTGCAGATAGCTCAGCGCGGCGCGGGCGACGTGCGCGCCCGGCTGCGGCTGCTGCGCCCACGACAGGCCGGCGACGCCATGCGAGACCGCGGCATCCATCAGCAGGTGGTAGGCGGGATGGAACTCGACGCTGTCGATGCGATGGCCGAAGCGGTCATGGGTGCGCAGCCGCGGCCGGTCGCGGTTGGCATCGAAACCGGCCGCGTACAGCGCGCCGCCCGCCAGCGCGCCATAAGCCGCAAGGCGCGCCTCGAATGCCGCGCCGCCTTCGCGCGCGAGCGCCTCGCGCAGCGCCACGTCGTCGCGCCAGAGATCGCGCGGCGCGAACTCCGGTGGCTGGTTGTCGACCTCATGCGTGTCGGTTGCGCGCATCGCCCCTCTCCCGGTGACTGGAGCGCCGATTCTCGCGCAAAACCGGCCGCGCCTACCCCGGTTCGGGCACGGGGCCCGGCATCGCCGGTGCCGCGGCGAATCCGCTGGCCAGCGCCTGCACGAAGCCGGGATCCAGCGCATGCCGTCCGAACACGCCGCGTTGCGTGCCACTGAGCACGCGCAGCATGTGACCGCGGCCACCGGGCAGCCTGCCCATCGGCAGGAATGCGAGGTCGCGCGCGGTCGCCAGCAGATCGTGCTCGGACTGGAAGATCGGCGTCAGCCAGCGGCTCCAGAACTGGTAGATCGCCACGTGCTTGCGGCGCTCGCGCTGGTAGTGCGGCAACGCGGCATCGGGCGCGTGCAGGCGCAGCGCATCGCGCAGCGCCTCGGCATCGAGCAGCGCCATGTTGACGCCCTGCCCCAGCTGCGGGCTCATCGCATGCGCGGCGTCGCCGATCAGCACCACCCGGCCGCGATGCCAGCGGCGCAGCGTGGCGTCGCGATAACTGGCGCGCGCCAGTTGTGCATGCTGCGTGGCGGCGCCGGCCAGCAGCGCGGCGGCCTCGGGCCAGATCGCCGCGACATCGTCGTGCCAGGCCTGCAGCGGCGCGGCCTGCCAGGCATCGAAACTGCCGACCGGCAGACTCCAGAAGAAGCTCACGCGCGGCGTCGCATCGCCGGGCCGCGTCCCCACCGGCAGCATGCCGATCATCCGCCGCGCCGCGACGTAACGCTGCCGCAGCTCGTCCATCCACGGCCAGTCGCCCGCCGGCAGCAGGCACCACAGCGCGCCCCACGGGTACACCCGGTCGATCCGCGGCGCGCCGGGATAGCCACGCAGCCGCGAGCCGGCGCCGTCGGCGACGACGACCAGGTCGAAGGGACCGTGGCGTCCGCCGTGCGCATCGATCAGCCAGCGGTCGTCGTGCGGGTCGATGGCGTCGATCGCGATCCCCGCGCGCAAGCGCGCGCGGCCGTTCCGGGCCGCGTCGAGCACATGGAACAACGCACCGCGCTGCAGGCCGATGCCGGTCAGCCGCGCATCGAGTCCGGCATAGCGCATGTCCATCACCGCGCGTCCGCACGGCGTTTCACCGTACAGCCGACCGACGCGCGCGCCGTGCGCCGTCACCTCCGGCAGCAGGCCCATGCGCCACAGCACCTGCAGCCCACTGGGCTGCAGCAGGAAGCCGGCCCCGACCGGTCCCGGCGCCGGTGCGCGCTCGAACACCTCGACCGCGTGACCGTCGCGGCCGAGCAGTACCGCCGCGGCCTGTCCGGCGGTGCCGTAACCGACGATGGCGACGCGCAACGGCCGCTGTGGATGCATGCGGGCAGCTCCCTTCCGCGCCGGACGGCGCGCGGCGGGAGCATACCCGCGGACATCGGCATGCGGCCACCGGAACGCCCGTCATCGCCCTACACGCGCAGCCGCACGCTCCGCACGTGCGCCCATGCAGGCTGCGCGCCGGACGTGTGCGCGAGGGTCGCGACGCCTGGCATCAGCGCCGCGCGGTGCTCAGTAGCCCACGGTGAAGCGCTGGCGCGGATGCGCCGGGTGCTCCAGCTCGTCGACCAGCGCGACGGCATAGTCCTCGAACGAGATGACGCTGCCCTTCTCGCCCTGCAGCAACTGGTCCTGGCCGAGCCGGAACCGGCCGGTGCGCTCGCCGGGCACGAACAGCGCCGAAGGCGACAGGAAGGCCCAGTCCAGCTCCTGCTCCGCGCGCAGCAGCGCGAGGAAACGCGCGCCGGCCTCTGCCTCGGCGCGGTACTCGGCGGGAAACTCCGGTGTATCGAGCAGGGTCACGCCCGGCGCAACCTCGAGGCTGCCGGCGCCGCCGACGACCAGGTAGCGCGGCACGCCGGACGCCTTGACCGTGTTGATCAGCGCGCGCGGATCGCTGGCACTGAAATGCACCGCGCTGATGACGGCATCGTGACCCTTGAGCAGCGGCGCGAGACCGGCCGGGTCGAACACGTCGCCCTGCACAGCGGTCACGCCCGGCAGGCGCGCGATGCGATCGGGATGACGGGCGATGGCGGTCACCCGGTGCCCGCGGTCGGACAGTTCCTCGAGGATGCGCGAGCCGGCGTTGCCGGACGCGCCGATCAGTGCGATGCGCATGATGGTTCCCTGCGGTGGTCGGCCCCCGAGTCTGCGCGCGCCCATCGCCAACCGGAAGCGCGTGGCACGCACGCTGCCAAGACAATGCGTCCCACATGAGGAAACGCCCCGCGGGTGCGGGGCGTTCCAGGCCATCAGCGGGCGCGCATCAGAGGTCGGCGCCGACCTGCCTGTGCTGCGCCTCCAGCGCGGCGACCGCCTTGGGATCGGGCTCGTCGAGCTTGTCGCCCAGCACCCGGCGCACGATGATGAAGAACACCGGGATCAGCAGCAGGCCGAGGAAGGTCGCGAACAGCATGCCGCCGATCACGCCGGTGCCCAGCGCATGGCGGGCGTTGGCGCCCGCGCCGCTCGACAGCGCCATCGGGGTGACGCCGAGGATGAACGCGAACGAGGTCATCAGGATCGGCCGGAAACGCAGCCGCGCCGCCTCGACGGTCGCCTCGCGCAGGGTCTTGCCCGCGGCCCGTTCCAGCACCGCGAACTCGACGATCAGGATCGCGTTCTTCGCCGCGAGGCCGATGACCGTGACCATGCCGATCTTGAAGAAGATGTCGTTCGACAGGCCCGGGCGCAGCATCGTGAACAGCACCGCGCCGAGGATGCCCAGCGGCACCACCAGCAGCACCGCGACCGGGATCGACCAGCTCTCGTACAGCGCGGCCAGGCACAGGAACACCACCACGACCGACAGTAGCAGCAGCAGCGTCGCGGTGTTGCCGGCGATGATCTCCTGGTAGGACATGCCCGCCCAGTCGTAGCCGAAACCGTCGGGGAGCTGATTCTCGACGAGGTCTTCCATCGCGGCCATGGCCTCGCCCGAGCTGCGGCCGGGCGCCTGCGAGCCGACGATGTTGACCGCGGCATAGCCGTTGTAGCGGGTCAGCGACGGCGTGCTTGCGCCCCATTCCGGGCGGACCACGCTGGTGAGCGGGATCATCGTCGGCGTGCCGTCGGCGTTGGTCGCCAAGGCGCTGGGGGTGTAGATCTTCGACAGCGATCCAGGGTCGGTGCGATAGGCGGCGTCGGCCTGCATGTTGACGCGCTTGATGCGGCCTTCGGCGACGTAGTCGTTGACATAGACCGGAGCCAGCATCAGCTGGATCGCGCCGTAGATGTCGCTGACCGACAGCCCCATCGACTGCGCCTGCACGCGGTCGACGTGCAACTGCAGCTGCGGCGCGTCCTCCAGCGTATTGGGCCGCACGCCCTGCAGCAGGTCGGGTTGCTGCGCGGCCAGGCCCAGCAACTGGTTGCGCGCCTGGGTCAGCGCCTCGTGGCCGGCGCCGGCACGGTCCTGCAGGTACATGTCGAAGCCGCCGAACTGGCCCAGGCCCTGCACCGTCGGCAGGTTGACGACGAAGATGCTGGCGTCGCGGATGCCCTGCAGCGCGCCGTTGGCCTCGCCGAGGAACTGGTTGATGCCCGCGTCGCGATCACCCCAGTCCTTGAGCTTGATGAAGGCCATGCCGACGTTCTCGCCCTGGCCGACGAAGCTGAAACCGGCGACCTGCAGCATGCTTTCGTAGGCCGGGTTCTGCGAGATCGTCGCGCGGACTTCCTCGAACACCGCGTTGGTCCGCTGCAGCGTGGCGCCCGGCGGCAGCTGCACGATCGCCAGCGCGTAGCCCTGGTCCTCCTCGGGCAGGAAGCTGGTCGGCAGCTTCACGTACAGGAACGCGCAGACCGCGCTCAGCGCGACGAATACGACCATCCAGCGCGGCGCGTGTTTCACGGCACTGCCGATATGGCCGACGTAGGTCGCGTTGATGCGGTCGTAGTACTTGTTGAACGTGCGCACGAACGCGTTGTGCTTCTCCTCGCCATGCGCGGCGTGCTGCTTGAGCATGGTCGCGCACAGCGCCGGGGTGAAGCCCAGCGCCAGGAACGCGGAGAAGCCCATCGCCACCGCGATGGTGATGGCGAACTGCTTGTAGATCTCGCCCGAGGCGCCGCCCTGCAGCGCGCTGGGGATGAAGACCGCTGCCAGCACGACGGTGATCGCGACCACCGCGCCGGTGATCTGGTCCATCGCCTTGGTCGTCGCCTCGCGCGGCGGCAGCTTCTCCTCGGCCATGATGCGCTCGACGTTCTCGATCACCACGATCGCGTCGTCGACCACGATGCCGATCGCCAGCACCATCGCGAACAGGGTCAGCTGGTTGATGGTGAAGCCGAGCAGGTTCAGGCCCAGGAACGTGCCCAGCAGCGCCACCGGGATGACCATCGTCGGGATCAGCGTCGCGCGCAGGTTCTGCAGGAACAGCAGCATCACCAGGAACACCAGGATCACCGCCTCGATCAGGGTCTTGACCACTTCCTTGATCGAGATCGTCACGAAGGTGGTGCTGTCGTAGGGCTTGAACCACTCCACGCCCGGCGGAAACGAGGGCTGCAGCTCGTCCATGCGCGAGGCGACCGCGCCGGCGACCGTCAGCGCGTTGGCGCCGGGCAGCAGCTGGATCGCGAACGCGCCGGTGGGCTGCCCGTCGTACTTGGTGTCGAACCCGTAGCCCGACGCGCCCACGGCGACCCGCGCGACGTCCTTCAGGCGCACGGTCGCGCCGTCGCTGTCGGCGCGCAGGATGATGTTCTCGAACTCCTCGGGCGTGCTGAAACGGCCTTCGGCGGACACGGTCGCGGTGAAGCCCTGCCCCTCCGGCGCCGGATCCGAACCGATCGAACCCGCGGCGAACTGCACGTTCTGCCCGCGCACCGCCGCGATGACCTCGGTCGCCGACAGGCCGTAGCCCTGCAGCTGTTCGGGGTTGAGCCAGATGTTCATGGCGTACTCGGCACCGAACTGCTGGGTGCTGCCGACGCCGGGCACGCGCGCGATCTGCTCGAGCACGCGCGAACCGATCAGATCGTTGAGCTGGTTGCGGTCGACCGCCGGGTCGCTGGAGCGCAGGCCGACCACCATCAGGAAGCCCGCATTGGCCTTGGCCACGACCACGCCCTGCTGCACGACCTCGGTCGGCAGGCGCGGGGTCGCCAGCGACACCTTGTTCTGCACCTGCACCTGGGCGATGTCGGCATCGGTGCCGGTCTCGAAGGTCAGGGTCACCGTCGCGCGGCCGGACGAGCTCGACGTCGAGCTGAAGTACAGCAGGTTGTCGATGCCGGTCAGCTGCTGCTCGATGACCTGGGTCACCGCGCGCTCGGTGGTGTCGGCGTTTGCGCCGGGATAGGCCGCGGTCACCGTGACCTGCGGCGGCGCCACGCTCGGGTACGACTCGACGCCCATGTTCAGCAGCGCGATCACGCCCGAGAGCGAAATCAGGATCGAGACGACCCAGGCGAAGACCGGATGGTTGATGAAGAACTTGGGCATGGCGGATCAGTCCTGCGTGTCGGGCGCAGCGGCGGGCTCGGCGGCATCCGCCGGCTGTCCGGCACCGGCGGTGCCGGCCGCGGCCGGCGCCTGGTCCTGCGCCTGCGGCGCCCCGCCGGCCGCCGGGGCCTCGGCTTCGGGCGTCCACGGCACCGGCTTGACCACGCTGTCGATGCGCGCCTTGGGCACGCCGGAGACGACCACCCGATCGCCGGCCGCCAGCCCCTGGCTGACGACCCACTGGCCGTTCTGGGCGCGGTCGGTGGTCACGTTCTTGCGCACGACCTTGTCGCCTTCGCCGGCCACCAGCACATAGGCGCTCGCGGTGTCGCGCTGGACCGCCGCCTGGGGCACCAGGAACACGCCGCTCTGCTGGCCCATGTTGGCGCGCAGCGTCACGTAGACGCCGGGCAGCAGGCGGTGGCCGGGGTTGGGCAGCGTCGCGCGCAGCTGCACCGCGCCCGACGCCGGGTCGACGATGTCGCCGGAGAAATCGAGCGTCGCGGTCTGGTCGTGGACCGTGCCGTCGGCCAGCACGATCTGCACCTGGCCGCCGCCGGCGTCGCGGTCGAGCGGCATCGCGCGGATGCGGCTGAACTCGGCCGCGCTCATCGAGAAGTTGATGTACAGCGGATCGATCTGGTCGACCGTGGTCAGCAGCGTCGCCTCGCCCTGCCCGACCAGCGCGCCCTCGGTGACCTGCTGCTTGCCGGCGCGGCCGGAGATCGGCGCGCGCACGGTGGCGTAGCCCAGGTTGATCTGCGCGGTCTGGGTGGAAGCGCGCGCCGCCTGCAGCGCGGCCTCGGCGCTGCGCTCGGCGGCCAGGGCGTTGTCCAGGTCGGACTTCGAAATGAAGTTGGTCGGCGCCAGTTGGCGCGCACGGTCGGCGGCAATCTTGGCATTGGCGTAGTTCGCCTGGGCCTGGGCCTGGGCGCCCTGGGCGGTACCCAGCGCGGCCTGCAGCTGCGCAGGGTCGATGCGGAACAGCACGTCGCCTTCCTTGACGTCGCTGCCTTCCTGGTAGACCCGGCGTTCCAGCACGCCCGGCACCCGGGCACGGACGTCGGCGCTGCGGAACGGCGCCAGCCGGCCCACCAGCTCCTCCTGCAGGGCGACCACGGTCGGCTGGACCGTCAGCACCCCGACTTCGGGCGGCGGCGGCGCCGCCTGTTCCTGTTGTTGACCACAGGCGGAGAGCGCCGTGACGAGCACGGCGAGAGACAGGATTCGGCGCATGAGGGAGGAGACCTGAGTGGAGATGGTGCGGGAAGGCTATTTACTATACCGGTCAGTATAGCTAATTCGAAGCAGCGCGACACCATGACTGACGGCACTGCGGTCAGGCACCGGCCGTGGTGGCGGTCACATCCCGCGACCCGCTGCGCGGATGAACCTTGCTCGGAATATGAACCTCGTTCATAGTGGCGCGCCCTTCTTCCAGCCGACTGCACCATGATCGCCCCGACGCCCGCGCTCCTGCGCCGGCAACGCGACATCGCCGCGCGTGAGCAGGCCTTCCTCGACCGGGCGCAGGTGCTGATCCAGCGCGACGGCCTGCTGTCGCTGCAGATGGCCCGGATCGCCGACGACTGCGGGTTCGCGATCGGCACGCTGTACAAGCACTTCGCCAGCAAGGAGGACCTGCTGGTCGCCCTGGCGACGCGCAACTGCATGAGCCGGGTCGAGCTGTTCGAGCGCGCCGCGCGCTGGGACGGCCCCACGCGCGAGAAGATGCTGGCCGTGGTGCTGGCCGACCTGATCATCATGCGCGAGCAGCCCGAGCACTTCCGGCTGGCGCAGTTCGTCTGGACCGACGTGGTCTGGGGCGCGGCGTCGGCGGAAAGCCGCCGGCGCGCGCTGGCGGCCTTCATGCCGCTGACCGAGCTGATCGACGGGATCGCGACCGAAGCGCGCGCCCGCGGCGATCTGCCCGCGACCTGCCGGTTGCCGGTCGCAGCCCTGACGATGGGCACATGGATGCTGACGGTCGGGATGCATACCCTTGCGCAGCAGCAGGGAATGATCGACCCGCGCGTGGTCGGCGATCCCTACCGCCTGCTGCTGCGGCAACTGCAGTACCTGCTCAACGGCTACGGCTGGCAGCCGCTGTTCGACGCCGACGACGACGCGCTGGATGCGTTGGTGTCGCGGATCGGCCGCACCGTGTTCGACACCGACTGGCGCAACATCGCGCCTGTGCTCCCGCCTCCCCTTCCCTGACGGATGTTTGCCATGGCCAGGACTTCCACCGCGCGCCCGCCGCGCCCCAGGCTCCGCCTGTTCCTCGTGCTGCTGATCACCGCCATCGTGTTCGGCGGCGTGTTCGCCGCGAAGGCGATCATGGGCCGTGGCATGAACGACTTCTTCGACAACATGCCGCAGCCGGCCGTCGCGATCACCGCCTTCGAGGCCGAACAGGCGTCGTGGGAGACGCCGCTGGAGGCGGTCGGCACCCTGGTCGCGGTCAACGGCACCGATGTCACCACCGAGGCCGGCGGCGTGGTCCGCAGGCTGTCGTTCGAGGCCGGCCAGCCGGTCAAGGCCGGCACGGTGCTGGTGGAGCTCAACACCGACAACGAACTGGCGGTGCTGCGCGCCAGCGAGGCCGCCGCGAAGCTGGCGGCGGTGCAGCGCGACCGCTGGCAGGAGCTGGGCCGCGACCAGCTGGTCTCGCAGGCCGAGGTCGAGGAGCGCGCGACCCAGGCCGCCACGTCGCTGGCCGAGGTCGAGGCGCAGCGCGCGCTGATCGCACAGAAGACCATCCGCGCACCGTTCGACGGCGTGCTGGGCATCCGCAAGGTCAACCTGGGGCAGTACGTGTCGCCGGGCAGCGCGATCGTGAGCCTGCAGTCGCTCGATCCGATCTACCTCGACTTCTCGCTGCCCGAGCAGCAGCTGCCGCTGGTCCGCGAAGGCGCGACCGTGCAGGCCGGCGTCGACGCCCTGCCCGGCGAACGGTTCGAAGGCACGATCACCGCGATCGAGCCCTCGGTCGATCCGGCCACCCGCAACTTCCAGGTGCAGGCCACCCTGGCCAACCCGGACGGCAAGCTGCGCCCCGGCGCGTTCGCGCGGGTCGGCCTGAGCGTCGGTGGACCGCAGGAGGTGGTGGTGATCCCGCAGACCGCGGTGACCTTCAACCCCTACGGCAACGCCGTGTACGTGGTCAGCGAACGCCCCGCCGACCCCGACGCGCCCGCGGCCGAAGGCGACGCGGACGACGGCCCGACACTGGTCGTGCGCCAGCGCTTCATCCAGACCGGCGCCACCCGCGGCGACCTGATCGCAGTCACCGACGGCCTGAAGCCCGGCGAACGCGTGGCCACCAGCGGCCTGCTGAAGCTGCGCAACGATGCGACGGTGACGATCAACAACCGCGTGCAGCCGGCGGCCGACGCCGCGCCGCGGCCGGAGAACCGCTAGAAACGCCGCCTCGCGCGACGAGGCGCCCGATTTCCTTCCCCTTCAAGGGGAAGGCAAGGATGGGGATGGTGATCCACGACGCGCGTGCGGATCCCATGCCCCATGCCCCACCCCAACCTCGTCCGTATGCGGAAGAGAGGGAGACGCAAGACGATGAAATTCACCGACATCTTCATCAACAAGCCCGTGCTGGCGATGGTCGTCAGCCTGTTCATCCTGCTGTTCGGCCTGCGCGCGTTCTCCGAGCTCAACGTGCGCCAGTACCCGGAGCTGCAGAACGCGGTCGTCAACGTCAGCACCACCTATTTCGGCGCCGACGCGGACCTGATCCAGGGCTTCATCACCACCCCGCTCGAACGCGAGATCGCCAGCGCCGAGGGCATCGACTACATCACCTCGACCAGCTCGGCGGGGGTCAGCATCATCCAGGCCTACATCCGCCTGGACTACGACCCCAACGAGGCGCTCACCCAGATCGCGGCCAAGGTCAACAAGCTGCGCAGCGAGCTGCCGACCGAGTCCGAGGATCCGGTCATCGACCTGCAGCAGGGGCAGCAGGTCGCGGCGATGTACGTCTCGTTCGCCAGCGAGCAGCTCAACGACAACCAGATCACCGACTACCTCACGCGCGCGGTCGAGCCGAGGATCGCGACGATCCCCGGCGTGCAGCGCGCCGAGATCATGGGTCCGGGCGCGTTCGCGATGCGGGTGTGGCTCAAGCCCGACCGCATGACCGCGCTCGACGTCACCGCCAGCGACGTCTACGCCGCGCTGCAGTCCAACAACGTGCTGTCGGCGCTGGGGTCGACCAAGGGCCAGATGGTGTCGGTGGACCTGACCGCGCGCACCGACCTGCGCACGCCCGAGGAATTCCGCGCGCTGGTGGTGCGCGAGGCCGACGGCGCGATCGTGCGCCTGGGCGACATCGCCGACGTGGTGCTCGGTTCGGAGAACTACGACTCGTCGGTGCGCATCAACGGCGACGCGGCGACGTTCATGGGCATCTACGTCTCGCCCGACGCCAACGCGCTGGACGTGATCCGCGACGTCCGCAGGGCCTGGGACGACGAGATCCTGCCGCAGCTGCCCGACGGCATCGACGCGACGATCCCCTACGACAGCACCGAGTCGATCCAGGACGGCATCAACGAGGTGATCCGCACGATCGTCGAGGCGGTGATCATCGTCATCGTCGTCATCTACCTGTTCCTGGGTTCGTTCCGCAGCGTGCTGATTCCCGCGGTGACGGTGCCGCTGTCGCTGGTCGGCGCGCTGTTCCTGATGCTGCTGATGGGCTTCACCATCAACCTGCTGACGCTGCTGGCGATGGTGCTGGCGATCGGCATCGTGGTCGACGACGCGATCATCGTGCTGGAGAACATCCACCGCCACATCGAGGAAGGCATGACCCCGCACGACGCCGCGATCCGCGGCGCGCGCGAGCTGGCCTGGCCGGTGGTGGCGATGACCACGACGCTGATCGCGGTGTACCTGCCGATCGGCTTCCAGGGCGGGCTGACCGGCGTGCTGTTCACCGAGTTCGCCTTCACCCTGGCCGGCGCGGTGCTGCTGTCGGGCATCATCGCGCTGACGCTGACGCCGATGATGTGCGCACGCATCCTCAAGGCCAGCGGCGAGCACAGCAAGAGCCGGCTCGAACAATGGCTCGACCGCCGCTTCGACAGGCTGCAGCACGGCTACCAGCGCCGCCTGCACGGCGCGCTGCAGACCCGCGGCGTGATCCTGATCTTCGGCGCGATCGTGCTGGTGTCGTGCGCGTTCCTGTACATCGGCGCGCCGAAGGAGCCGGCGCCGGCCGAGGACGAGGGCTTCGTGTTCGCGATCGGCAGCGCCGACGCGGCCAGCACCCTCGACTACGTCGAGCGCTACACCGAGGAGATGACCGACGTGGTGTCGGAGATCCCGGAGATCAACGACTTCTTCCTGTTCAACGGCGGCTTCGGCGGCATGGGCGGCGCCAACACCGCGATGGGCGGTTTCGTGATGAAGCCCTGGAGCCAGCGCGACCGCTCGACCAACCAGGTCCTGCAGCAGGACCTGCAGCCGAAGCTGGCCGAGATCACCGGCCTGAACATCTTCGCGCTGATCCCGCCATCGCTGCCGTCGGCCGGCGGCGACGGCGGCGGCGAGTTCGTGATCGGCGGCATCGGCTCGCTGGAGCAGCTGTCGGAACTGGCGAACGAGATCGTCGCGCGGGCGCAGGAAAGCCGCCGCTTCATCTTCCTCGACCAGGACCTGAAGATCGACAAGCCGCGCGTGGATGTGCAGATCGACCGCGACAAGGCGGCGATGCTCGGCATCGACATGCGCACCCTGGCGGCCGACATGAGCGCGCTGCTGGCCGGCGGCTACGTCAACCGCTTCGCGATGCAGAACCGCTCCTACCGGGTGATCCCGCAGGTGCAGCGCAGCGACCGGCTCAACGCCGACCAGCTGGGCAACTACTACACCCGCACCCGCGACGGCGAGCTGATCCCGCTGTCGACGGTGATCACGCTCAAGGAAAGCGCACAGCCGCAGTCGCTCAAGCGCTTCCAGCAGCTCAACGCGGTCGGCATCACCTTCATGCAGCGCCCGGGCGTGACCAAGGGCGAGGCGCTGCGGGTGCTCGACGGAATCGCCGCCGACGTGCTGCCCCAAGGCTACAGCGTCGACTACGCCGGCGAGTCGCGCCAGTTCAAGCAGGAAGGCGCGACCATGCTGGTCACCCTGGCGTTCGCGCTGATCATCATCTTCCTGGTGCTGGCCGCGCAGTTCGAGAGCTTCCGCGACGCGTTGATCATGCTGATGACCGTGCCGATGGCGATCAGCGGCGCGCTGCTGGTGGTCAACGCGCTGGCGCTGCTGTCGACGGTGCTGCAGTTCGCCGGCATCGAGGTCTTCCCCGGCATGAGCATCAACATCTACACCCAGGTCGGGCTGGTGACGCTGGTCGGCGTGATCTCCAAGCACGGCATCCTGATCGTCGAGTTCGCCAACAAGCTGCAGGCCAACGAGGGCCTGTCGAAAGCCGAGGCGATCGAGCAGGCCGCGGCGATCCGCCTGCGCCCGGTGCTGATGACGACCGCGGCGCTGGTGTTCGCGATGGTGCCGCTGCTGCTCGCCAGCGGCCCCGGCGCGGCCGCGCGCTTCGCGATGGGCACGGTGATCGCGGCCGGCATGGCGATCGGCACCGCGTTCACGCTGTTCGTGCTGCCGGCCTTCTACCTGCTGATCGCGCGCGACCACAGCCACGACCGCGACGCGGTCGATGCGGCCGACGACGACGCAGGCGAGCTGGCACCGGCGCCGCAGGGGCAGTGACGGCATCGGGCGTGGCGGGCGCCGGATCCGCCATGCCGCGATGACGCGCGCAGCACGGGGCCCGGCCCGTGCTACGCGCGCACCAGTACCACGCCGGCGACCAGCAGCAGCGCGCCCAGGACCTTGGTCGGCGTCACCGCCTGCTGCGCGATGCCGAACCATCCGAACTGGTCGAAAACCAGCGCGGCCAGCATCTGGCCGGCGACCAGCAGCGCCAGCGCGGCCACGCTGCCGATCCTCGGCAACAGCACGACCAGGCTCATGACATAGACCACGCCGAACAGGCCGCCGGTCCAGGCGATCCAGGGTGTCTGCGGGAGGGTAGCGGCCGCCGGCAGCGCGGTCCGCGTGGCGGCCAGGACCAGACCCATGACCAGGGTGCCGCCCAGGTAGCTGAAGAACACGGCCCAGGACAGCGACGCCAGGCTTTCGCGCAGCTGCGTATTGACGGCGGACTGCATGACGAAGCTGACGCCTGCGAGGATGCCCAGAAGGGTCAGGCCCAGCAGGTGCGTCACCTGCATGGCGGGTACGCCTGCGCAGCCATCAGGGAATGGAACAGGTGTCGCGGATATCCGGGACCCTGGGTGCGATGGCGTCTGCGGATGCCTTGCATGGAAACCTCCGATACGGGAAAGCGTCGCGTTCTGGTGCCTGCTGCCGCCCGGAAGCACGCGCTCGGGTGCGCGGCACACCGCGAGCGTAACCCCGGCAGGGCGGATCGGCCGCGCCATCGACAGGAATTCCCGCACGGCCGGAAGGGCATCCAGCCCGGCCGGATCGGAAGCCGCCCTGCATTGCGCCCCTTGCCGCGGGATTCAGGGAACGTCGGTCCACATCGGGTCCAGCGCGAGCGCTTCACCGGTCTGCGTGGCGGCATCGCCGGCGAACGGCAGCACGCCCAGCCGCGGCGCCGGCAGTGCGGCCTCCAGCAGCGCCAGGTAATCGTCGACACGGGCGAAGTCCGGATCGATGCGGTTGCCGATCCATCCGAGCAGACGGCAGCCGTCGGCGGCGATCGCGCGCGCGCTCAGCCGGGCATGGCTCAGGCAGCCGAGCTTCAGGCCGACGACCAGCACCACGCCGCCGCCGATCCGCTGCGCCAGCGTGTGGTGCTCGATGTCCGTGGCCAGCGGCGCGTCCCAGCCGCCCGCGCCCTCGACGAGCACGAAATCGGCCATCGCGGCCAGGCGCGCGTGCGCATCGAGGATCGCGCCCAGCTCGACCCCGATGCCCGCCTCGCGCGCAGCCAGCACCGGCGCGGTGGGCTCAGGCAGCGCGAAGGGATTGATGTCGGCGTAACCGGGACGCGGATCGCTGGCCGCCTGCAGCGCCAGTGCGTCCTCGTTGCGCCAGTGGCCGTCGATCCAGTCGCAGCCGCTGGCGACCGGCTTCATGCCGACCGCGCGCAGTCCGCGACCGCGCAGCGCGTGCAGCAGGGCGACGCTGGCGTGGGTCTTGCCGATGCCGGTATCGGTCCCGGTGACCAGCACGCTGCGCGCGGCCGTCGCAGGCGGGCTCATCGCCGCGCCGCCATCGCGCCGGGCCGCGGCCGCGATCCAGCGCGCTGATACACTGCCTGCATGTTCACTCCAGCCCCCTTGCGCGGCACCAAGGCCGAGCAGTATGCCGCGCTCGGCGCGCAGGCGCGTGCCCTGCTGCACGGCGAACCGGACCCCATCGCCAACGCCGCCAACCTGTCCGCGCTGGTGTACCACGCGCTGCCCGACCTCAACTGGGCCGGCTTCTATCTGTTCGACGGCAACGAACTCGTGGTCGGGCCGTTCCAGGGCCTGCCGGCCTGCGTGCGCATTCCGCTCGACAAGGGCGTCTGCGGCGCCGCGGCGCGCACCCGCCGGACCCAGCGCATCGACGACGTGCATGCGTTCCCGGGCCATATCGCCTGCGACAGCGCATCGCGCTCGGAGCTGGTGGTGCCGCTGGTCCGCGGCGAGCGCCTGGTCGGCGTGTTCGACCTCGACAGTCCGCTGCCCGCGCGTTTCGACGTTGAAGACCAGGCAGGCATCGAAGCCCTCGCCGCCGTCTACCTGGAATCGCTGCCATGAGCGCACCGCTGAAGCTGCGCAACATCGGCCCGAAATCGGCGGCATGGCTGCGCCAGGTCGGGTTGCGCACGCGCGAGGATCTCGCCGCCGCCGGCCCGGTGGACGCCTTCATGCGGGTCAAGCGCGCCGGCTTCAAGCCCAGTCTCAACCTGCTGTATTCGCTGGAGGGCGCGCTGCTCGACTGCCACTGGCAGGACGTCCCCGACGCCCGCCGCCAGCAGCTGGTGGCCGCCGCGGAAGCGGCGATCGCGCAGTTGCCGGCGCCGCGCGGCCGGCCCGCCGCCGGCCCGGTGACGACCACCGTGCACGACGAGGGCGGCATGCCCGATCCCGGCCTGTTCGACGCCGGCGACCGCGACTGAGCGCGGATCAGCGCGCGAGTCCGGCCGACGCGCTCGGCTCGCGTACAATCGCGCCTGCTTCGCGGTGATCCGGCGGCATCCGCCGACGGATTGAAACGGGAAGCCGGTGACGACGCGCCTGTCGCGTCCATTCCGGCACTGCCCCCGCAACGGTAAGCGCGCATGGGAGTCCGCATCCGCCACTGTGCCCTCGGCATGGGAAGGCGCGGAATCCCGGGCCACCACGGCCCGGCGCGCAAGTCCGGAGACCGGCCACGAAGCCCGAACTGGTTGCGATGCGGCGGGCATCGTGGCGGCGCTCCGGGCCACTGTTGCCCGGCCGTCGGGCTGTCCGCCTGTCTCGTGATCTCCTCCCCTCGAACCGCGTGCGCGGGTGCACGCGACTGGAGACTCCCGATGCTGTTGCGTTCCCTGACCGCGGCCCTCGCCGCCGCGCTCGCCGCGCCTGTCGCCACCGCCGCCGACACCGCCGATGCCGGCGACCTCGATACCGTCCTCGTCACCGCCACGCGCACCGAAGGCACGCTGCGCGACACCCTGGTACCCGCGCAGGTCATCGACCGCGCCGAGATCGAACGCAGCCAGGCGCGCGACCTGCCGGAACTGCTGCGCGGCCGGGCCGGTCTCGATGTCGGCAACCAGGGTGGTCCAGGCAAGCTCAGCACCGTCTCGATCCGCGGCACCGAGGCAGACCACGTGCTGGTGCTGGTCGACGGCATCCGCATCGGCTCGGCGACGGCCGGACTGGCCGCGTTCCAGGACCTGCCGGTCGAGCAGATCGAACGCATCGAGATCGTCCGCGGCCCGCGCTCCAGCCTGTACGGCTCGGAGGCGATCGGCGGCGTGATCCAGATCTTCACCCGCCGCGACCATGGCGCGTGGACGCCGCGTTTCCGCGCCGGCGCCGGCAGCCACGGCCTGCGCGAGGCCAGCGCGGGCATCGGCGGCGGCATCGGCAGCGGCTGGTTCGGCGCCGACGTCGCCTACCGCAGGACCGACGGCATCGACGCCTGCCGCGGCACCGCCGCGGGCTGGGGGGCCGGCTGCTTCGTCGACGAGCCGGACCGCGACGGCTATCGCAACCGCTCGGCCAACCTGCGCGCCGGCGCCACGCTGGCCGAAGGCTTGGTGATCGAGGGCCACCTGCTGCACGCCGAGGCCGAGAACCGCTTCGACGGCAGCGTCTTCGGCGGCAACGAGGCCGACAACGTCCAGCAGGTCGTCGGCGGCAAGCTGGCATGGACCGCCGCCGAGCGCATCACCGTCACCGCCCAGGCCGGCCGCGCCCGCGACAAGTCCGACAATTACTTCAGCGACGGCAGCGCGCCGCGGCTGGCCGCCGGCAGCTTCGACACCACCCGCGACAGCGCGTCGCTGCAGGCCGATTTCGGCATCGCCGACGGTCATGTGCTGTCGACCGGCTACGACTGGCAGAAGGACCTGGTCGACAGCGACACCGGCTACGACGCGACCAGCCGGCGCAACATCGGCGTGTTCGCCGGCTATACCGGCCGGCTCGGCGCGCACCGGCTGCAGGCCAGCGTGCGCAACGACGACAACGCGCAGTTCGGCGGCCACTCGACCGGCAGCCTCGGCTGGGGCATGCAACTCGGCCACGGCCTGCGCCTGACCGCCAGCGCCGCGACCGGCTTCAAGGCGCCGACCTTCAACGACCTCTACTACCCGTTCTTCGGCAATCCGGACCTGCGGCCGGAAGAATCCGCCAGCTACAACCTCGGCATCAGCCAGGCCGGCGCCGGCTGGCGCTGGACGTTGGACGTGTACCGGACCGACGTCGACGACCTGATTTCCTACGACGCGGCGATCGGCCTGCCCAACAACGTCGACGAGGCGCGGATCCGCGGCGCCGAGGCCACCGTGTCCACGTCGCTGACCGGATTCGACCTGAACCTGCAGCTCAGCCACGTCGATCCGCGCAACCGCAGCGCGGGCGGCAACTTCGACAACCTGCTGGCGCGGCGCGCACGCAACAGCGGACGCATCGACCTGGACCGCGCATTCGGCGCCTTCCGTGCCGGCATCACCCTCAACGGCGCCGGCCACCGCTACGACGATGCCGCCAACAGCGTCCGCGTGGGCGGTTACGCGACCACCGACCTGCGCCTGGCGTATGCCGTGCATGCCGACTGGACCCTGGAGGCGCGCGCGACCAACGTGCTGGACCGCGACTACGAAACGGTCGCCTGGTACTACCAGCCGGGCCGCGAGTACGGCCTGGCGCTGCGCTGGCAGCCCGCCGGCCGCTGACGCAGGATCGGTGAACGGCCACCCCGATCCTGCGTAGGTCGGCCCCACGCGGCCGACGTGCACGGCGTTCCGGACTCGCGAGATGTCGAGTTCCCGGCGTCGGAGGCGTAGCCCC
Source organism: Proluteimonas luteida (assembly GCF_021191695.1). Classification (GTDB taxonomy): domain Bacteria; phylum Pseudomonadota; class Gammaproteobacteria; order Xanthomonadales; family Xanthomonadaceae; genus Luteimonas; species Luteimonas luteida. Next base: position 51,658 of record NZ_JAIWPT010000009.1, read on the forward strand.
GACCTGCGATCGGGGCGCCGGAAATCGGCGAAAAGCCACGAAAAAAGCCCCGCGGATGCGGGGCCTTCTCCGACAACGCGGGACCGCCACTCAAGCCGCGGGGGCGACACCGGTGGCCTGGGCGCCCTTGGGCCCCTGGGTCACTTCGTAGCTGACCCGCTGCCCCTCCTGCAGCGAGCGGAAACCCGTCGAACTGATCGCGGAGTAATGCACGAACACGTCCGCGCTACCGTCCTCGGGCGCGATGAATCCGAATCCCTTCGCGTCGTTGAACCACTTCACTGTGCCGTATTGCATGAACGTCTCACCTCGTCTGGCTGCAGGATCGCCGCGCGGTCCGCAGGCGGCCGCGCGTGCCGGTCGAGTATGCAAAGCAAACCGCCGCCGATGCAATCACCCGGCCAGCAGGCGCCGCAGCAGCGCGGGAATGCCCGACGAGGCCGCGGCGACGTTGTCGAGCACGTTCTGGAAGGTGATGACCTCGTCGACCTGCGGGCCCGCGCCCGCGGCCCAGTTGGCGACGATCGCCAGGCACGCGTAGTCCAGGCCCAGTTCGCGGGCCAGGCCCGCCTCCGGCATGCCGGTCATGCCGACCAAGTCGCAGCCGTCGCGGCGCATGCGCGCGATCTCGGCGCGGGTTTCCAGGCGCGGTCCCTGGGTCGCGCCGTAGCAGCCGCCATCGACGAGATCGACGCCGGCCGCGCGCGCGGCCCGGAGCACCTCTGCGCGCAGCGCGGGCGTGTAGGGATCGCCGAAATCGACGTGCAGCACCTCGCCGCCCCTGCCGTCGTCGGCATCGCCCTCGGAGAACGTCGACACCCGGCCCCAGGTGTAGTCGATCAGCTGGTCGGGACAGGCGAGTACGCGCGGCGCGAAGCGTTCGGTGATGCCGCCGACGGTGTTGAGCGCGAGCACACGCGTCGCGCCGAGGGCCTGCAGCGCGGCGAGATTGGCGCGGTAGTTGATCCTGTGCGGCGGCACCGAATGGCCTTCGCCATGGCGTGCCAGGAACGCGACGCGCCTGCCGTCGAGCGTGCCGACGCGCACCGGGCCCGACAGCGCCCCGTAACGCGTGACCGGCTGGTGCGGTTCCACGTCCTGCAGGTCGGCCAGCCGGTAGAGGCCGGTGCCGCCGATGACGGCCAGATCGATGGAAGCGGGCATCGTGATTCCTCGTCCTGCGCCGGCACGCGCGCCGGCGATGATGGTGGCGCGCCGTCTACGCGTCGGCCAGCGCGTAGATCGCCGGCAGGTTGCGGCCCTGCTCGTGGAAGTCCATGCCGTAGCCGAACACGTAGCGGTCCGGCACGCTGACGCCGGCATAGTCGGCCTCGACCTCCTCGACGCGGCGGTCGTGGTCCTTGGTCGCCAGCACCGCGATGCGCACGTCGCTGGCGCCCTGGTCCTCGCACCAATGCTTGACCACCTTCAGCGTGTGGCCTTCGTCGAGGATGTCGTCGACCAGCAGCACGCGCCGGCCCTGCAGCGGCGTGGCCGGGCGGTGCAGCCAGGCCAGTCCGGAGCCGACGGTATTGCCGCGGTAGCGCGTGGCGTGCAGGTAGTCGAGTTCCACGTCGATCTCGTTCTCGCCCAGCGCCAGCGCCAGCTGCGCGGCGAACAGCATGCCGCCGTGCATCACGGTCAGGAACACCGGCGGCAGCTCGTCGTCGCCGTAGTCGTCGGCGATGTCCTCGGCCATCGCCTCGATCGCATCCTCGAGCTGCTCGCGGTCGAAGATCAGGTCGGCGGTGTCGAGCACGTCGTCGAGGCGCGGAATGTTCATGCCAGGTCTCCCAGTCGGCCCTGTACGGTGCCGTAATCGTTGCTGGCCAGCAGCCCGTCCCAGCCGAGCGCGCCGCGCCCGATCAGGCCGATCAGCGCCATGGTGTTGAGCTTGCGGCCTTCGACCGCAGCCAGCGATTCGGCGACCAGTTCCGGGTGGCAGACCAGCACCACGTCGCAGCCGGCGTCCAGGTGCGCATCGACCCGGGCCTTGACGCCGCCGGCCGAGAACGCCGCCGCCATGCCGATGTCGTCGGAGAATACGACGCCGCGGAAGTCCATCTCTTCGCGAAGGATGTCGTTGATCCAGCGCGGCGAGTAGCCCGCCGGCTCCGGCGCGACCTGCGGGTAGACCACGTGCGCCAGCATCACCGCATCGGCGCCGGCGTCGATGCCGGCGGCGAACGGCACCAGGTCGTGGGCGCGGATGTCGTCGAGGCTGCGGTTGTCGACCGCCTCGTCGAAATGGGTGTCCTCGCGCACCGAGCCGTGGCCGGGGAAATGCTTGAGCGTCGCCGCCATGCCGGCCTCGTGCATGCCTTCGATGTAGGCGCGGGTCAGCGCGGCGACGACCTGCGGGTCCTCGGAGAACGCGCGGTTGCCGATCGCCAGGTTGCCGTGGCCGACGTCGACCACCGGCGCGAAGCTCAGGTCGACGCGGGTCGCGCGGACCTCGCTGGCCATCAGCCAGGCGTGTTCGCGCGCCAGCGCCAGCGCGGCCTCGGGATCGGTGCGGTAGACCGCATCGAAGCCGGCCAGCGGCGGCAGCGCGGTATAGCCGTCCTGGAAGCGCTGCACCCGGCCGCCCTCCTGGTCCACGCAGACCAGCTGCGGCCGCGGCGCCGCGGCGCGGATCGCATCGGCCAGGTCGGCCACCTGCGCGCGCGAGGCGAAGTTGCGCTTGAACAGGATCACGCCGCCGCAGGCATCGTGCTGCAGCCAGTCGCGCTCCTGCGCGGTCAGTTCGGTGCCGGCCACGCCGATCACGAGCATCCGGGAATCTCCATCACGCGCCCGATGGCGCAGGCGCGCATTGTCGCAGATGCGGCGCGGCGCGACCGTCGGCGTTCGCGCGGGAAGGTCGAGGGTGAATCGAACGCCGTGGCGAGACCGTCACCTGACCGCCACCATGGTCGCAGCAGGCGGGCGGATTGCACTCGGCCACTCAGACGCGGCAGCCGTCGGGACCGCAACCGGCTGGATCGCCCGTCGCGGCATGCCCGCTGCCGTCGTCGCCCGCGCCGAGCGCCTGACGCAGCGTCGCGGCGAACGTCTCCGGCGACTGCGCACCCTGCACCGCAAGCCGGCCATCGATGACGAAGGTGGGAACCGCGCGGATGCCCATCGCCTGCGCCTGCGCGATCGCCGCGCGCACCTCGGCAAGCCCCTCCTCGCCCGCCAGCAGCGCACGCACGCGGGCTTCCGGCAGACCGCCCGCCGCGCCCGCGGCGACGAGCACGTCGGGGTCGGCCAGATTGCGGCCCTCGGCGAAATGCGCGTGGAACAGCGCTTCGCCGACCGCGTGCGTATCGCCTTCGCGCGCGGCCAGCGCCATCAGCCGGTGCGCCGGCAACGTGGTCACGCGCACCTGCCCGCGGTCGAAATCGAACGGCAGGCCCTCGGCGCGCGCGGTCCGCTGGTACCGGCGAGCAGTTCGGCCGTGCGCCGGGCGCCGCCGAACTTGCGCGCGTAGGCCTCGCGCAGCGGAACGGGCGTGGCATCGGCCTCGGGATCGAGCTGGTAGGGGTGCCAGTGCAGGTCGATCGGCGGCGCGTCGGTGCCGAGCAGGGCGATGCCCCGCTGCAGGCGGCGCTTGCCGATCCAGCACCACGGGCAGACGACGTCGGACCAGATGTCGACTCTCATCGCGGCATCATGCGTCCGGGACGGTCGTGGACAAGTCCGGGCCGCGCTCCGCGTCGTTCCATGCGGCATAGGGATGCGAGGCCAGCGCGAGGTTGTAGTAGCGCGGCGTGTCGGTGACCTCGGCGCCCGCCCACGGCGGCAGCGCGAACACCTCGTCGGCATCGTCGAGTTCGATCTCCGCGACCACCAGCCCGGCGTTGTCGCCGAGGAACTCGTCGACCTCCCACAGATGACCCTCGTGGCGCACGTAGTGGCGACGTTTCTCGACCCGCCCGCCGACGCACAGTTGCAGCAGCGAGCGCGCCTCGTCGACCGGCATCGGCAGTTCGTACTCCTGCCGGGTATGGCCGAGCTCGCGCGACTTGATGTTGAGGAATGCGCGCGCCCCCTCGATGCGCACCCGCACCGAGGCCTTCTGCGCGCCGCTGTCGACCGCCGCCAGATCGTTGAGATACCCCTGCGCCATCGGCACCACGTCGTGCGCCGCCGCGCGCCACGCGTCGGAGGTCACCAGGAATTTCCGTTCGATCTCGATGGCCATGCGGGGTCGGGGGTCGGAGATGGGGGAGCAGCACCGGTCCGCGCGAAATTGCGGAACGGCTGGATTCTAGCCCGGGAGACCGTCTACCCGATGGCGGGAAACCGGCCTCCCCTGGCCCCTGGCCTCCGGCCCCTGCTCACTACCCCTGCTTCTCGAACATCGCGATCGACTCGACGTGCGCGGTCTGCGGGAACATGTCCATGACCCCGGCCGCGCGCAGCGTCCAGCCGCGCTCGTTGACCAGATAGCCGGCATCGCGCGCCAGCGACGCGGGATGGCAGCTGACATAGACGATGCGCCGCAGGCCCTTGAGCGGCAACTGCCGGAGCACCGCGTCGGCGCCGGACCGCGGCGGGTCGAGCAGCAGCGTGTCGAAACCGGCGCGCATCCACGGCGCGTGCGACTGGTCCTGGGTCAGGTCGGCGGCGAAGAACTGCGCATTGGCCAGGCCGTTGTGCACGGCGTTCTCCCTCGCCCGCGCGACCAGCCCGGCCTCGCCCTCCACGCCGACCACCTCGCGCACCCGGCGCGCCAGCGGCAGGGTGAAATTGCCGAGCCCGCAGAACAGGTCCAGCACCCGGTCCCCGGGCTGCACGTCGAGCAGTTCCATCGTGCGCGCGATCATCGTCTCGTTGAGGCCGGCGTTGACCTGGATGAAATCCAGCGGCCGGAACCGCAGCTCCACGTCCCACGGCGGCAGCCGGAACGCCAGCGACGGCGCCTCGGGCCACAGCGGATGCACGCTGTCGATGCCGCCGGGCTGCAGGAAGATCGCGAAGCGGTGCGCCCGGCCGAACGCGGCCAGCGCGGCGAGATCGGACTCGACCAGCGGCTGCAGGTGCCGGAACACCAGCGCGACGCCGTCGAAGTCGGCCGTGGCGTCGCCGGCGATGAACTCGATCTGCGGGATCTGGCTGCGCGCGGCCAGGCCGTCGACCAGCGCCGACAGCGCCGGGATCACCGCCGCGATCGGCGCGATCACCGTGTGGCATTCGTGCAGGTCGGCGACGAAGCGTGGGTCGCGCTCGCGGAAACCGACCAGGGTCTTGTCCTTCTTCTCCACCCGGCGCACCGAGAAACGGCCCTTGCGCCGGTAGCCCCACTCGCGGTCGACCAGCGGCTCGAGCCAGCGTTCCGGGGTGACATGGCCGATGCGCTCGAAGTTCTCGCGCAGCACGCGCTGCTTGGCGAGGATCTGCTGGCCGGCGTCGAGATGCTGCAGCACGCAGCCGCCGCAGACGCCGAAGTGCGCGCAGCGCGGCGTCACCCGGTGCGGCGAGGCCTGCAGGACCTCGAGCGTGGTGGCCTCGTCGAAATGCCGCGAGCGTGCGGTGCGCACCGCCGTCACCCGCTCGCCCGGCAATGCGCCGGCAACGAACACCGCCTTGCCGTCGGCCAGGCGCGCGACCCCGCGGCCGTCGTGGGTCAGGTCGAGGATGTCGGCGGAGAACGGCGTCTGGTCCAGGCGTCGGGATCGGGCCACGTGGCGAAGGCTGCGTGCGAATGGCCGCCCATTGTCGCAGAAGCGCGGTGTGGTTCGGTCCCGGGGCAGCATGCGGAAGCCGGCATGGCCGGCAGCCCCGGGCAACGGCAGCGCGTCCCGGTCCCATCTCGCTGCAATCCGGAAAAACCGTCGTCCCCGCGCAGGCGGGGACGACGGTCCCGCTGGGCACCGAAGCCCTTCGCGCAACCGGCGTCGAAAGCGCGCGTCAAGGGCGACACCGCAACCGACCAGGCACCACCGGGCGAAGCGTCGCCTGGCAAGAACCACCGGAAACGACAACGCCGCCCGCAGGCGGCGCCGTCCGCTTACTTCTGCTTCCAGGTCCCGCCTTCCTGATACCACCAGCCACTGCGTGCACTGGCGATCCACTGCCGGGCGAACACGTCGCGGATCTGCGATTCCCATTCCGGATGGCCGTTGGCGACCGCGATCTCGCGGTACACCGCCTGGCGGTCGCGGTTGTCGTCGGCAACCGCGGCATTGACCGCGACCCGGTCCTTGATCGCCAGTTGCGAGGCATCGCGCACCACGATCAGGCCGTTGCCGCCGAAACCGAGCGCGCCGGAATCGAAATGCGGGCGCAGGGTGCTGTTGAAGCGCTGCTCCATGCGCGACTGGATCGCCTGGATGGCCGGCGTGCGGATGGTGATGTCGGGCGTCTGCGCCTGCGCGCTGCCGATGCCGAGCAGCAGCCACGGATCGAATCCGGGGCTGCGCAGCGCCATGCCGCCGCCCGGGACGGGCGCCTCCGGCTGCGCGGCGGGCGATGCGGCGGCCTCGCTGCCGATCACGTTCTCGACGAACTCGCGCGCGGCCTCCTTGGCCTCGGCCGCGGGGAAATACACATTGATCGTCACGCACGCGGTCAGCGCCAGCACCGCGGCGACCGGCAACCCAATCCAACGCGTCATCGCATCTCTCTCCTGTAGGGAACCCTGCACTGCGCTCAATCGAACACCGGGTCGACGTCGCCTCCGGCAACGGCGCCGAGGCGCTCGACCAGCGTCGGCCAGTCGACGTTGCGGTTGATGCCGACGACGTTGAGCCGTGGCAGTCCCGCACCTTCGACGATAGTAAAGGTGTTCTCCGCTGAACGCAGGCCGCCCATCCGGCAGACCTCGTTGCGCAACCGGCAGGCGACGCCGATGCGGCGGTAGCCGAAATCGTCGAACAGGCCGATCAGGCGGCCCTGCAGGCTGGTGACGAACGAGGCGTCGCCGACGCTGGAGATGTTCTGCACCGCGCGCTGGCTGATGCGCTGGCGCACGCCGCGCACCGGCTCGGTATGCAGCTCGGCGTCGAACGCGGTCGCGGTCCAGTCGACCAGGCGCAGGCCCGCGATGCGCCCGTGCAGGCGGCCGCTGATGCTGCCGAAGCCGAATACGTTAGTCATCGCGTGCAGGTCGAGGCCGATCAGGTCGAGGTCGCTGGTGACCGTGGGCGCGACGCCGAACGGGCGCTCGATCGACAGCTGCGAGACGTCGATGCGGCCGACGAACAGCTGCACCGACAGGCCGCCGTCGAAATCGATGCGGTTGTCGGCGTAGCGCACGGCCGGGATGCTGCCGCTGAGCTGGCCCTCGAACGGCGGCCAGTCCAGCGACTTCGCCAGCACGCCGATGTCCAGCCCGTCCAGCCGCAGCGCCGTCTGCACGCGCAGCCCGGTGCCGCCGGTCGGCGGCTCGATGACCAGCGACTCGAAGCCGATCTCGCCGTCGAGCAGCGACAGCGCGACCGGCTCGCGCAGCGTCAGCCGGCCCTGCCCGCTCTGCAGGCTCCACGCCGCGGCGTCGAACGGCAGGCCGTACAGGGTGCCGCCCTGCCAGGCGAACGCGCTGCGCACCGGCGCGCCGGCGGCGTAGCGGATGTCGCCGTTGAGCGCATCGAAGCGGAAGCGGCCGCCGCTGTCCTCCAGGTCCAGCGCATGCATGCGCAGGGCCACGGCATCGAGTTCGCCATCGGCCAGGACCAGCGTGGCGTCGAAGCCGCCGCGCAGCGCCAGCCCGGACAGCCCGGCCAGGCCCAGCCAGCCCGACAGGTAGCGCGCGGGCAGCGCGCCGGCATCGGTGCTCGCCACCTCCAGCGCGAGCGCGCGGATGTCGAATTCCGGCGACAGCCGCGCGCTGCCGTCGACCGTCAACGCCGCGCCGTCTCGCCAGTGCAGCCGCGGCAGCTGCCAGTCCTGGCCGTCGCTGCGCGCAAGATCGAAGCCGACCGCCACCGGCGTCTCCGGCAATGCGATGTAGGCGTTGCCGAACAGCAGCTCGCCACCCTGCAGCTGGCCATCGAGCCGCGCCTGCGTCGCCCCGGCCGGCAACCGCAGGTCGATTTCGAAGTCGCCACCGACACCGTCCGCGGCGACGCTGCCGTCGTCGGTCTCCAAAGCGACTCCACGCAGCGCCAGCCGGGCATCGACGTGCAGCGGACGATCGGCCGGCGCCTCCACCCGCACCCGGCCATCCACGCTGCCGCGCTGCAGCTGCGCCGCCGTCCAGGCCTGGGCGACCAGCGCCTGCGCCCACTGCACCGGGACCCGGCGCAGGTCGAGCGTGGTCAGATCCGGCGTGGCCGCATCGCGGTGCAGCGCAAGCGTAGCACCGGCACCGGCCAATGTTGCGTCGGTGGTCGCCGCGCCCAGGTCCACGGCCAGGCGCAGCGGCGCGCCGCGGCCGCTGCGGATCTCGCCGTCGCACAGCCAGCGGACGTCGGCATCGTCCACGCGCACCCGCTGCAGCGGGCATTCCCAGGCCAGATCGCGATAGGCGTACCCCAGCTCGCCAGCGTCCACCCGCCCGGCCTGCAGCCGCAACCGGCCATGTCCGGCGCCAGCGGGCCGGGCCAGTTCGACGCGGACGTCCTCGAGCGTCGCCACCGGCGTGGCGATCCGCTCGATCCGCGCGCGCACCGCCTGCGCCTGCGCATCCGGCACACAGGCCGGCAACAGGGTTAGGATCAGCAGCAGGCGCGGCATCATGCGCCGCAGAATAGCGCCGTCGCATCGAGGACCCGATGAACCGATTGCTGCTGGTCGAGGACGACCCCACGAGCCGCGGCTTCCTGCAGGCCGCCACCACCGCGCTGCCGGCCGAGGTCGACACCGCCGATTCGCTGGCATCGGCGCATGCGCTTGCCGCGCGCGAGCCGCACGACCTGTGGCTGATCGATGCCAACCTGCCCGATGGCACCGGCATCGAACTGCTGGCACGGCTGCGTGCCGAAGGCCTGCAGACCCCGGCGATCGCGCATACCGCGGCGCGCGAACCGGAGGTACTGGCCGCGTTGCGGGCCGCCGGTTTCGCGCTGGCGGTCAGCAAGCCGCTGTCGGCACAGGCCTGGCGCGATGCGATCCGCCAGGTGCTGGACCTGCCGGCAACCGGTCCGGCAGCGGACGAGGCACCCGCTGCCGATGCCGCGCCCGCGGAGCGGCCGCTGTGGAACACGGTGGCCGCACTGGCCGCGGTGGGCGGCGTCGCCGACAACGCCGCGGCGCTGCGCGGCCTGTTCCTCGGCGAACTGCCGGCGACCCGCGCCGCGGTCGAGAACGCCGCCCGCGATGGCGATGCCGACGCCCTGCAGGGCGCGCTGCACAAGCTGCGCGCGGGGTGCGGCTTCGTCGGCGCCGACCGGCTGTGCGATGCCGCGGCGGCGCTGCACGCAGCGCCCGGATCGGCGCATGCGCTGGACGATTTCCTGCGGACCCTGGACGCGACGCTCGCCAGCGCCTGACGCATCGCGTGACGCATGCCGTTGCACGGCGCGCACATGCGGGGCCGGACTCGACCGGTCGATTGCGGAAGTCCTCGGTGTTCGGTGGCGGGTCGAGACCCGCCCCGCCCGGGAGGCAATCCACGCGATGGAAAGACGGGGCCGCGCGGGGATGGCGATGGATGCGGGGATCCGGCACACACCCACGCAGCGGCCGGTCAGCGGCGCGCGAGTTCCGCGGCCAGTTCCCACGACTTGAGGCCGCGTCCGCCAAGATGGTGCGCCAGCACCGCGCGCATCGCCCGGCGCAGGCTGGCGAGATCCTCGGCGCCGGGCATCTGGTCGGCGGCAAGCGCCAGCAGGCCGCGCCCGGTCGCCGCGCCGCCGCGGTCGGCGGCGCCGCTGTCATGGCGGATGCGGCGCGGCCCGTGCTCGGGATCGAGGCGATAGCGCGCGGCCGGGTCGATGCCGGCGCCGTCGCCGTCGGCATCGAGGGCGAAGCCGACGCCGAGCGCCTCGAGCAGGTCGCGCTCGAACCGGCGCAGCGTCCATGCCAGCGGCGCCACGTCGCGCAGGCGTTCGCGGACCTCGCCGAAGACCGCATACAGCGCCGGCACCGGGTCCTGGCGCGGCGCCAGGCGCAGCACCAGCTCGCTGACGTAGAAACCGGCCAGCATCGCGTCGCCGGACAGCCGCGGCGCGGCATCGAGCGATTCGGCGCTACGCAGCTGGGCCAACTCGCCGCGCTGCACCGCCGACAGGCGAATGTGCTGCAGCGGCTGCAGCGCCGCGCGCAGCACGTGGCGCTTCGGCCCCTGCACGCCGCGCGCGACCAGGCCGATGCGGCCGTGGTCCCGGGTCAGTACCTCGACCAGCAGGCTGGTCTCGCGCCAGGGCCGGGCGTGCAGCACATGGGCCGGCTCGTCGTCGATGCGCATGGCGCGATGCCGGGTGCGGCGGCCGCCTGGCCGCTCAGCCGGCGACGCCGATCCGGGCGAGGAACTCGGCTTCGGTCAGGCGCTCGGTCTGGTTGGCGAAGTCGTACCAGCCCGGCTTGGCGTCGACGAAGATCTCCAGGTTGAAGCGCGCATCGGGCAGCGCGTCGAACAGCCCGCTGGCGACATAGTGGCCGCCGTCGCCGAGGCTGCGATAGAACAGGTGGCTGCCGCAGCGGCTGCAGAACACGCGTTCGGCCCATTCCGACGAGGGGTAGCGCGCGACCAGGTCCGCGCCTCGCTCGATGCGCAGGTCGGTGCCGCCATGCAGCACCAGCGCAGGGCCGCCGCCCCAGCGCCGGCACATGCCGCAGTGGCAGGCGCTGACGTCATCAGCGCCTGCCGGCACGCTCAACGCCACGCCGTCGCACAGGCAGTGCCCTTCGAGTCGTCCGCTTTCGCCCATTGTCGAGGTCTCCGTGAATGCAATAGGAAAAAGCGCCGGCTCAATCGCCGTAGCCGAGCGCCTTGAGCGCGGCCTCGTCGTCGGACCAGCCCTCGCGCACGCGCACCCAGGTCTCGAGGAAGACCTTGGCATCGAACAGCCGCTCCATCTGCAGCCGCGCCTTGGTGCTGATCTCCTTGAGCCGGCTGCCGCCCTTGCCGATGACGATGGCCTTCTGCCCTTCGCGCTCGACCCAGATCACCGCGCCGATGCGCAGCATCGTGCCGTCGACGACGAAGGACTCGATCTCCACCGTGGTCGCGTACGGCAGCTCGTTGCCGAGCTGGCGCATCAGCTGCTCGCGGACCAGCTCGCCGGCGAGGAAGCGCTGGCTCTTGTCGGTGATCTCGTCCTCGGCATACAGCGACGGCTGCTCGGGCAGCAGCGGCATCAGGGTCGACACCAGCTGGTCCAGGCCCTTGCGCTTGAGCGCCGACAGCGGCACCACGCCGGCAAAATCGCGCCCCTCGCTGACCTTCTGCAGGTACGGCAGCAGTGCGGTCTTGTCCTTGATCCGGTCGACCTGGTTGACGACCAACACCACCGGCACGCCGGCATCGTGCAGCGCGTCGAAGGCCAGCGTGTCCTCCTCGTCCCAGCGCCCGGCCACGACCACCAACAATGCCGCGTCGACGCCCTCCAGCGCACCGCGCGCGGCGCGGTTCATGATCCGGTTCATCGCCCGCTTCTGTTCGCGGTGGATGCCTGGGGTGTCGACCAGCAGCAGCTGCCCCTGCGGGTAGCTGGCAATGCCCAGCAGCCGGTGGCGCGTGGTCTGCGGCCGGTTGGAGACGATGCTGACCTTGGCGCCGACCAGCGCGTTGACGAGCGTGGACTTGCCGACGTTGGGTCGGCCGATGACGGCGACGAAGCCGGCGTGGTGGGGCGCATTGGGAAGATCGGTCATGCGCGCATTCTACGGAATGCCGAGGGCCGGCAGGACGCGGCGGGATTGACGGGCCTTCCGCGACGCACTTTCCGTCGTCCCCGCGAAGGCGGGGACGACGGATGGACGTATCGGTGCACCAGCCCCTCGCGATTCAGCGGCTGGCGTCGAGCATCCCCAGCACCGCCTCGGCCGCCTGCTGCTCGGCGGCGCGGCGCGAGGTTCCCTCGCCTTCGGCGGCGATCGACACGTCGGCCAGCACGCAACGGACCAGGAACACCTTGGCGTGTTCCTCGCCGCCCTCCGACAGCAGTTCGTAGACCGGCAGCGGCCGCTGCCGCGCCTGCAGCCATTCCTGCAGGCGGGTCTTGGCGTCCTTGGCGATGCGTCCGGTCGCCAGCGCGGCGATCGCGCGGTCGAACAGCGGCAGCACGGTCGCGCGGCAGGTGTCGAGGTCGGAATCGAGGTAGACCGCGGCGATCACCGCCTCCAGCGCATCGGACAGGATCGAGTCGCGACGGTGGCCGCCCGATTTCATCTCGCCCGGGCCGAGCACCAGCCGCGCACCGAGATCGAGCTCGCGCGCGACCGCGGCCAGCGAGGACTCACGGACCAGTTCGGCGCGCGCGCGGGTCAGCGTGCCCTCGTCCGCGGCCGGCCAGCGCGTGAACAGCACCTCGGCGATCAGCGCGCCGAGGATGGCGTCGCCGAGGAATTCCAGCCGTTCGTTGTGCGGGGCGCCGGCGCTGCGATGCGTCAGCGCCTGCTGCAGCAGGCCGGGGTCCCGGAACACATGGCCCGCGAACCTGCCCTGCTGGCGGTCAAGTCCCGTCGCCACCGCGTGCAAGCGTCTGCGTGGCGTGGAACTTGCCGACGACATCGAGGTTGCCGACCATCGGCTTGCGCACCTCGTATTCCACATCCATCTGCCAGCCGCTGTCGACCCGGCGCAGCTTGACGTTGTTCGGCTTCACGTTCTCCGAATAGCTGATGTACAGCCGGCGGAAGAACAGGTCCTGGATGCGCGCCGGGTCCGCGCTGGCGATCCCGCTTTCCTGGGACAGGCCCTTGAGCGCTGACTTGACGCTGTAGTACTCCGAATACATCGGAAACAGCTTCATGCCGATGTAGGCGGCGAAGCCGACGACTGCCAGGACGATGACGAATCCCAGCAGGGTGATGCCGCGTTGCGTGCGTTTCATGGACGTCCCCTCGAAGCCCGATAGCGTGCGGTCAGCGGATGCCCTGACCGATCCTTCCCCAATCCACCCAGCCCGGTGCGGAGCTGTCGACGTTCATCCAGATCAGGAACGCCTTGCCGCGCAGCTGGCTCTCGGGAAGCGTACCCCAGAACCGGCCGTCGTCGCTGCGGTCGCGGTTGTCGCCCATGACGAAATAATGGCCCTGCGGCACGGTCCAGGTGCCCTCGCCCAGGTGGAACGGCGCGGCCTGGTCGATGTGCAGGATCTCGTGGGCGCGATCCGGCATCTGCTCGGTATACAGCGACGCGCCGGTCATCTCGCGGCCGCGGCCGACGCCCTCGTAGGTGCCTTCGCGCTGGTAGGCGAACGGCACGCCGTTGACCGAGATCTGGTTGTCGCGGAACTCGACGGTGTCGCCCGGCAACCCGATCACGCGCTTGATCCAGTCCTGGTCGGGCTGGTGCGGCGGCCGGAACACGACCACGTCGCCGCGCGCGGGCTCGCCGATGTCGATGACCTTCCGGTTGGTGATCGGCAGGCGGATGCCGTAGCTGAACTTGTTGACCAGGATGAAGTCGCCGATCAGCAGCGTCGGCATCATCGAGCTGGACGGGATGCGGAACGGCTCGGCGACGAAGCTGCGCAGGATCAGCACCACGAACAGCACCGGGAAGAACGCCCGCGAGTAGTCGACGAGGACCGGCTCCTTCGGCTCCAGAAGTCCGGCCTTGCGCGCGCGGCGCCTGGCCAGCACCAGCCGGTCGAGCAGCCAGATGACGCCGGTGAGCAGCGTCAACACGACCAGTGCGGTCTCAAACCATTTCATGCAGATCCTCGCAACACCGGGTCGGACGGCCGCACCGCGGCCGCCGCTATGAAAACACGAATCAGGACTCGCGCGACGTGCTCAGCACCGCGAGGAAAGCCTCCTGCGGAATCTCCACGCGGCCGACCTGCTTCATCCGCTTCTTGCCTTCCTTCTGTTTCTCGAGCAGCTTCTTCTTGCGCGAAATGTCGCCACCATAGCACTTGGCCAGCACGTTCTTGCGCATCGCCTTGACCGTGGTGCGGGCGATGATCTGCGAGCCGATCGCGGCCTGGATGGCCACGTCGAACTGCTGCCGGGGGATCAGTTCGCGCATCTTCTCGGTCAGCTCGCGGCCGCGACGGTCGGCGTGCTGGCGATGCACGATCAGGCTCAGCGCATCGACCTTGTCGCCGTTGATCAGCGTGTCCACGCGCACGAACGGGCCGGCCTGGAAACGCAGGAAGTGGTAGTCCAGCGACGCGTAGCCGCGGCTCACCGACTTGAGCTTGTCGAAGAAGTCCAACACCACCTCGGCCATCGGCAGCTCGTAGCTGATCTGCACCTGGCTGCCCATGTAGCTGATGCCGATCTGGCTGCCGCGCTTCTCCTCGCACAGGGTGATCACGTTGCCGACGTAGTCCGGCGGGGTGAGGATGTTGGCGCGGATGATCGGCTCGCGGATCTCCTCGACCTGGTTGATCGGCGGCAGCTTGGCCGGGTTGTCGAGGGTCAGGATCGTGCCGTCGGTCTTGAGCACCTCGTAGACCACCGTCGGCGCGGTGCTGATCAGGTTGAGGTTGTACTCGCGCTCCAGCCGCTCCTGCACGATCTCCATGTGCAGCATGCCGAGGAAGCCGCAGCGGAAGCCGAAGCCCATCGCTTCCGAGCTTTCCGGTTCGAAGCGCAGCGCGGCGTCGTTGAGCCGCAGCTTGTCCAGCGCCTCACGCAGGTCCGGGTAGTCCTCGGCGTCGACCGGGAACAGCCCGGCGAACACCCGCGGCTGCATTTCCTGGAAGCCCGGCAGCGGCTTGTCGGCCGGATCGGAGGCCAGGGTCAGCGTGTCGCCGACCGGCGCGCCGTGCACGTCCTTGATGCTGGCGTGGATCCAGCCCACCTCGCCCGCGCCGAGCCTGGTCAGGTCCTTGCGCTTGGGGGTGAACACGCCGACCTTGTCGACCAGATGGGTGCGCCCGGTCGACATCACCAGGATCTTGCTGCCGGGCACGATCTCGCCCTGCATGACCCGCACCAGCGAGACCACGCCCAGGTAGTTGTCGAACCAGGAGTCGATGATCAGCGCCTGCAGCTTGTCGGTGTCGCGCGGCTGCGGCGGCGGGATGCGCTTGACGATCGCCTCCAGCACGTCGCCGACGTTGAGCCCGGTCTTGGCGCTGATCGCGACCGCGTCCTCGGCGTCGATGCCGATCACCGCCTCGATCTCGGCCTTGGCACGCTCGATGTCGGCGGTCGGCAGGTCGATCTTGTTGAGCACCGGCACCACTTCCAGGCCCTGCTCCACCGCGGTGTAGCAGTTGGCGACCGACTGCGCCTCGACGCCCTGGGCCGCGTCGACGACCAGCAGCGCGCCCTCGCAGGCGGCCAGCGAGCGGCTGACCTCGTAGGAGAAGTCGACGTGGCCGGGGGTGTCGATAAAGTTCAGGTGGTAGGTCTGGCCATCCTTCGCCACGTATGGCAGCGACACCGACTGCGCCTTGATGGTGATGCCGCGCTCGCGCTCGATCGGGTTGGAGTCGAGCACCTGCGCTTCCATCTCGCGGGCCTGGAGCCCGCCGCAGAGCTGGATGATGCGGTCGGCCAGCGTCGACTTGCCGTGGTCGACGTGGGCGATGATGGAGAAGTTGCGGATGTTCCGCATCGGATCGGAGGTCATGGATCGGCGGCCGGGCCGTCGGCGCTGGGTAACGGGCGATTATCGCATAGCCGGGACGGCGCGACGCCGCGTCCGCGACAGGCAGGGCCCGGACATGCGAAGGCCCGCCGCGTTGCCGGGCGGGCCTTCGTCATTAATGGCGCAACCGGCCGCTCAGCGTGCGTCGGACGGCACCGCCACCGCGCGGTACTGGGTCACCCCGCCGCGGCCGCGGATCAGCAGCATCACCGTGTCGCCCGGCTTGACGCCCTGCAGGGCCCGCTCCAGCGCCGCGGCGCTTTCGACCGGCGTGCGCCCGACCCGCAGGACCACGTCGCCGGGGGCGATGCCGGCGCTGGCGGCGGCGCCGCGGCCGACACCGGCGATCAGCACGCCCTCGCCGTCCGGCAGGCCGTACTGGCGGCGCTGCGCCGGCTCCAGGTCGCGCCCGGTGATGCCCAGCGCGTTGGCCGCCTGCGGCGACGACGGCGCGGCCCGGTCCTGCGCGCCGCGCGAGGGCGTGGCCCCGGCGAGTTGCTCGTCGAGCTGGCTCAGGGTGACGTCGAATTCGCGCGTGCGCCCGTCGCGCAGCACCGACAGCTTGACCCGCGTCCCCGGCGCCTTGTTGCCGATCAGCGGCGGCAGGTCGCTGGAGGTGTTGATCGCGGTGCCGTCGACCGCGCGGATCACGTCGCCGGGCTCGATGCCGGCCTTCTCCGCCGGGCTGCCCGGCTGCACGCTGTTGACCAGCGCGCCGCGCGTGTCGGGCAGGCCGAAACCCTCGACCGCCTCGCGGGTGATCGGTTCGACGATGACGCCGACCTGCCCGCGCTGCACCGACCCGGTCTTCTTGATCTGCTCGGCGACGTTCGACGCGATGTCGATCGGAATCGCGAAGCTGACGCCCATGTAGCCACCGGAGTTGCTGAAGATCTGCGAATTGATGCCGATGACCTCGCCGGCGACGTTCAGCAGCGGGCCGCCGGAGTTGCCGCGATTGATCGGCACGTCGGTCTGGATGAACGGCACGTAGCGCTGGTTGGCGTACTGGTTGGAACGCTGCACCGCACTGACGATGCCGGCGGTCACCGACTGCTCGAAGCCGAACGGCGAGCCGATCGCGACCGCCCACTGGCCCGGCTTGACCGTCGCCGCATCGCCCATGCGCAGCATCGGCAGGCCGGTGGCGTCGATCTTCAGCACCGCGACGTCGGACTCGGCATCGCTGCCGACGACCTTGGCGGTGAACTCGCGCCGGTCCGACAGGCGCACCTTGACCTCGTCCGCGCCTTCGACGACGTGGTGGTTGGTCAGCAGGTAGCCGTCGGAGGAGATCAGGAAGCCGGTGCCCATCGAGACGCCGCGCGGCGCGTTGTCGGGCACGCCCGGCTGGCCCGGGAACGGGAAGCCCGGAAGCATGCGCCGGAAGATCTCCGGGATCTGCTCGTCATCGGGCAGTTGCTGGCCACGCTGCGACTGGCGCGGGCCGACCGTCGACTCGATGCTGACCACCGCCGGGCCGACCTGCTCGACCAGCCGGGTGAAGTCCGGCAGTCCGGACACCAGTGGCGCCTGCGGCGTCGAGGACACGGTGTTGCTGGTATCGGCCTGGGGGGTCGCGCCGGACTGCGCGGTCGCCGCCGGCAGCACCAGGGCGGTCGTCGCCGCGGACAGCACCGCGACCAGCGACACGGCAAGCAGGGATTTCTTTATCGAGGTCATGCGATCGACTCTTCAAGCGGAAAAGCGGGGATAGCGGCGCGCCGGCCTCACCGGGACGCCGCACTTGTGCATGTGGGCACCGGAACGCGATCGCAATATCGAATCGATATGCGGCGTGCGTGCCGGCCGAAGATGTCAGGGCGTCGTACCCGGTTCGCTGCGCGCCGCGGCCGGCTCGACCGGAAAGCTGGGCAGCACGCCGCTGCCGGTCTGCGCACCGGCCCACGACGGTGCCGGGAACGCGTCGTCGTAGCGCACCGAGAACGTCTGCCCGCCATCGAGTCCGGGCATCGCCGCACGCGGCCACGGGCGCGCACCGACCGGCGCGGCGGGCAACGCGAACGGCGCATCGTCGCGCGCGACCAGTTGCAGCTGCGCACCGGCATCGGCCTGCGCGGCGTCGGGCACGAACCCGGCGACGGTTGTTGCCTGCGGACGCGGCGGCGCGGCGGCCGCCACGGCACGGGCACCGCTGTCCTGCTGCGCCTGCTGCACGCGCAGCGCGGCGCGCTGGGACTGGCCGCGCGCGCTGCGGCGCTCGCCATTGTTGCGTCGGGGCAGTTCGGCCACGGCGACCGCGGCGCCGGCGACGGCGAGCGCGGCCGCGGCATCCGGCGATTGCGGGGCCTCCGCCGGCGCCTGCGCGAGCATCGCGCCGGCATCGGCCAGCGGATCGCCGGCCCGGCCTTCGGCCACGGCATCGGAGGCACCGGCCACGGCGCCGTCCGCATTGCCCGCGGCCACGCTGGCCACCTGCGGCAGCTCGTCGGCATTGCCCAGTTCGCCCGGCACCGAGGTGCGGCCGACGAACAGGGCCACCAGCGCGACCGAGGCCGCCAGCGCGGCGCCGCCGCCCCAGCGCAGCAGGCGCGGACGGCGCGCCACATCGGCCGCGACCACCGCGACGCTGTCGCCGGCGGCGATGCCGCGGGTCACCCGCTCGGCGAAATCGGTCGGCAGCAGCGAGACCCGGCGGCCGCGCAGCACGTCGCCGCAGACCTGCCAGCGCTCGAAGCACGCGGAGAGTTCGACATCGTGCTGCAGGCGGCGGCGCATGAAGCGCGCCTGGTCCTGCGACAGCTCGCCATCGAGCATCGCCGACAGCTGCTGGCGATGGTAGATCTCGAGTTTGTCCGGGTCGGGCCCGATCTGCAGGGCGTCGAGGTCGTCGGAAGGGCTCATCGTGTCACGCGCTCCACACTGGTCTGGTTGTCCATCAAGGGTCTGAGTTCCCGGTCGATCGCTTCGCGGGCCCGGAAGATGCGCGAGCGCACGGTGCCGATCGGGCAGCCCATGCGCTCGGCGATCTCCTCGTAGCTGAGGCCATCGACCTCGCGCAGATTGATCGCCACACGCAGTTCCTCGGGCAAGGCTTGGACCGCGCGCATCACCGTTTGTTCCAGCTGCTGCCGCATCAGTTCACGTTCCGGCGTGTCGCTGTCGCGCAGGCGGATGCCGGCGTCGTACTGCTCGGCGTCCTCGATGTCGATGTCGTCGGTCGGCGGACGGCGGTTGTGGGCGACGAGATGGTTCTTGGCGGTGTTCACTGCGATGCGGTGCAACCAGGTGTAGAACTGGGCGTCGCCCCGGAAATTGCCGATCGCGCGATAGGCGCGGATGAAGGTCTCCTGGGCGACGTCCTGGACCTCGCTCCAGTCCTGCACGTATCGCCCGATCAGCGCGGCGATGCGATGCTGGTACTTGCGCACCAGCAGGTCGAATGCCGCGGTGTCGCCGTTCTGGACACGCTTGACCAGTTCGGCGTCGAGCTGCTGGCGTTCGTTGGTGCTGTCGCGTTCTTCGGCCATCGGGCCGGTACTCCTTGGTGGCCCGGCCTGTGACGACATGACCGGCATTGAGACAGGTGACTGCGCTGAAAGTTCCGTCACGGGCGATGTGGCATGTTTGCCCCGCAACCGTGATCCATCCTTGGGGCGCCTTGCCCGCGCCACAAGCCACGGTGTCCATCCGGATGTCGACGGCCGCCGCCGGCCGGTACTTCGGGGGACATGCCCGCGCCGGGCATGTCTTCCACCGTGTTCCGTTCCACGCCTTGTTTCAAGCGGTCCGTTTCAAGCGGCGATTTGACTCCGGCAAATCAACCTCGGGATCATAGGCGGATTCCCCATACCCTAACGGATGGTGCCGTATGTTTGCAGGCCTCGACGGGCTTCGCTTCAGCCACTGGCAAGCAGAGCTCCGCGACGACGGTGTGCTGGTGCTGGCGTTCGACCGTGCCGGCGAGTCGGTCAACACCTTCGCCCAGGACGTGCTGATCGAGCTCGACGCGCTGCTCGAACGCATTGCCTTGGACCCGCCCAAGGCGGTGGTGATCCGCTCGGCCAAGCAGCGCGGCTTCATCGCCGGCGCGGACATCCGCGAGTTCCAGCGGTTCGACGAACAGGGCACGATCGGCGATTCGATCCGCCGCGGCCAGGACGTGTTCCAGCGCCTGGCCGACCTGCCCTGCCCGACCGCCGCGGCGATCCACGGCTTCTGCATGGGCGGCGGCACCGAGATCTCGCTGGCCTGCGACTACCGCGTCGCCAGCAACGACGCCTCCACCCGCATCGGCCTGCCGGAAGTGAAGCTGGGCATCTATCCCGGCTGGGGCGGCAGCGTGCGCCTGCCGCGCCTGGTGGGCGCGCCGGCGGCATTCGACATGATGCTGACCGGCCGCACGCTGTCGGCGTCGGCGGCGAAGGCGATCGGCCTGGTCGACCGGGTCGTCGAGCCGGCGCTGGTCGTCGATGCGGCGGCGACGCTGGCGCGCAAGGGCACGACGCGGCCGCTGAAGCAGCGCTTCCTCGGCTGGGCGACCAACCTCTGGCCGGTGCGCCAGGTCCTCGCTCCGGTGCTGGTCAAGCAGGTCGCGCGCAAGGCCAGGAAGCAGCACTATCCCGCGCCGTACGCGATGATCGAAACCTGGCGCCGGGCCTCCGGCGACACCCGCGCCCTGCTGGCGGCCGAACGCCGGTCGGTGGTCAAGCTGGCCGGCACCCCGACCGCGCGCAACCTCACCCGCGTGTTCTTCCTGATGGAGCGGCTCAAGGGCCTGGGCGGCAAGTCCGCCGAGCGGCAGCCGCCGATCCGCCGGGTGCACGTGGTCGGCGCCGGCGTCATGGGCGGCGACATCGCCGCATGGTCGGCCTACAAGGGGTTCGAGGTCACGCTGCAGGACCGCGAGCAGCCGTTCATCGACAAGGCCCGGGAACGCGCGGCCAAACTGTTCGAGAAGAAGGTCAAGGACCCGGCCAAGCGCCCGGAAGTCGCCGCGCGGCTGCGCTCGGACCTGGACGGCGAAGGCGTGCCCGAGGCCGACCTGGTGATCGAGGCGATCGTCGAGAACGCCGACGCCAAGCGCAGCCTGTATGCCGGACTCGAGCCCAAGCTGAAGGAAGACGCGCTGCTGACCACCAATACCTCGTCGATCCCGCTCGACGAACTGCGCAGCGGGGTACGGCGCCCGGCGCTGTTCGCCGGCCTGCACTACTTCAACCCGGTGGCGTCGATGCCGCTGGTGGAGATCGTCATGCACGACGCCGTCTCCGACGACACCGCGCAGCGGCTGGCGGCGTTCTGCAAGGCGCTCGACAAACTGCCGGTGCCGGTTGCCGGCACGCCCGGCTTCCTGGTCAACCGCCTGCTGTTCCCGTACATGCTGGAAGCAGCGACGGCCTACGCCGAAGGCATCCCGGGCAAGGCGATCGACAGGGCGGCGGTCGATTTCGGCATGCCGATGGGCCCGATCGAGCTGATCGACACCGTCGGCCTGGACGTCGCCTCGGGCGTCGGCCAGGAACTGGCGCCGTTCCTCGGCCTGCAGATCCCCGAATCGCTGGCCACCCCGCCCGAGGCCGGCAAGCGCGGCAAGAAGGACGGCCAGGGTCTGTACGCCTGGGAGGACGGCAAGCCGAAGAAGCCGGACCTGCCCAAGGACTACCGGGCGCCCGAGGACCTGCAGGACCGCCTGGTCCTGCCGCTGCTCAACGAGGCGGTCGCCGCGCTGCACGACGGCGTGGTCGCCGATGCCGACCTGCTCGATGCGGGCGTGATCTTCGGCACCGGCTTCGCCCCGTTCCGCGGCGGCCCGATCCAGTACATCCGCGAGACCGGCGCCGATGCGGTGCTGGAACGCCTGAAGACCCTGCAGGCACGGCATGGCGAGCGTTTCGCGCCGCGCCCGGGCTGGGACAATCCGGCGCTGCGCGACTGAGAGGCTGCGGGCAATTCGCCCGCCGACTGCAGCGCCGCCGGCGCCGTGGCGGCGGCGCGACCGGCGTCAGAACCGCGACGAGGCCAGCTCGACGTCGGCGTTGCGCCAGGCTTCCGCGAACTGCTTCCGCACTTTCTCGGCGTCCGGCCGGCGCTGCATTTCCAGGCTTCTGGCCAGCCCGAA
The DNA here is from genome assembly GCF_021191695.1 of Proluteimonas luteida. Lineage (GTDB taxonomy): Bacteria > Pseudomonadota > Gammaproteobacteria > Xanthomonadales > Xanthomonadaceae > Luteimonas > Luteimonas luteida. The sequence continues at coordinate 73,383 of NZ_JAIWPT010000009.1, forward strand.
CAGCGACCAGCCGTTCCCGGGATTGCGCCGCAGTTCCTCGCGATAGACCGCTTCGGCATCGGCGGCGCGCCCGGCCTCGAGCAGGACCGCGCCCAGCGTCTGCCGCACCGGTGCGTGCCAGCCGGGCGGTTCGTCGTAGGGAATGCCGTCCTCGATCGCCACGGCTTCGTGCAGTGCCGCGACCGCATCGCCGTACTGCCCGCGCGCCGCGGCCAGTTCCGCAGTGACCGTGCGCTCGGCGATGCGCGCCGCATGCGCCAGCGGATAGCGGTCCCAGACCAGCAACCGGTCCATCGCCGGGTCCGCGGCGAGCGGGCGCAACAGGGCGAGATGGCCTTGCGCGTCGTCCAGCCGCTGCTGGCGCACCGCGGCCAGCGCCTGCGCGTAATGCCAGATCGCGGTGGCGTAAGGCAGGTCGGACGCCGGATTCGGCACGTCCGCGATCTCGTGCCAGCGGCCGAAGCGCACGCGGTCGAACCACGGCGTCAGCCAGTAGTGCTGCAGGCCGGCGAAGCCCGGTTCGCGCATCAACGCCTGCAGGTCGGTGCGCTCGGCGGTGGTCGATGCTGCCGCTTTCGCCACCGAGGCGTTGCCCTCCATGCTCGCCGCGAACCACAGGAAGTGGTGGTTGTGCGGCACGTAGCCGAGCGGGTACACGCCCCGGGTGTTGCTGCGGCACAGCGCGAGATAGGCATCGTCGGCCTCGATCGCGCGCTGGTTGGCGAGCACCGCATCGTGCCAGCGGCCGACACGCGCGTAGATGTGCGCGGGCATGTGCACGAGGTGGCCCGACCCGGGCACCAGCGTGCGCAGGCGGTCGGCGGCGGCCGCGCCACGCTGCGGATCGGCTGAGGCTTCGACCGCGTGCACGTACAGGTGCAGCGCGCCGGCGTGGTCGGGATCACGCGCGATCACCGATTCCAGCGTCCGCACCACTTCCGCCGTATGGCCTTTCGGTTGCCGTTGCGCGTCGTAGTAGTCCCATGGCTGCAGGTCCATCAGCGATTCGGCGAGGAACACCGCGGCGTCGAGGTCGTCGGGCCGCCTGCGCATGAGTTCGCGGGTGGCCTCGGCATAGGCCTCGTCGAGCGCGCGGCGGTCCTCCGGCGGGTGTTCCGCGTAGCGCGACGACAGCGCTTCGATGAAGGCCCGCTCGCGTTCGCCTGCTTTCGGCGCCAGTTCGCGCGCGCGCTGCAGGCGCTGCCAGGCATTGGCGTTGTCGGCCGGGTCCATCGCCGCGTTGACGTGCGGACCCAGTACCAGCGACGCGCCCCACCAGCACATCGCGCAGTCCGGATCGAGTTCGGCAGCCTTGAGGAACGAACGTTCCGCGGCGTCGTGGTTGAAGCCGTAGGCCAGCATCATCCCCTGGTCGAACCAGCGCTGCACTTCGGGCCGCGCCGTCGTCACCGGAAAGTGGTAGTCGCCGAGACCTTCGAGCAGATGCGCTCCGATCATCGCCATCTCGGGCGGCGAAACTGCCGGCTCCACCGCCCCGGGACCTTCCCGCCCGCACCCGGCACAGGCAAGCGCGAGCAAGGCGACGTTGCACGACGATGCCAAGAAAGCCGGAACCCGCATGGCGACCCCCAGGGAAACATGGACCCGCCTGTGAAAACGCTGCGGCCGGATGTGAACGGACATCCGGCTGGCGCGATTCCGGTTGGGACAGGCAGGACGCCTCCGGCGACGAAGGGACGGCCCCCGGGCCGGGCCTACATCGTATGGGTCGGTTTTTCCGACGTCAGCGAACCGGCCAGCAGCGTCTCGATGCGGCCCTTGAGCGCCTCGCCTTCCGGGGTGTCGGCGAACTGCACGCCGACCCCGGCGGTCCGGTTGCCCTGCGCGCCGGCCGGCGTCACCCAGACCACCTTGCCGGCGGTCGGCAGGCGGTCGCTGGATTCGGGCAGGGTCAGCAGCAGGAATACCTCGTCGCCGAGGAAGTAGCGCTTGGGCGTCGGCACGAAGATGCCGCCCTGCTTGAGGTAGGACATGTAGGCGTTGTACAGCGCCGCCTTGTCCTTGACCGCCAGCGACAGGATGCCCTGTCGTGCGCCTACGCCGGTTGCACTCATCGCTCGGTTTCCTGCATCGCTAGTCAGTTCCGGGTCCAGATGCCGCGCCAGTCCAGCAGCAGCCCGGAGATCGCCAGATCGGCGCGTACCGTGGTCCTGAGCAGGTCGCGGGTGCGGTTGGCCGCATCGAACCACGCGGCCAGCTTCCCGATTCCGGCCACGTCGGTCAAGCCGGCGGCGCGCGCCAGCGCAAGGTCGGCGGCATGCCGCAGCCGCAGCGCGGCGTGCTCGTCGCCGGCCCAGCGCTGCGCGGTCGCGACCACGGCCAGCTCGCCTTTGGCCAGCGCGGCCAGGTCCTTGTGCACCTCGCGGCGCAGCTGCATGCCGCCATCGTCGAGCCAGCTGGCCGCAAGCCCGGGATGCCCCTTCGCCGCTTCGAGCGCCTCGTCGGCGTCGCGCTCGGCGTGCCCCTGCGCGACCAGCCAGCGGTGCGCCTCGTCGCGCGGCGGCATGCGGAACTCGACGCGCTGGCAGCGGCTGCGGATCGTCGCCGGCAGCCGTGCCGGGTTGGCCGCGACCAACCACAGGTGGCGCCCCGGCTGCGGCTCCTCCAGGGTCTTGAGCAGCGCGTTGCAGGCGGCGTTGTTGATCGCGTCGGCCGGATCGATGATCGCCACCTGCGCGTCGCCATACTGCGGCGTCAGCGACAGTTTTTCCGACAGGGTGCGGATCTGCTCGATGACGATCTCGCTGCGCAGCTTCGTGCCGTCTTTGGTCGGCACGAACGAGACGGCATGGAAGTCGGGATGGCTGCCGGCCGCGATCAGCTGGGCGATGCGCGGTTCGCGGTCCGCGCCGAGCACGTGCGCGGCCAGCGCGTCGGCGACCCTGCGCTTGCCCAGCAGCGCCGGCCCGCAGAACAGCAGTGCATGGCCGATGCGCTCGCCGTCGAGCGCGGCCAGCGTGTGCTCGAACACGCGCTGCTGCCATGGGGCGAAGTTGCCATCCATGCCGCCGCTCATGCCGCCTGCCGCGCGGCCAGCAGCGCGCGCACCGCATCGGCGGCGACGACATCGGCCGGGCGCGTCGCATCGATGACCCGGAACCGGGCCGGCGCCTGGCGCGCGCGTTCGAGATAGCCGGCGCGCACGCGCTCGAAGAAATCGTCGCGCTCGGCCTCGATCCGGTCGGGGACCAGGTCGCGGCCGCGGGTGCGTTCGCGGCCCTGGCCCACGTCGAGGTCGAGCAGCAGGGTCAGCGCCGGCTCGATGCCCACGTAGCGGCGCTCCAGCTCGGCGATGGCGGCAACGTCGAGGCCGCGGCCCGCGCCCTGGTAGGCGTAGCTGGAATCGGTGAAGCGGTCGCTGATGACCCAGGCACCGCGCGCGAGCGCCGGCGCGATGGTCTCGCGCACGTGCTGGGCGCGCGCGGCGAACATCAGCAGCAGTTCGGTCTCGGCCGCAGCGGGTTCGTGCGCGGGATCGAGCAGCAGCGCGCGGATCATCTCCGCCAGCGGCGTGCCGCCGGGCTCGCGGGTGCTGACGACCTCGCTGCCGTCGGCCTCCAGCGCCTCGCGCAGCGCGCGCAGCACCGTGGTCTTGCCGGCGCCCTCGCCGCCTTCCAGCGAGACGAAGCGCGGATGGCTGCGCAACCCGCTCATTCCCCGCCCTCCGCGGCGCCGGTCGCCGCCTCGATCTCCGCCTCGTTCGGCGGCAGCGTCTCCTCACCGGCCGCGGCTTCCGCGGCGCTGCCGCTGCTGGCGTCGCCGCGCCCGAACCGTGCCCGGTAGCGGCGCACGTAGTCGCGCACCGCGACGTTGTGCGCGGCGTAGGTCGGCGAGAACACGTGCCGGCCACTGCCGTCGCCGACCGCGACGAAGTACAGCGCATCGCCAGGCGCGGGATGGGTCGCGGCCTCGATCGCGGCGACGCCGGCCATCGCGATCGGCGTCGGCGGCAGGCCGTCGCGGGTGTAGGTGTTGTACGGCGTGTCGGTCTGCAGGTCGCGGCGGCGGATGTTGCCGTCGAACGCGCTGCCGAGGCCGTAGATCACCGTCGGATCGGTCTGCAGGCGCATGCCGCGCTCGAGCCGGCGGTTGAACACGCCGGAAATCTCCGCGCGCTCGGACGCGATGCCGGTTTCCTTCTCGATGATCGACGCCAGCACCAGCGCTTCCTCGCGGTCCTGCAGCGCCAGGCCGGGGTCGCGCGACTCCCAGGCGCGGTCGAGCGCGGCCTCCAGCGCGGCGTTCGCGCGCCGCAGCAGGTCGACGTCGCTGTCGCCGGTCGTGTACAGGTAGGTCTCGGGCAGGAAGCGTCCTTCCGGATGCACGCCAGGGTGGCCGAGTTCGGCCATCAGCGCGGCATCGTCGATCTCGGGCAGGGTCTGCACCAGCGGCGTCGTCCGGCCCAGCGCGGCGCGCAGCTCGCGGATGTTCCAGCCCTCGACGATGGTGAAACGGTGGTGGATGACCTTGCCGTCGCGCATGCGCAGCAACAGCTCGCGCGGCGTGGTGCCGGGATCGAGCGGGTACTCCCCGACCTGGATGCGGGCGTCGGCGCCGAGCTGGCGCGCCAGCGCGCGCCATTCCAGTTCGTGGCCCTGGGTGACGCCGGCCTCGCGCAGCCTGCCCAGCACGCGCTGGAACGAGTCGCCGCGCGCGACGACGAAGGTCTGGTCGGCCGCAAGTCCGGCCAGCGGCGCATCGGCGAAACGGGTGTAGCGCTCGTACAGGAAATACCCCGCGCCGACCAGCAGCACCGAAAGCACCAAGAACAGGCCGACGAGAATCAGGCCGATGCCTCGGCGGCGGGGTTTTGCGGGTTCGGTCATGGACGGCGGCGATCGGTGGTCGGGACAGCAGGGGCATCAGGATACCGTGACCGCCCCGGTGCGATGCGAACGCGGATGGCCGGTCGCCGCGACGACCGGCGTTGTCTGCGGCCACAGCACATGCGATCCACGACCGGGAGAGGCCCGATGCAACAGACACTGATCACCGCCTACCAGGTGATGTATTCCGCCAACCGCTTTCCGCCACGGATCTGGCTGCAGGGCGAGGCCGGCGGCATCGGCCAGCTGGTGTTCCACCCCAACGGCGAAACGCTGCCCGAGGATGGCATCAACGGCACCACGCCGTCGCTGCACTACCACCTCGACGACTTCCACAACGCGATCGACCTGCTGCGCAACGAGGGCCCGGTGTGGCTGCTGTACTCGGGGGCCGGGGGCAGCAACGAGAACGGCCTCCAGACCGGCGTGGAGAGCGTCGGCGAAGGCGAGCCGCCGGCAGGGCGCGGGCCGCGCCTACTGGCTGCGGGCACCTGACTCCGATCCTGGGCGGCGCCCGGAGGTGGCGGGAGAAATCGCGGTGTCGGGGGCGTTGCCCCGACCTACGGTCGAGGCCTCCCGGAAATTGGCGGGATGACCGGAAAACCGCCGCTCCGACCTCGTAGGTCGGCCCCACGCGGCCGACGCGCGCGCCTCCTAGCCTTCGTGGCCCAGCGCGCGCAGCGTGCCGCGGGCCTTGGCGCGGGTCTCGTCGAGTTCGCGCTGCGGATCGGAGTCGGCGACGATGCCGGCGCCGGTGCGGAAGCGTGCCTCGCAGCCCTCGACCTCGGCGCTGCGGATCAGGATGTTGAGGTCGAGGTCGCCGTCGCGGTTCAGCCAGCCCATCGCACCGGTGTAGGCGCCGCGCCCGGCCAGTTCCAGCTCGGCGATGATCTGCATGCAGCGCACCTTGGGGCAGCCGGTGATGGTACCGCCCGGGAACACCGCGGCGATGACCTCGCCCGGCGTGGCGTCCGCGCGCAGGCGCCCGCGCACGTTGCTGACGATGTGGTGCACGTGGGCATAGCTCTCGACGCACATCAGCTCGTCGACCTCGACGCTGCCGGCGACGCAGACCCGGCCCAGGTCGTTGCGCTCCAGGTCGACCAGCATCACGTGTTCGGCGCGTTCCTTGGGATGCCCGACCAGTTCGCCGATCCGCGCCGCATCGTCGTCGCCGGCGAAGCGTGGACGGGTACCGGCGATCGGCCGGGTCTCGACCACGTCGCCGCGGATCGACACCAGCCGCTCGGGCGACGCGCTGGCGACCGCCCAGCCGTCGCCGGCGAACAGGCCGGCGAACGGCGCGGGGTTATGCTCGCGCAGCCGGGCGTACAGCGCGGCCGCGTCGACCGGCGCGTCGAAGCGCGCCCGCCAGCCGCGCGACAGGTTGGCCTGGAAGATGTCGCCGGCGGCCAGGTAGTCGAGCACCCGGCGCACGCCGTCGACGAAGATGGCATCGGCGTCCTCGTCGATCGCGGCCGGCGGCCGCCAGACGGGACCCGGCGCGCCACCGGCCTGCGCCGCATCGGCCAGCAGGGTGTCGAGCATCGCCGCATGCGCGGACTCGGCGATCGCGACGCATTCGCCGGTCGCATGGTCGCGCAGGATCGCCGCGGGGCAGCGCCGGGCGATCGCCACCGGCAGCGCGCCCGGCGCATCCGCCAGCCGCAGCACCGGCTCGACCTGGCGCGCGAGCTCGTAGCCCAGGAACAGCGCCCAGCCGCCACGGAACGGCCAGCGCGGCGCCTCGTGGTCGACGCGTCCGGCGCGCCATGCGGCATCGAGCGCATCGAGGAAACCGCCTTCGACCGGCGCGCCGTGGCCGTCGCGCGTCACGCCGTCGTCGTCCAGCCGCAGCAGCGGGCCGTCGGCGGCCAGCAGCAGGTCCCAGCGGGCGTGCGCGGTACCGTGCGCGACCGACTGCAGCAGCAGCGGATAACGCGCCGGCGCGGCATGCTGCACGGCCAGCAGGTCGGTGTCCGGCGGCAATGGCTGGGTAATCAGCATCGATCGGTCGCGCGCCGGCCCACGGGTCGGGGGCGTGGCCCCGACCCGCGATCATGCACGCGGTTCGCGGACAGGATCATTGGTCGAGCTCGGCCCAGCGTGCGTACGCGGCGTCGAGCGCCTCCTGTGCCTGCTGCAGCGCCGCGCCATGGGCGGCAATCGCGGCGGCGTCGCGCTGGTAGAACGTGGGCGCGTTCATCTCGGCGGTCATCGTCGCAATCTCCGTTTCCAGCGATTCGATCCGCAGGGGCAGCTGTTCCAGTTCGCGCTGGTCCTTGTAGCTGAGCTTGCGCCTGGGCGCGGCGGGCGCCGCCGGCGCAGCCGCCGGGGCCACCGTCGCCGGCGCCGGTTTCGGCGTTTCGGGCACCGCCCGCGCGGCCGCCGGGTCGGGACGCTGGCGCAGCCAGTCCTCATAGCCGCCGATGTATTCGCCGACGCGGCCGTCGCCTTCCATCACCAGTGTCGAGGTCACCACGTTGTCGAGGAAGTCGCGGTCGTGGCTGACCAGCAGCAGCGTGCCGGGGTACTGGTCCAGCAGTTCCTCCAGCAGCTCCAGCGTCTCGACGTCGAGGTCGTTGGTGGGCTCGTCCATGACCAGCAGGTTCGACGGCTGCGCGAACAGCTTGGCCAGCAGCAGGCGGTTGCGCTCGCCGCCCGACAGCCGGGTGATCGGCGCGCGCGCGCGTTCGGGCGTGAACAGGAAATCCTGCAGGTAGCCGATCGCATGCTTGCGCTGGCCGTTGATCTCGACGAAATCCTGGCCCTCGGCAACGTTCTCCAGCGCGTTCCAGTCCTCGCGCAGGGTCGCGCGGTACTGGTCGAAGTACGCGATCTGCAGCTGGGTGCCGGTTCTGACCTCGCCCGCCTGCGGCTGCAGTTCGCCGAGCAGCAGCTTCAGCAGCGTGGTCTTGCCGGTGCCGTTGGCGCCGATCAGGCCGACCCGGTCGCCGCGGAAGATCGTCGTGGAGAAATCCTCGATCAGCCGGCGTTCGCCAAAGCGGAAGGACACGTCCTTCATCTCGACGACCTTCCTGCCCGACGCGTTCGCTTGCGCGGCGGCCATGCGCACGTTGCCGGTCAGGTCACGGCGCTGCGCACGCTCGGCGCGCATCGCCTTGAGCCGGCGCACGCGGCCTTCGTCGCGGGTGCGGCGGGCCTTGATGCCCTGGCGGATCCACGCTTCTTCTTGGGCCAGCAGTTTGTCGAAGCGCTGCTGTTCCTGCGCCTCGGCGTTGAGCCGCTCCTCGCGGCGGCGCACGTAGTTGTCCCAGTCGCCGGGCCAGCTGGTCAGCCGGCCGCGGTCGATCTCGACGATCCGGGTCGCCAGCGCGCGCAGGAAGCGGCGGTCGTGGGTCACGAACACTAGCGCGCCCGGCCACTGCTTGAGGAAGCCCTCGAGCCAGTCGATCGCGGCGATGTCGAGGTGGTTGGTCGGCTCGTCCAGCAGCAGGACGTCGGGCGCCGACACCACCGCGCGCGCCAGCAGCACCCGCCGCTTCATGCCGCCCGACAGCGACGAGAATGCGGCATCGCCGTCGAGCTCCAGCCGGTCGAGCACCTCGGTCACGCGCTGGTCGATGCGCCAGGCGTCCATCGCCTCGATCCGCGCCTGCACCTCGCCCAGCGCGTCGCCGTCGATCTCCTCGGCATGCAGCAGGCGGTGGTACTCGGCCAGTGCCGCCCCGGCCTCGCCGAGGCCGTCGGAGACCACGTCGAACACGCTGCCGCGCGCACCGGCCGGCACTTCCTGCTCGAGCCGGGCCACGCGCACGCCCTGCTCGCGGCGGATGTCGCCGTCGTCGGGCTTGAGCTCACCGGAGAGCAGGCGCATCAGCGTCGACTTGCCGGCGCCGTTGCGGCCGATCAGCGCGACGCGTTCGCCGCGCTCGATCGAGAATTCCACCTGTTGCAGCAGCAGGGGTCCACCGACGCCGTAGTCGACGCCATTCAAAGTCATCAAGGGCATCCGCGCAGTGTAGCGCCCCGGCCCGCCGCACCGGTGCGCGGCCACGCATGCGTCCGGGTGCGCAGGCGCTGCCGGGACCCCGCCTGCATGACGCCCATCGCATTCCGGGCCCGACCCCGCCCGCAGAACCGTACGGACTTAGGGCTGGCCCTAGTTGGATGCCGGCGGCCATGCGGGTATCACATGACCCGATACCCATTGGTCGTGCGCCAGATGCGGCGCGGCGCTCCCAGGAGACCCCATGAATGCCATTTCCCCCGCCGGCCAGCAGACAGCCCTGCCCACGCTCGATGTCGACGCCGCGCGCGCCCTGACCATCCAGTACGGCGACACGCTGTCGGCGATCGCCGCGCAGCACGGCATCCCGCTCGACCAGCTGATCGCCGCCAATCCGCAGATCCTCAATCCAGACGTCATCTATCCCGGCGACCGGATCACCCTCCCCGACGCCGCCGGCGGCATCGAAGGACCGGGCGGCCCGGCCGGTCCCGGCGAAACCACCGGCCTCGCGCCGGTCGATGGCGCGCCGCCGGCCGGCGGCGAAGGCGGCATCAGCGCCGAGCAGCTGCTGCAGATCGTGCCGCAGCTCGACCCGGCCCGGGCGCCGGCGATCGCCGAGCACCTCAACCAGGCCATGGCCGAGGCGAACATCGACACCCCGCAGCGGCAGGCGATGTTCATCGCCCAGCTGGCGCACGAGAGCGGCGGCTTCCAGTTCATGGAAGAGCTGGCCAGCGGCGCCGCGTACGAAGGCCGCGCCGACCTGGGCAACACCCAGCCCGGCGACGGCGAGCGCTACAAGGGCCGCGGCTACATCCAGGTCACCGGCCGCCACAACTACACCGAGGCCGGCCGGGCCTTGGGACTGGACCTGGTCAACAACCCCGAACTGGCCGCGCAGCCCGAGAACGCCGCGCGCATCGCCGCCTGGTACTGGGAGAGCCGGGGCATCAACGCCGCCGCAGACAGCGGCGACTTCACCCAGGTCACGCGCCTGATCAACGGCGGCACCAACGGCCTCGCCGACCGTCAGGACTATTTCGCGCGGGCCCAGGCCGCGCTGAACTGAGCACGGGCGCCACGGCAATGACCGGCAGGCAATCCGCAGGGACAAGGAGGCAAATCACATGAACATGGCCATTTCCGGCATCGGCGCCCAGTCGACCGCGTCGTCCGCGGGCGGCGGTGGCCGCACGCACACGATCCAGTACGGCGAATCGCTGTCGGGGATCGCGTCGCGCTATGGCGTGTCCGTCCAGCAGCTGATGTCGGCCAACCCGCAGATCCGCAACCCGGACGTGATCTATCCGGGCGATCGCCTCGCCCTGCCCGGCGGAAGTGGCGGCTCGGGCGGCGGCGCACGCAGCCACACGGTGCAGTCCGGCGAATCGCTGTCGGCCATCGCGTCGCGCTACGGCGTTTCCGTCGGCCAGATCACCGCCGCCAACCCGCAGGTCCGCAACCCGGACATGATCTATCCCGGCGACCGTCTCAGCATTCCAGGCGGTAGCAGCGGTGGTGGCGGTGGCGGTGGCAGCAGCAACAGTGCAGGCGGCAGTTACACCGTGCGGGCCGGCGATGTCCTCTCCAGCATCGCCGCCCGCCACGGCGTGTCCACGCAGGCGCTGATGGCCGCCAACCCGCAGATCCGCAACGCCGACATGATCTACGCCGGCGACACCCTGCGCCTGCCCGGCGGCGGCAGCAGTGGTGGCGGTGGTGGCAGCGCGGCCACCGGCGGCAGCTACACGGTGCAGCCCGGCGATGCCCTGTCCAGCATCGCCGCCCGCCATGGCGTGTCCACGCAGGCGCTGATGGCCGCCAATCCGCAGATCCGCAACGCCGACCTGATCTTCGCCGGCGACACCCTGCGCCTGCCCGGCGGCAGCGGCGATGGCGGCGGTGGCGGTGGTGCAGCCGCCGGTGGCAGCTACACGGTGCAGTCGGGCGACACCCTGTCGGCCATCGCCGCGCGCCATGGCGTGTCCACGCAGGCGCTGCTGGCGGCCAACCCGCAGATCCGCAATGCGGACCTGATCTTCGCCGGCGACCGCATCCAGTTGCCCGGCGGCGCCGGCACGGGCGGCGGCACAGGCCCGGTGACCGGCCCCGCGCCATCTCCGCCGCCGCTGCCCGGCGGCGACGCCGGCGGCATCAGCGCCGCCCAGCTGCGGCAGATCGTGCCCCAGCTCAGCGCCAGCCAGGCCGAGGCGGTGGTGCCGCACCTCAACTACGCAATGGCCGAGGCCAACATCAACACGCCGCAGCGCCAGGCGATGTTCATCGCCCAGCTGGCGCACGAGAGCGGCGGCTTCCGTTACCTGGAGGAAATCGCCAGCGGCGCCGCGTACGAGGGGCGTGCGGACCTGGGCAACACCCAGCCGGGCGACGGCGTGCGCTACAAGGGCCGCGGCTACATCCAGGTCACCGGCCGCCACAACTACACCCAGGCGGGTCGTGCGCTGGGACTGGACCTGGTCAACAACCCCGGGCTGGCCGCGCAGCCGGAAAACGCCGCGCGCATCGCCGCGTGGTACTGGAACAGCCGCAACATCAATGCGGCCGCCGACCGCGGCGACTTCGTCCAGGTCACGCGCCTGATCAATGGCGGCACCAACGGCCTGGCCGACCGCCAGAACTACTACGCACGCGCCAGGGCCGCGCTGAGCTGATCCGGGCCATCCCGGGACAGCCGACACCGCTCGCGGCCCGGATCGACAACGGCCCCGTGCATGCGCGGGGCTTTTTGGTGGCCCGCCATCCATGGCGGCCACCCTCCCGGCGTCGGGGCCTTGCCCCGACCTGCGTGTGCGGCCTGCCGGCACCATTCCGACGGAAGCGCGATTCGCGATCGATACGCCCGCCCGTGCAACGACAGGGGCACCGCGCCGTCAGGCGGCAACGACGTTCAGGGGATCTCGAAACCTGCCGGATCGTCCGCAATCCCCGCCTGATCGAACAATGCCGGGCCGATCGTCGATTCGACCTCGCCTTCGCAGGTGAGCTCGTCCGCGGCGCCGCCGGCCACAGGCTGGACGACCACGCCGGCCTTCTCCCAGCCGCGGCCAATGCCGGTATAGAGGGTGTGGACACGGCCGTCGTGGTCGAAGCGCAGGAACGCGCCACCGCCACCGGAGTACATCAACGTACCGCCGCGGAACGCCTGCGACGCCGCCACGCCGGCTGCCGGATACGCCAGCACCACGTGTCGCGTATCGCCGCCGGCGGACTGGCGGTATTGCAGTCCGCCCGTGCCTTCGGACAAGTCCGGCGACGCACAGACCGCATCGATGCGGCCCGCGCCGCTACGGCAGCCGAATACGACCTGCTCGTCCGCGGCGCAGAAGCCTTGGGCACTGGCGGCAACGGTCGCCGCAGCGGGCTCGGCTGTCGCGGCTTGCGCGGCAGGAGGGTCGGCGGAAACCGGCGCCGTGCCGGCATCGGCACATGCAGCCAGCAGCAGGACGGCGCTCAATGCCGGAAGCAGTTTCATCGGTGTTTTCCAGTGTTCCGGGACCGCCAGCAGCGTGCCATGTCCGGCGCCCGCGTTCCAAGCCTGCATTGCGCTGTGCGGGGCGTGGCACGACAAAACCTCCGCCGGCGTGTCCGCGCGACATCCGAACGAAACAACTGCCCGCTCCGCCATCGGCACTCTCGCAGCTTCCCCTCCCAGGCGCAGGAGGATCAAGGTGTTCTGCCGGCCCTCACCCCACCATCGGCGCCGCCGATGGTCCCCCCCTCTCCCGTGCACGGGCATTGCGCCCTTCACGGGTGAGAGGGGCCAATGCGTCCCGCCAGGGGCGGGACAGCATTCTTTTAGGAACTACACGACAGCATCGAGCAGCCGGCGCGGGTGCGCGCCCAGTCGGGGCGACGCGCGGCGAAGGCCTCGCGGCCGGGCTGGTCGTCATGGGGGTGGCGCATCACGTCGAGCAGTTCGCCGATGGCACCGGTATCGCCCGCTGCGGCGCGGTCGATGGCCTGCTGAGCGAGGTAGTTGCGCAGCACGTAGCGGGGATTCGCCGCGCGCATGCGCGCCTGCCGCTGATCGGCGGACAGCGCGTCGTCGGCGAGGCGCGCGGCATAGCGCCGCAACCATGAATCGAACTCGGCCCGCAGCCGCTCACCTTTCGCGTCGTCGTAGAACGCGCCGGCCACCACGTCGAGCGACGGCGCCTGCGAATCGAGATCGGCCAGCCCGCGGAAGAACAGCGTCATGTCAACCTCGCCGGCCTGCAGCAGGCCATGCAGCCGCTGCATCAGTTCGACATCGGCGTCGGTGCAGGTGGCGAACCCGAGCTTCGCGGCGATGGTCTCGCGGTCGCAGGCGGCGTAGACCGCGGCATAGCGGTCCAAGCCCGCCTGCAGCGGCGCGGCGTCGGCGAACAGCGGCGACAGCGCCTGCGCCAGCCGCACCAGGTTCCAGTGCGCGATCCGCGGCTGCCAGCCGAAGCGGTAGCGCCGGCCCTGCGCATCGGTGGTGTTCGGCGTCCAGTCCGGGTCGTAGTCGTCGATCCAGCCGTACGGGCCGTAGTCGATGGTCAGGCCGAGGATCGACATGTTGTCGGTGTTCATGACCCCGTGCACGAAGCCGACGCGCATCCAGCCGGCGACCATCCGCGCGGTGCGCTCACAGACTTCGGCGAACCACGCGGCGTCGCGCGCCTCGCCCTGGCCGGCGAGATGCGGGAAATCGCGGTCGATGGTGAAGTCGGCCAGCCGCCGCAGCAGCGCGACGTCGCCGCGCGCGTACGGCAGCTCGAAATGGCCGAAGCGGATGAACGACGGCGCGACCCGGCAGACGATCGCACCCGGTTCCGGCGCCGCGTTGCCGTCGTAGAACATGTCGCGGACCACCGACTCGCCGGTCGCCACCAGCGACAGCGCCCGCGTGGTCGGAATGCCGAGATGGTGCATCGCCTCGCTGCACAGGAACTCGCGCACCGACGAGCGCAGCACCGCGCGGCCGTCCGCGGTGCGCGAATACGGTGTCGGACCGGCGCCCTTGAGCTGCAGTTCCCAGCGCCGGCCATCGGCCGCGACCGCTTCGCCCAGCGAGATCGCACGGCCGTCCCCGAGCTGTCCGGCCCAGTATCCGAACTGGTGGCCGCCGTAGTTGGTCGCGAATGGCTGCATGCCGGGCAGCAGCGCGTTGCCACCGAACACTTCGGCGAACGCCGGCGACGCCACCGCTGCCGCATCGAAACCCAGCGCCCCGGCCATTTCCGCCGAATGCGCGATCAGCTGCGGCGCCGCGACCGGCGTCGGCGCGACCGCCGACCACAGCGCGCCCTCGACCTGGCGGCGGCGCGGGCCGGTCTCGGCATCGCCCGGCAGTTCACGGACGAAGCGGTTGTCGAACCGCGGCGCAGGCAGCGTATCGACGACGTGCATCAGCCGGCCAGCGCGTAGGGCCCACCGGCCGCCAGCGCGCGCTGGTAGGCCGCCCGCGCCTGGATCCGGCCGACGAAGGCGCGGATGTTCGGGCCGACATGGTCCGGTGCGCGCGCCAGCGCGGCCTCCAGCGGGAAACTCATCTGGATGTCGGCGGCGGTGAAACGATCGCCGGCAAACCAGGGATGCTGGCCGAGCGCGTTCTCGACGTGGCCCAGGTGCGTCGCCAGCTGCGGCCCGACGAAGGCCGTCATGGTCCGGTCGGCGATGCCGCGCGCCACCGGCCTGACGAAGAATGGCACCGGCGCGCTGCGGATGCGGCCCAGCACCAGGGCCAACAGCAGCGGCGGCATCAGCGAGCCTTCGGCGTAATGCAGCCAGGTGCGGTAGCGGATGCGCTCGGACGCGTCCTGCGGCAGGGGCGGCGGCGACAGCGCGAATGCCGTGTCGAAGCGCTCGGCCAGCGTCTCGACGATCGCACCGGATTCGACCAGCACCTGCCCGTCGAGCTCGACCACCGGCGACTTGCCCAGCGGGTGCACGTCGCGCAGCGCCCGCGGCGCCAGCATCGTCTTCGCATCGCGCTCGTAGCGGATCACCTCGTAGGGCTGGCCCAGTTCTTCGAGCAGCCACAGGACCCGCTGCGAGCGGGAATTGTTCAGATGGTGGACCTTGATCATCGTCGTCCCGTCGGTAAAAGGCGTGCGGCCATGTTCGACGACCGCAGCCTCCGCGCGGAAGGTGCCATGCGTCATCGATGCATCTCGCCGGCCACCATCCTGCGCTGCAACCGCCCCGCGGACGTGAATCGCAGCCATCGGCAACGGCACCACAGGCAGCCGATGCCGCAGTGCAGCACGGCGGTGGATTACACTATGCGGTTCCCCGACCGGCGCCGCGCCGGCGCTACCGAGCCAGCACCATGAGCGCCGAGACGCCCATTCCAGCCGCAGATTCGATCAAATTCACCGACCTCGCCCTGCCCGAGACGCTGCTGCGCGCGCTCGCGGCGGTCGGCTACGAGTCGCCGTCGCCGATCCAGGCCGCGACCATCCCGCCGCTGCTCGCCGGCCGCGACGTGCTCGGCCAGGCCCAGACCGGCACCGGCAAGACCGCCGCGTTCGCGCTGCCGGTGCTGGCGCAGATCGATCCGGCCGCGAGGAAGCCGCAGGCGCTGGTGCTGGCGCCGACGCGCGAACTGGCGATCCAGGTCGCCGAGGCCTTCCACAAGTATGCCGCCTTCATGCCCGGCTTCCACGTGTTGCCGATCTACGGCGGCCAGGGCTATGCGCAGCAGCTCTCGGCGCTCAAGCGCGGCGTGCAGGTGATCGTCGGCACGCCGGGCCGGGTCATCGACCACCTCGAGCGCGGCTCGCTGGACCTGTCGGAACTGCGCTGCCTGGTACTCGACGAGGCCGACGAGATGCTGCGGATGGGCTTCATCGACGATGTCGAGGCGGTGCTGAAGAAGACCCCGGAGACGCGCCAGGTCGCGCTGTTCTCGGCGACGATGCCGACCCAGATCCGGCGCATCGCCCAGACCTACCTCAAGGATCCGGTCGAGATCGCGATCAAGGCGACCACGACCACCGCGGCCAACATCCGCCAGCGCTACTGGATGGTCAGCGGCGTCAACAAGCTCGACGCGCTGACCCGGATCCTCGAGGCCGAGCCCTTCGACGCGATGATCATCTTCGCCCGCACCAAGCTGGCGACCGAGGAGCTGGCCGAGAAGCTGTCGGCGCGCGGGCTGTCCGCCGCGGCGATCAACGGCGACCTCGACCAGAAGCAGCGCGAACGCACGATCCAGCAGCTCAAGGACGGCCGCATCGACGTGCTGGTGGCCACCGACGTCGCCGCGCGCGGCCTCGACGTGGACCGCATCAGCCACGTGCTGAACTACGACATCCCCTACGACACCGAAAGCTACGTGCACCGCATCGGCCGCACCGGCCGCGCCGGGCGCAGCGGCGAGGCGATCCTGTTCGTCGCCCCGCGCGAACGCGGCATGCTCGGCGCGATCGAGCGCGCGACCCGGCAGAAGATCGAGCAGATGCAGCTGCCGAGCGTGGAGACCGTCAACGAGCGCCGGGTCGGCCGTTTCCTGGAGAAGATCACCGCCGCGCTGGAAAGCAGCGAGCTGGGACTGTTCCGCGACCTGGTCGAGCGCTACGAGCGCGAGCACAACGTGCCGGCCGCCGAGATCGCCGCGGCCCTGGCCAAGATCGTCCAGGGCGACACGCCGCTGCTGCTCGATCCGCCGCGCAAGCCGGAGAAGCCTGCGTTCGAGCGCGAATCCGCCGAGCGCCCCGGCGGCCGCGAGGCCTCGCGCGCCGCGCGCGAACCGCGCGAGCCGCGTCCGCCGCGCGCCGACAGCGGCCCGCGCGAGGCCGACGTGGGCATGGAGACCTTCCGCATCGAGGTCGGCTACGTGCACGGCGTGCAGCCGGGCAACATCGTCGGCGCGATCGCCAACGAGGCCGACCTGGAAAGCAGGTACATCGGTCGCATCGACATCCGCGACGACTACAGCCTGGTCGACCTGCCCGAAGGCATGCCGCGCGAACTGCTCGAACACCTGAAGAAGGTGCGCGTCGCGGGCCAGCAGATCCGCATGCGTCGCGCCGAGGAGGCGGACATGAACGCAGCGCCATCGCGCGGCAAGCGGCCGTTCGCGGGCAAGCCGCACGGCAAGCCCGGCGGCTTCCGCGCCGGCGGCCCGGGTGGCCCGGGCGGTCCGCGTCGCGGCCCGCCGAAGCCGCGCTGACGCGCCCCTTGCCGGGTCGTCCGGGCGCCGCGAGGGACCTGCTTCCCGTGACGGGACGGCAGGTCCGGCCCGGCTGTCGCGACATCCCCCTCTGCTAGGCTTGCGCGCATGAACGATGTTGCAGCAGCGGGCGCCGTCACCGCGCCCACGCCCATGTCCAAGCGATTCCGCGGTTTCCTGCCGGTCGTGGTCGATGTCGAGACCGGCGGTTTCGACGCCGACCGGCATGCCCTGCTGGAAATCGCCGCGGTCCCGCTGGATCTCGACGAGGCCGGCCAGCTCGTGCTCGGCCCCTCGGTGCATGCGCACGTGATCCCGGCCGATGGCACCGAGATCGATCCCCAGTCGCTGGAGGTCACCGGCATCGACATCCACCATCCGTTCCGGATGGCGAAGCCGGAGCGCGAAGCGCTGGAACACATCTTCGCCGCGGTCCGGCTGGCGGTGCGCCGCCACAACTGCCAGCGCGCGATCCTGGTCGGCCATAACGCCCACTTCGACCTCGGCTTCGTCAACGCCGCGGTCGCCCGCAGCGGCCACAAGCGCAACCCGTTCCACCCTTTCAGCGTGTTCGACACGGTGACGCTCGCCGGCGTCGCCTACGGCCAGACCGTGCTCGCCCGCGCCATGCAGGCCGCGGGCTTCGCATGGGACCAGGAACAGGCGCATTCCGCGCTGTACGACACCGAGCAGACCGCGCGGCTGTTCTGCCGCATCGCCAACGCATGGCCGGCGCCGGCGGTGCATGCCGCGTCGCCTGTCGCAGCATCGGAATGATCCAGCGCCGGTGCGTCGGGCGCGTTGGCCCGGGCTACGACGCTGTCAGGCCGCCGCGAGCCGTAGCCCGGGCCCATGCCCCCGACGCGCGGCGGCCGACACGCCGCGGAAACAGGGATCGAGGTCCCGATCCCTCCTGCAAGCCCGATCTCAGGCCGACGCCAGCTTCAGGCCGATGAGCCCGGCGACGATCAGCGCAAGGCTCACCAGGCGGCCGGGACTGGCCGGATCGCCCAGCAGCACGATGCCCAGGATCACGGTACCGACGGCACCGATGCCGACCCAGATCGCGTAGGCGGTGCCGACCGGCAGCGTCTTCATCGCGACCCCGAGCAGGCCGACGCTGATCGCCATCGCCGCGACCGTGCCGAGCGTCGGCCACAGGCGGGTGAAGCCTTCGGTGTACTTCAGGCCGATCGCCCAGCCGACTTCGAACAGGCCGGCGAGCACGAGAATGGACCAGGACATGCGCAAGAACCTCCATCGCTGCGATGGGGCCGTCCCCGGATGAAGATGGAGCGGCGGGGTCGTCCCCGCTTCCTGCGGACGATTCTCGCCGATCGCCGCTGGCCTGGATGACCCGGATGTAACCCGCGTTCGGCCACCCGTCATGCGCACTGCGCGAACGGCGGGTTCCTTGCGGCACCGGGGACGATACCGGGCTCAGTTCAGGCGCTGGCGCACCGCCTCGAACAGGGTGACCCCGGCCGCGACCGACACGTTGAGGCTCTCGACACCCGCCGCGGCATCGGCGCCGGGCATCGGGATCGTCACCAGTCCGTCGCAGTGCTCGCGGGTGAGCCGGCGCAGGCCGTCGGCCTCGCCGCCGAGCACCAGGGCGACGTTGCCGCGCAGGTCGGTGGCGTACAGCGAGGTGGTGGCCTCGCCGGCCAGCCCGTAGATCCACACGCCGAGCTTCTGCAGGTCGCGCAGGCTGCGCGAGAGGTTGGTCACGCGCACCACCGGCACGCTGTCGGCGGCGCCGGCCGAGGTCTTGCGCACGGTCGCGTTGACCTGCACCGCCTTGTCCTTGGGAATCAGCACCGCGGTGACGCCGGCGGCCGCGGCGCTGCGCAGGCAGGCGCCGAGGTTGTGCGGGTCCTGCACGCCGTCGAGCACCAGCAGCAGGGCCTTGCCGCCGGCGGCCTCGACCAGGCCTTCGAGTTCGTTCTCGTCCCAGGTCCTGGCCGCGGCATAGCGCGCGACGGCGCCCTGGTGGCGCAGCCCGCCGGCGACGCCGTCGAGGGCCTGCTGGTTGACCCGGCGCACGTCGATGTCGCGGCGCCGGGCACTGGATTCGATCTCGGCGATGCGCGGGTTCTTCGCGCCCGCCTCGAGCAGCACCTCGCGGACGTTGTCGGCGTCGTGCTCGACGGCCGCGGCCACGGCATTGATGCCGACGATCCACTGGTTCTGTTTGTTGCTCATGCGAGGGGATTGGGGATTCGGGAATGGGGATTGGAATACACGACGGCGCCGGCACCCGGGTTCCGGCCCCGTTCCGGGGCCGGCAGTCCGACTAGTACGACTGCTTGGTCCGCCGGGCCGGCTTGCCGCGTGGCGGCAGCGGCGGCGGCGCGCCCGGGTCGCGCCCGTCGGCGTCGACCAGCCGGAAGTCGATCTTGCGATCCTCCAGGCTGGCCTTGAGCACGATGATGCGCACGCGGTCGCCGAGGCGGTATTCGCGCCCGGCACGCTCGCCCGCCAGCAGCCGCCGGATCGGGTCGAAGTGGTAGAAGTCGTTCGGCAGCTGGGTCACGTGGACCAGGCCGTTGACCTTCGACTGGTCCAGCTCGACGAACAGGCCGAAGCTGGTGACGCCGCTGATGACGCCGTCGAACTGGCCGCCGACGTGCTGCTCCATCCATGCGGCGCGGTAACGCTCGTCGACCTCGCGCTCGGCCTCGTCGGCGCGGCGTTCGCGCTCCGAGCACTGCAGCGCCAGGCTGGCCATCTCGCGCGGGGTGTACTGGAACGCGGTCAGCGGCTTGCCGGACAGCACGTGCTTGATCGCGCGGTGCACCAGCAGGTCGGGATAGCGGCGGATCGGCGAGGTGAAATGTGCATACGCATCGAGCGCCAGGCCGAAATGGCCAATGTTCTCGGTCGAGTACACCGCCTGGCTCTGGCTGCGCAGCAGCACCGATTCGAGCAGCGTCGCATCGGGCCGCTCGCGGATCTTCTTCAGCAGCGTCGTGAAGTCCTTCGGCTGCACCCGCCCCCAGCCGGGCATGCGCAGGTTGAATTCCTTGAGGAACTCCAGCAGGTCGTTGTACTTCGACTCCGGCGGCTTGTCGTGGATGCGGTACGGCGCGGGCACGCCGGCCGCGAGCAGGAAGCGCGCCGCCTGCACGTTGGCGGCGATCATGCACTCCTCGATCAGCTTGTGCGCGTCGTTGCGCTGGAGCATGCCGGCCTGGGTGACCTCGCCGCGGTTGTCCAGCACGAAGCGGACCTCGGACGACTCGAACTCGATCGCGCCGCGCCGGCTGCGCGCCCTGGCGAGGATCTGGTAGAGCTGGTGCAGGCGCTCGACCTGCGGCAGCTGCGCACCGATCAGCGCGCGCGCATCGGCGTCGTCCTCGCCCACCGCCTGCCAGACCTGGGTATAGGTCAGGCGCGCATGCGAGTTCATCACCGCCTCGTAGAACTTCGCGCCGGAGACCTCGCCGTCACGCCCGACCTGCATGTCGCAGACGAAGCACATGCGGTCGACCTTCGGCATCAGCGAACAGATGCCGTTGGACAGCGTCTCGGGCAGCATCGGCACGACGAAGCCGGGGAAGTACACGCTGGTCGCGCGCAGCTGGGCCTCGTCGTCGAGCGGCGTGCCGGGGCGCACGTAGTTCGAGACGTCGGCGATCGCGACCACCAGGCGGAAGCCGTCAGCGTTGGGCTCGCACCAGACCGCGTCGTCGAAGTCCTTGGCGTCCTCGCCGTCGATCGTCACCAGCGGCAGCGCGCGCAGGTCGACGCGGCCGCCGAGCATGCGCTCCTCGACCACCAGCGGCACCGCCGCGGCCTCGTCGAGCGCGGCCGGCGGGAACTCGTGCGGCAGGTCGTGGCCGTGGATCGCGGCCTCGACCACCAGCGACGGGGTCAGCGCATCGCCCAGCACCGCCAGCACCTTGCCGATCGGCGGGCGGTGGCTGTCGCCGGGCGCGACGATCTCGCAGACCACCAGCTGGCCGTTCTGCGCCTCCAGGCGCGCGTCGGTCGGCACCTGCACGTTGCGCTGGATGCGGCGGTCGTCGGGCACGACGAAGCTGATGCCGGACTCCAGCGAGAAGCGGCCGATCAGCCGCGTCGTGCGGCGCTCCAGCACCTCGACGATAACGCCGGCGCGGCGGCCGCGGCGATCGACGTCGGTCAGGCTCGCCATCGCCCGGTCGCCGTGCATGACCTTGCGCATTTCCGACGGCGGCAGGAACAGGTCGTCGCCGCTGCCGCTGTCCGGACGCAGGAAGCCGAAGCCTTCCGGATTGGCGATGACGGTGCCCGGGATCAGGTCCAGGCGCTTGGCCGGCACCAGACCGCCACGGCGGTTCTGCAGCAGCTGGCCGTCGCGCAGCATCGCCGCCAGGCGCTTGCCCAGCGCCTCGGCCCGCACGGGATCGGTCAGCCCCAGCTGCTCGGCCAGGGCCTCGGCGGTCTGCGGGCCGGGCGCATCCGACAGCAGCTGCAGGATGGCCTCGCGGCTGGCGATCGGATTCTCGTAGCGCGCGGCCTCGCGGCCCGCGAACGGGTCGTCGATGCCCTGCCCGGCTGCGGCCGGCCTGCGCGCGGCCGGCGGCCGGTCGTCGGCGGGTTGCCGCGGCCGGCCGGAGCTGACCGCGCGCGCGAGGCCCGGATCGGGCATCCACGGCGGCGTCGCGGCCTGGGGCTTCTGGGTGCGGGATTTGACGCCGGTCGCGTCACGCTGCGCGCCGGGCTTTCCGGGACTGCCGGAACCGCGGCTGCCGCCGCGCTTGCTGGGAGGTTTTGCCATTGGCGGCATGGTACACCCCGCCCGCCAAGGCCGCGTCGATACGGACGCGAAAATGCGTTGACAAGGCCGCGGCGCATCGACAACATACGCGCCCTGACCTGCCCAGGTGGCGGAATTGGTAGACGCACTAGCTTCAGGTGCTAGCGGGGGCAACTCCGTGGAGGTTCGAGTCCTCTCCTGGGCACCAGGTCATCGCCGCCTTACCAGCGGCGGACATCGAACCCGCGGATCGCGGGTTTTTTTGTGTCCGCCATCCGTGGCGGACACCCGAAGGGCCAACGCAGTGCGTTGTCAAAAACCGTTCCAGACGGTTTTTTGTGCCCGCCATCCATGGCGGACACCCGAGGGGCCAACGCGCCGCGCCGTCGAAAAATCGCGCCCTGCGATTTTTCGTTTCTTCACCGATAACCGAGCGTAGGTCGGCCCCACGCGGCCGACGTGCACGGCGTTCCGGATCCGCGAGCTGCCGTGTGACTCGCCTGCCCGGAACGCCCGGCATCGGGGGCGTTGCCCCGACCTGCGACCGAGGCTGCCTGGAATCGGCGAAGGACGGCAGGGCCGTCTTCGATCCCGCGGCCGCATCGCAGGCAATGCATTGACAGCGACGGGGCCACACCGCAAAATTCCCGCCCTGACCTGCCCAGGTGGCGGAATTGGTAGACGCACTAGCTTCAGGTGCTAGCGGGGGCAACTCCGTGGAGGTTCGAGTCCTCTCCTGGGCACCAGGTCATCGTTGACTTACCAGCAGCGACAAACAACCCGCCGAGTGCGGGTTTTTTTGTGTCCGCCATCCGTGGCGGCCACCCTTCGGGCCATCGCTGGCGCGATGTCAAAAACCATTCCAGACGGTTTTTTGTGTCCGCCATCCATGGCGGATAGAGAAAAACCGCCGCCCTGCTCTTGTGTAGGTCGGCCCCACGCGGCCGACGCGCGCGGCGTCCGGGTTCGCGACGTATCGAGTTCCCGGCGTCGGGGCCGTTGCCCCGACCTACGATTGCACCCGGGAACCGGCAAAAAAAAGGACCCGCGTATCGCTACGCGGGTCCCGCTCCTTCCCCGAGCTTTGTCTGTTGCCGCGGCGTGCTCAGTCGGCGTCGCGGGATGCTTCCTCGCGGCGCTGCTCGCGCACCTCGAACCACATGCCGTTGAGGATCGCGAAGGTGGCGGCGAGTCCGACGCCGAGGATCCAGGCGAAATACCACATGATGATGTACTCCTTCTTGCGGGGGCCGCGGCCCCCGGATGGAATGGATGGGAAATCGGCTCAGTAGGCGTTGTGGGTGTCGGTGACGCTGGCCTCGGTCACCTTGCCGCGCAGCACGCGGAACACCCAGGTGGTGTAGGCGAGGATGATCGGCAGGAACACGATCGTGCACAGCAGCATGATCCACAGCGTCAGCTGGCTGCTGGACGCATCCCACAGCGTCAAACCGGCATCGGGCACGCTGGAGGACGGCAGCAGGAACGGGAAGATCGCAAAGCCCACCGTCAGGATCACGCCGGCCAGCGACGCGCCGGAGGCGATGAAGGCCAGGCCGCCGCGACGCATGCGCAGCAGTACCGCCGAGGCCAAGGCGCCGGCGATGCCGAGCACCGGGGCGATGATCGTCCACGGCATCTCGCGGTAGTTGGCCATCCACAGGCCCGGCGCGCTGCTGACCGACTTGTGCAGCGGGTTGGACGCGAACGCGCCGTCGATGACCGAATCCACGCGGAAGCCGTGGATGCCGGTGGCGATCCACACGCCGGCGGCCGCGAACAGCACCGCGCCGAGGATCGCGGCGATGCTGCCGTAGCGGGCCGAGCGGTCGGCGATCGGGCCGTCGGTCTTGATCACCAGCATCGCCGCGCCGTGCGCGACCAGCAGGCTGACGCTGACCAGGCCCGACAGCAGCGCGAACGGCGTCAGCAGGCCGAAAAAGCCGCCGGTGTAGACCGGGCGCAGTTCGGGCGTGAAGTGGAACGGCACGCCCAGCAGCACGTTGCCGACCGCGACGCCGAAGATCAGCGCCGGCACCGCGCCGCCGATGAACAGCGCCCAGTCCCAGGTCTCCTTCCAGCGAGTGTTCTCGACCTTGCCGCGGAACTTGAAGCCGACCGGCCGCAGGATCAGCGCGAACAGGATCACGAACATCGCCAGGTAGAAACCGGAGAAGCTGACCGCGTACAGCGGCGGGAACGCGGCGAAGATCGCGCCACCGCCCAGGATCAGCCACACCTGGTTGCCCTCCCAGACCGGGCCGATGGTATTGACGACGATGCGGCGCTCGACGTCGGTCCTGGCCACGAAGGGGAGCAGCGTGCCGACGCCGAGGTCGAAGCCGTCCATGACCGCGAAGCCGATCAGCAGCACGCCCAGCAGCAGCCACCAGATCAGTCGCAGCGTCGCGTAGTCGAGGGGAATGAAATCCATGGGGAATCCTTGATCGTGTCGGGGCCGGGCGTCAGCCGCGGGGTGCGGGTGCGGAGTCGAGCGCGTCGATGTCGGGCGCCACGTCATCGATGGCGGCCGGGGTCTCGTCGTGTTCCGGCGGGGCCAGCTTGTCGGGTCCCTTGCGGATCGCGTTGATCATCAGCTTGACCTCGACGATCGCCAGGCCCGTGTAGATGGCGACGAAACCGGCCAGCGAGATCAGGATGTCGCGCAGCGCCAGGCCAGAGGCCGCGTAGAAGGTCGGCAGCACGCCCTCGACCACCCACGGCTGGCGGCCGTACTCGGCGACGAACCAGCCGCATTCGCTGGCGATCCACGGCAGCGGCAGGCTCCACAGCGCCGCCCACAGGAACCAGCGCTTCTGCTCCAGCCTGCCGGTGGTGACCAGCCAGAAGGCGACGATGAAGAACGCGATCAGGTAGAAGCCGATGCCGGCCATGACCCGGAAGGTCCAGAACAGCGGCGCGACCCGCGGCACGGTGTCGAGCGCGGCCATGGAGATCTCCTCCTCGGTCGCCTCGGTGATGTCGTCGCGGTAGCGCTTGAGCAGCAGGCCGTGGCCGAGATCCTGCCAGTGGCGCTCGAACACGTCGCGGGCCTCGACGTTGTCGCGGTCCTCGCGCAGCAGTTCCAGCGCCGCATAGGCCAGCTGGCCGCCGCGGATGCGGTGTTCGGCGCGCTCGACCAGGTCGAGGATGCCGGGGATCTCGGTGTGCAGCGAGCGGGTGGCGATCACGCCCATCAGCCACGGGATCTTGACCTCGAAGCGGTTGCGCTGCTCCGCCTGGTCGGGCAGGCCGAACACGGTGAACGGCGCGGGCGCCTGCTCGGTGTGCCACATGCCCTCGATCGCGGCGAGCTTCATCTTCTGGTGCTCGGTGGCCGCGTAGCCGCTCTCGTCGCCCAGCACCACCACGCTCAGCGCCGAGGCCAGGCCGAAGCTGGCCGCGACCGCGATCGAGCGGCGGGCGATGTCCTTGTGCTTGCCGCGCAGCAGGTACAGCGCGCTGATCGACATGACGAAGATCGCGCCGGTGACGTAGCCCGCGCTGACGGTGTGCACGAACTTGGCCTGGGCGACGGGATTGAAGATCACCGCGACGAAGTCGACGACCTCCATGCGCATCGTGTCGGGATTGAAGATCGCGCCGACCGGGTTCTGCATCCAGCCGTTGGCGACCAGGATCCACAGCGCCGAGAAGTTCGCGCCCAGCGCGACCAGCCAGGTCACCATCAGGTGCTGGACCTTCGACAGCCGCTTCCAGCCGAAGAAGAACAGGCCGATGAAGGTCGCCTCGAGGAAGAACGCCATCAGGCCCTCGATCGCCAGCGGGGCGCCGAAGATGTCGCCGACGTAATGGCTGTAGTAGGCCCAGTTCATGCCGAACTGGAACTCCATGACGATGCCGGTGGCCACGCCCATCGCGAAGTTGATGCCGAACAGCACGCCCCAGAACAAGGTCATGCGTCGCCAGACGTCGCGTCCGGTCATCACGTAGACGCTCTCCATGATCGCCATCAGCAGCGACAGTCCCAGGGTCAGCGGGACGAAGAGGAAGTGGTACATCGCGGTCAATGCGAACTGCAGGCGGGACAGTTCGACGACATTCATGTCGATCATGGGCGGTTCGGCCAGGCTGGGGTCATGTGTGAATGGTCTGCCTGCGGGGCCGGCGCCGCATTGATCAGGATCAATGCGGCCGGCGGCGGGCGCATGCGACAAAGACCGTCCGCCCAACGTCCTGCCCGGCGATACCACGCACAGGCGCGCCAGACCCCTCGCAGGCCGGCAGGCCGCAGACGGCTAGAGCCCGGCTGCAGCCCGCAGCGCGGCCAGGTCGACCAGGTCGATCCGGCGCGGGTCGTCGAACGCGACCGCCTGGGCGGCGCGCAGTTTGGTGAAACTGCGGCTGACGGTTTCGATCGTCAGCCCGAGATGGTCGGCGATGTCGGCCCGGGTCATCGGCAGGTCGACGTGGTCCACGCAGCCGCCGCGGCGGTGCTGGCGCTCGGCCATGTCGACGAGGAACCCGGCCAGCCGTTCGGCCGGCCCCAGCCGCGCCAGCAGCATCAGGCTGGCGCGGGTGGCGTCCAGTTCGGTGCAGGCCTGGGCCAGCATCCCCGACTCCAGTTCGGGATGGCGGGTGCACAGCCGCCGCATGTCCTGCATCGAGAACACGCACAGTTCGCTGTCGGTGATCGCCTCGATCGTGTGCCGGTACAGCGGCGCGCCGCTGAACCCGATGAAGTCGCCCGGCATAAGGAAGCTGGCGACCAGCCGGCGGCCGTCGGGCAGCAGGCGCACGCGCCGCAGCATGCCGTGGGTCAGAGTGTAGACCTCGCGCCGCGGCGCGCCCTCGTGCACCAGCGTGGTGCCGGCCGGGACCCGGATCTCGCCGGCAACGTCCTCCAGGTCGCGGGTGTACTCGAACGGCAGTGCGGCGCAGATCGCCAGGTCGCGGGTCTGGCAGTCCCGGCAGCCCGGATGCGGGCCGCGCCTTGCGCCGCCGCTCATCGCCGCGCGCGGTCCCTGCCCGCCGACGGGCTGCGGAATCGATGGACGCTGGCGCGGTTTCGTATCCATGACGCCCGCATCATACCCCGCCTGCGGCGCGGTGCCGCACGCCGGGGATGGCCCCTGGTCTCGCCGTCGCCGGCAAACGCGCGACCGGGGTGGGAATGCGTCACACGCCATCGGCGCCCGCGGCGGCATTAACCCCTAAAATGATCGGCCGACCCTGATCCCGCCCCCGCCTTCTGATGACCGAAACCGTCCGTCCCACCTTCCACGGCTTCGAGCAGCTGCCGCTGCGCGAATTCGCCGAGCGCGCCTACCTCGACTATTCGATGTACGTGGTGCTCGACCGCGCCCTGCCCTTCATCGGCGACGGCCTGAAGCCGGTGCAGCGCCGCATCATCTACGCCATGAGCGAGCTGGGCCTGGGCGCGGCGGCGAAGCCGAAGAAGTCCGCGCGCACCGTCGGCGACGTGATCGGCAAGTACCACCCGCATGGCGACAGCGCCTGCTACGAGGCGCTGGTGCTGATGGCACAGCCGTTCTCGTACCGCTATCCGCTGATCGACGGCCAGGGCAACTTCGGTTCCAGCGACGACCCCAAGTCGTTCGCGGCGATGCGCTACACCGAGTCGAAGATGACCCCGCTGGCCGAGGTGCTGCTGGCCGAACTGGGCCACGGCACCGTCGACTGGACCGCCAACTTCGACGGCACCCTGGAGGAACCGTCGTGGCTGCCCGCGCGCCTGCCGCACCTGCTGCTCAACGGCACCACCGGCATCGCCGTGGGCATGGCCACCGACGTGCCGCCGCACAACCTCGGCGAGATCGTCAGCGCCTGCGTGCGCCTGCTCGACGACCCGGACGCGAGCGTGCGCGACCTGTGCGAGCACGTGCGCGGCCCGGACTACCCGACCAGTGCCGAGATCATCACCCCCGCCGCCGACCTGCTGTCGATCTACGAGACCGGCCACGGCGGCGTGCGCGCCCGCGCGACGTTCGCGAAGGAAGGCGGCAACATCGTCGTCACCGCGCTGCCCTACCAGGTCAGCCCGAGCAAGGTCATCGAGCAGATCGCCGCGCAGATGCGCGCCAAGAAGCTGCCGTGGCTGGAGGACATCCGCGACGAGTCCGACCACGCCAACCCGGTGCGGGTGGTGCTGGTGCCGCGATCCAGCCGCGTCGACGCCGACCAGTTGATGGGGCACCTGTTCGCGACGACGGACCTGGAGAAGAGCTACCGGGTCAACCTCAACGTGATCGGGCTCGACGGCCGCCCGCAGGTCAAGAACCTGAGGATGCTGCTGTCCGAATGGCTGCAGTTCCGCACCGACACGGTCACCCGCCGCCTGACCCACCGGCTGGAGAAGGTCGAGCGCCGCCTGCACCTGCTCGACGGCCTGCTGGTCGCGTTCCTCAACCTCGACGAGGTGATCCGCATCATCCGCACCGAGGACGAGCCGCGGCCGGTGCTGCAGGCGCGCTTCGGGCTCAGCGACGAACAGGTCGACTACATCCTCGAGACCCGCCTGCGCCAGCTCGCGCGGCTGGAGGAAATGAAGATCCGCGGCGAACAGGCCGAGCTGGAAAGCGAGCGCGACCGCCTGATCGCCACGCTCGGCAGCAAGGCCAGGCTGAAGAAGCTGGTCAAGGACGAACTGCTGGCCGATGCCAAGAAGTACGGCGACGCGCGCCGCTCGCCGCTGGTCGTGCGCGGCGCCGCGCAGGCGCTGGCCGAGACCGACCTGGTGCCCAGCGAGCCGGTGACGGTCGTGGTCAGCGAAAAGGGCTGGGTGCGCGCGGCCAAGGGCCACGACGTGGACCCGGCGGGGATGAACTACCGTGACGGCGACCGCCTGCTGGCATTCGCGCGCGGGCGCAGCACCCAGCAGGTCGCGTTCTTGGACAGCAACGGCCGCAGCTATTCGACGATCGCGCATTCGCTGCCGTCGGCGCGCGGCAACGGCGAACCGCTGACCGGCCGCTTCTCGCCGGCAGCCGGCGCCGCGTTCCAGGCGCTGGCGACCGGCGACAACGACAGCCGCTTCGTGCTGGCGTCCTCGCACGGCTACGGCTTCGTGACCCGCTTCGAGAACCTGACCGGCCGACAGAAGGCCGGCAAGGCGATGCTGACGCTGTCGCCGGGCGCGGGCGTGCTGCAGCCCGCCGCCGTGCGCGACGTCGACGCCGACCGGCTGGTCGTCGTCACCAGTGCCGGCCATCTGCTGGTGTTCCCGGTCGGCGAGCTGCCGGAACTCGACAAGGGCAAGGGCAACAAGATCATCGAGATCCCCAAGGCCAAGCGCGGCACCGAGCAC
This sequence comes from Proluteimonas luteida, assembly GCF_021191695.1. Classification (GTDB taxonomy): domain Bacteria; phylum Pseudomonadota; class Gammaproteobacteria; order Xanthomonadales; family Xanthomonadaceae; genus Luteimonas; species Luteimonas luteida. The sequence continues at coordinate 102,396 of NZ_JAIWPT010000009.1, forward strand.
GTGGTCGCCGTCGCCGTCGTGTCGCCCGGCAGCGCATTGCTGGTGAGGTCCGGCGCCCGCACGATGACCCTGTCGTTCCGGGATCTGGAACCGTACCTGGGCGCGCGCGCCAGCCGCGGCGGCCTGCTGCCGCGCGGCTGGCAGAAGGTGGAGGGCCTCGATGTTGAGTGATTCGCCAACCGGACGCACGGTGGCGCCTTGGCCATCGTCGACGCCGGCGCGCGGCAGGCAGGCGAAGGTCTGGAGGTCGGGCGATGGACGCCGCGTTCTGGCATGAACGCTGGGGCAGCGGCCGCATCGGCTTCCACCAGGACAGGCCGCTGCCGCTGCTGTGCAAGCACTGGCCCGCGCTGGCGCTGGCCAGCGACGCACGCGTGTTCGTGCCACTGTGCGGCAAGTCGCTGGACATGGCCTGGCTGGCCGAACAGGGTCACCGGGTGCTCGGCGTGGAGCTGTCGGAACTGGCGATCCGCCAGTTCTTCGACGAGCGCGGCCTGGTGCCCACCTGCCACGACACCGCCGCCGGCACGCATTTCGTCGCCGGCCCGTTCGAGCTGATCCGCGGCAATGCGTTCGCACTCGATGCCGCGCTGCTGGCCGGCTGCGCCGGCATCTACGACCGCGCCGCGCTGATCGCACTGCCGCCCGCGCTGCGCGCGACCTATGCCGCAACCGCCTGGCATCGCATGCCGGCCGGCTGCCGTGGCCTGCTGGTCACGCTGGCGTATCCCCAGCACCAGAAATCCGGCCCGCCGTTTTCGGTCGACGGCGAGCAGGTGCACGCGCTGCTCGACCGCGACTGGCGGGTGGACCTGCTGGACACCTGCGACATCCTCGAACATGAGCCGGGCTTCGTCGCCGACGGCGTGACCGCGCTGTCGACCGGCGTGTGGCGGGTCCAACGGCGCGGTTGATTGCCCTAGCCCACGCCGGCGTGGGTCCCCTCGGCGTCGCCCATCCGGCTCTGCTGGTAGTTCTCCAGCCCGATCATCCGGATCAGGCGCAGCTGCTTCTCCAGCCAGTAGGTATGGTCTTCCTCGGTGTCGGCCAGCTGGGTCACCAGCACTTCGCGGCTGACGAAATCGCCGTGCTTCTCGCACAGCGCGATGCCCTTGGCGAGGTTCGCGCGGACCTTGTATTCCAGGTCCAGATCCTTGCGCAGCATCTCCTCGACCGTCTTGCCCGGCTCGAACGCATCCGGGCGCATGTCCGGATCGCCTTCCAGGAACAGGATGCGGCGCAGCAGCGCGTCGGCATGCTGCGTCTCCTCCTCCATCTCGTGGTTGATGCGCGCGTACAGGGCCTGCAGACCCAGGTCCTCGTAGCGACGCGAATGCAGGAAATACTGGTCGCGCGCGGCCAGTTCGCCGCGCAGCAATTCCTTCAGGTAGTCGATGACTTCGGGATGGCCTTTCATGGGTGCGCTCGCTGCAGCGTGGAATGCGCGCAGTATGCCGAGTCCCCCGCCGCCATGATCGGATGCGAATGCAAGACTTTTGCATTCTCAGACGGGACTGCCGGCCGGGCCGGCCCAGCGGCAGCACCTGCGGCGCTGCCGCCGGGCGCGTAGACTCCCCGGCCCACCCGCCCGCCTGCCTGCTCTCCATGAAAATCGGCATCGACTTCGGCACCAGCTATTCCGCCGCGGCCGCGCGCATCGGCGACCGGATCGAACACATCCGCTTCGGCGGCCAGTCGCAGTTCCGCACCGCGGTGTTCTTCCCCACCACCCTGCCGGATCCGGCGGATTTCCAGCTGACCACGGCGATGGAAGGCGAAGTCGCCGACCTGGTCCGGGCGATGAAGGGCGAACAGACCCGCGCCGGCATCGCGCCGCGCAGCGATGCGCAGCTGCACGCCGATGCGGTACGCATCGTGCGCCGCCAGTGGCTGGAGCAGCAGATGCGCGATGCCGCGGCCTCGGCCGCAGACCTGCAGGACGCGGTGTTCGGCGAGGAGGCGATCGAACGCTACCTCGAGGAAGGCACCGGCAACCTCGTGCAGTCTCCGAAATCCATGCTCGGCTTCAACCTGCACCCGCGCGCGCGCCAGACCATCACCGGCATCGCCGCGCACATCCTCGAGCACATCCGCCTGAGCGCCAGCCAGCAGCTGGGCACCCCGGTACGCGAGGCAACGCTCGGTCGGCCGGTGCGCTTCCGCAGTTCGATGGGCGATGCCGGCGGCGAACAGGCGCTGTCGATCCTGCGCGAGGCCGCTGCGATCGCGGGCTTCGATGCGGTGCAGTTCCTCGAGGAACCCGCCGCGGCCGCGCTGCACCACCACGCGATCAGCCGCCAGCGGCAGACCACGCTGGTCGTCGACATCGGCGGCGGCACCAGCGACATCGCCCTGGCCGAGATCGGCGGCGATGCGGCGCCGCGCGTGCATCGCGCCTGGGGCATGCCGGGCGGGGGCACCGACGTCGACCTGGCGCTGAGTCTGGCGCATTTCATGCCGCTGTTCGGCAAGGGCGTCACCCGCACGCCGGTACACCACTTCGTCGAGGCGGCGACCGTGCAGGACATGCCGCGCCAGCGCGATTTCCACAGGCGCGATTTCCGCGATGTCGAAGACCCCTACGGCACGCGCCTGCAGGCACTGCAGCAGGACGGCGGCACGACCCGGCTGTACCGCGGCGTCGAGGACATGAAGGTGCGCCTGAGCCGTCACGACGAGGCCGGGCACGTGCTCGACTACATCGACCCGGCGCTGCAGGTCCGCACGACCCGCGGCGACCTCGAAACCGCCAGCGCGCGTTTCCTCGGCCAGCTCGGCGCGCTGCTCGACGAGGTCCGCGGCGACCTGCCGCGGCCGCCCGACAGCCTGTTCCTGACCGGCGGAATGTCCGGCGCGCCCTACGTGCAGGCGGCCGCGCGCGCCCGTTTCCCCGAAGCACGTGTGGTGCTGGGCGACCCCTCGCTGGGGGTGGTGTCGGGCCTGGCCGAGCACGCGCGCAACTGAGAGGCCGGGAGCGGTTCGCGCGCGCCTGCTGCGACCGCGCTACGGCCTTCGATCGACGCGCGACCTGCGCGCCCCCCGCAGCCGCGGCGCGCGGGCCTTGCGACGTGACGCACGCATGCGCGGAACGCGCCGCACGCGGCGTACATGGCAACACAGCCGTGGAATAATCGGCCGCAACCGGGCAACCGCCGCGGGTGGGGACGTGTCGATGCGCAAATGGATCCGGCGGCTGCTGGCCGCCATCGTCGTGCTCGTGCTGGCGGCGCTGCTCGGCGCATGGTGGCTGCTGCGCGGCAGCCTGCCGCAACTCGATGGCGAGCTCGCCCTGCCCGGCCTGTCCGCGCCGGCGACCGTCGCCCGTGACGCGCTGGGCGTGGTCACCATCGACGCCGACAACGAGACCGACGCGATGCGCGCGCTCGGCTACGTGCACGCGCAGGAGCGCTATTTCGAGATGGACCTGATGCGTCGCATGTCGGCCGGCGAGCTGTCGGCGCTGCTCGGCGAGCGCGCCCTGGAGACCGACCGCAGGCAGCGCGTCCACCGCATGCGCGCGCGGGTCGAGAACAGCCTTGCAGCCGTCGCCGGCGAGCGCCTGGCCCAGTTGCAGGCCTACACCGATGGCGTCAACGCCGGCCGCGAGGCGCTGCGCACGCGGCCCTGGCCCTACCTGCTGCTGCGCCAGCAGCCGCAGCCGTGGACCGCCGCCGATTCGGCGCTGGCCGGCTATGCGCTGTACTTCGACCTGCAGGACGCCGGCAACGCACGCGAACTGGCCCTGCATCGGCTCCGGGCCGAGCTGCCCACGCCGCTGTTCGCGCTGCTGACGCACGATGGCAGCAGCTGGGATGCGCCGCTGTTCGGCGCGGCGCGGGGCGACGCGGTGCTGCCGGACGCGGAGATGGTGGACCTGCGGGTGTTGCCGGGGGTGGTTGCGGGCGTGGGGGAAGTGGAAGTGGCCGCGGCGCAGGACGATGGCGATGCGTCCGGCCTTGTCCGCACGCCACCATCTGCGTTGCAGACGGTGCCCCTCTCTCGCGCGGCGCGGGAGAAAGGCGTCGGCGGGTCGCCTGCGGCTTGGGGAGCTGCCCTCTCTCCACCACCTGCTCTGCAGGTGGTCCCCCTCTCTCCCGCATCGCGGGAGAAAAGCGTCGGCGGGTCGCCTGCGGCTTGGGGAGCTGCCCTCTCTCCACCACCTGCTCCGCAGGTGGTCCCCCTCTCTCCCGCATCGCGGGAGAGAGGCGTCGGCGGGTCGCCTGCGGCGACCGATCTTAGGGGGGGCAGCAACAATTTCGCGGTGTCGGGGCGGCTCACCGACGGCCGCGCGATCGTCGCCGACGACATGCACCTGGGCCTGCGCGCGCCCAACATCTGGTTCCGTGCGCGGCTGCGCTATGCCGATGCGCGTGCACCCGGCGGCCGCGTCGACGTCACCGGCTTCACCCTGCCCGGCCTGCCGGCGGTCATCGTCGGCAGCAACACCCACGTCGCCTGGGGCTTCACCAACAGCTACGGCGACTATCTCGACTGGCAGCGCGTGCGGCCCTGCACGGGCGAAACCCAGGGCACGGGCGACTGCACCCCACTGGTCGGCCACAGCGAGCGTATCGAAGTCGCCGGCGGCAATGCGGAAACGCTCGAAGTCCGCGAGAGCGAATGGGGGCCGGTGCTGCACGAGGAACCCGACGGCAGCGCGCTCGCGCTGCGCTGGGTCGCGCATCTGCCCGGCGCGCTGGACTTCGGCCTCGCCGACCTGGCCCATGCCCGCGACCTCGACGACGCACTGGCCATCGCCGACCGGGCCGCGATCCCCACCCAGAACCTGCTCGTCGGCGACCGCCGCGGCCAGATCGCCTGGCGCCTGGTCGGCCCGCTTCCGGTGCGTAGCGCGGGCTGCGACGGGCGCGGGGTGTCGCGTCCACCGTCCGACGACGCGGCGACGGACCCGGGCGGCTCCGCGGCACTGCCGGCCTGCGCGCCGTGGTCCATCGCCACCGACCGCTCCCCGCTGCTGCGCTCGCCGACCGCCGACCGCCTGTGGACCGCCAACAGCCGCGTCGTCGATGGCGCGGACTTCGATCGCATCGGCGACGGCGGCGCCGCGCTCGGCGCCCGCGCGCAGCAGATCCGCAACGCGCTCTTCGCCCGCGAACGCTTCACTGAGCAGGACCTGCTCGACATCCAGCTCGACGACCGCGCGGTATTGATGACGCGCTGGTGGGAACTGCTGGGCGACATCGCGCAGCAGGCCGATACCGATACCGCGCCGGCCCTGCACGCGCTCGCCGACGCCGCCACGCAGTGGAGCGGCCACGCCAGCATCGATTCCGTCGGCTACCGGCTGGTCCGCGCATGGCGGCTCGCCGTCCACGAACGCATCGCCGCCGGCCTGACCGCACCCGCACAGGCCGCACTCGGCGACGACTTCGCCCTGCCCGACCTGCCCAACTTCGAAGGCGTCGCCTGGCCCCTGGTCGAACAGCGGCCCGCGCACCTGCTGCCGCGCCGCTTCGCCTGCGCACCGCAGGCCGGCAACGGCGCCTGCGTCGAGACCGGTGACGGCTGGCTGGCGCTGTTCGAGGATGCGGCGCGTCAGGTCCGCGACGGGTTCGCTGGACAAGGACCGCTGACCGGACGCACCTGGGGCGAACGCAACACCGCCGCGATCTGCCATCCGCTGGCCGGCGCGATTCCGCTGATCGGCAAGCGCGCCCTGTGCATGCCAGCCGATCCACTGCCCGGCGACGGCATGATGCCCCGCGTGCAGGGCCCCGGATTCGGCGCCTCGCAACGCATGGTCGTCGCGCCCGGCTTCGAGGCGGACGGCATCACCCACATGCCGGGCGGCCAGAGCGGGCACCCGCTGTCGCCATTCTGGGGCGCCGGCCACGAAGACTGGGCCCAAGGCCGCCCGTCGCCGTTCCTGCCCGGCAGCGCGGTGCACACGATGCAGTTGCTGCCGGGCGGGTAGACCCGGGCCGCAAACGTCGCGCCCTCCGGCGGATGGCGGCGGGCAAGATCCAACCCGGAGGGCCGCTATTCCAGCGGCCCCTGCCAGTGCGTGCCGTACAGGCCGGCTTCCATCCGCGCCGCCGGCCGCACCCGGAACACCACGCTGATGCGCTCGCCGAGCGCGCGCGTCGTCTTGGGGATGCCATGTTCGTGGGTCAGCTGCGACGCATGGCTCATCGCCAGCACGCTGCCCGGCGCCAGCTCGACCGGCAGCGCCTTCGCGCCATCCGCCTTCGCCCGGATGTTCATGCGCCGCGGCGCGCCCAGCGACAGCAGTGCGATCGGATGTCCCGGCACCAGCGTGTGCAGCTTGTCGTGATGCATCGCCACGCTGTCGCGGCCGTCGCGATACAGATTGAGTCCCGCCGTGTTGTACGGCGCCGGTGCCAGGCCCTGCACGGCGGCGAGCATCGCGTCGAGCGGCAGCTCAGGCGGCAGCGCATCCAGCCGGTACGACGCCAGCAACCGCGGCACCGCCACCACCCGGTCGTACATCGGCCGCTGCTGCGCCTCCCACTGCACCGACGCGCGCAGCAGGCGGAACCAGCCATCGGCCGTCGCCGCATCGACGACATCCGGCCAGTAGCGGATGCCGCCTTCGGCGTCTTCGGCCAGTTGCCGGACGGTGGCGGCGGAGAACAGATCCATGTGGATCAGATGGGGGTCGGCCGGGGCGATGTCCAGCGGGGATCCGGTGATCGACACGCGCTGCCGAAGAGCGCATGCCCTCCTATTCGAGGGCAAGTTCGCGGCGCAGCGCCGCGACGTGGGCACGGCCCACGGGCAGTTCCGCGCCGCCGGCCAGGACCAGCCAGTAACGGCTGCCGGAACCCGCATGCAGGGTGCGGACATGGCGCAGGTTGACCAGATAGGATCGGTGGCAGCGCACGAAATCGGGCGGCAGCACGGCGGTCAGCGCGGCCAAGGATTTTGTCGTGCAGTTCGCTGCGGCCGTCGAGCATGCGCAGCTCGCTGTAGTCGCCGTCGGCGCGGATCCACAGCACGCCCGCCAATTCGACGAGTGCCGTGCCCTGTGCACGCCAGATGCCGAGGTAGCGGGCGCTGCCTGCGCGGTAGCGCCTCGCGTCGAGCAGGCGGTCGAGGGCCAGGCCGAGGCGCTCGCGCGTGAACGGCTTGGGGACGAAATCCAGTACGCCATGCTCGAAGGCCTGCAGCGCGCGCTCGCGATGGGCCGAGACCACGATGCAGTGGTAGCGTCCGGCCACCACGCGCCGCGCAGGTCGAAACCGTCCTCGCCACCCAGGTTCAGGTCCAGCAGCAGGCCGTCGTAGACGTTGCGCTGGAGCCGGTCGCCGGCCGAGGTCTGATGGCGGAGATCGTGCTGGCGATGCGCGAGCAGATCGGCGAGTTCCGTGCCATGCCGCTGGCGATGGAGGTGGCATCCGGCCAGAGCCCGCAGCGCCGTGCCCTGGTCGAAGCGCAAGCGCGCGACAGCCTGTTCGGCGATGCGATCAACTTCCCGTTCCCCATGCTCGGCGACGGCCTCGGGCTCGTCGACCTCGGCGGGGCGTTCCGTGCGCCGTTGCACAGCGACGTGCCGGCACTGTTCGTCAGCGGCACGCTCGATGGCCGCACGCCGCCGGCGAACGCGCAGGCGCTGCTGCCAGGTTTCAGCGACGGCAGGCAGCTGCTGGCGCGCAATGCCAGCCATGACGACGAGCTGTGGCTTGGTCATCCGGACATTGCCGGGCACATCGCCGACTTCCTCGCCGGCCGTCCAATGGACGATGCGGTGCTGGAGGTGCCGTCGCCGACGTTTGCCACAAGCAAGTCCGACCTGTTGCTGTCGGCGCTCGGTATCGGCCGGGCGACGGTGTTTGCCACGTTGGCGGCGGTGGTGGGCCTTCTGCTCGCAGTGGCGCTTTGGAGGCGCCGGCGGCGCAAGTCACGGCGCCAGCGGGATGATGCGTGACCGGCAGCGACGACACCACCGCGGAATCAGAACGGTGTCGACACCGCATGACGCAACAGCCCGCGAAAAAGCGTGTTCGCCGACTCCCGGGGACCTCGATCTCAGGTCGGGACACTCGCGAATCCGCAACGCCGCGCACGCCGACCGCGTGGGCCGAGTGGGCCCGACAAGGCCGGGACGGCCGCCTTCCCGGTCATCGGTGAAGGCCACGAAAAACCCCGCATGACGCGGGGTTCTTCATGGCGACGGCAGCACCGCGCCGACCTCAGTCGCGCAATTCCACCACGTCGAATCCGGCCACCGGGTCGACCTCGGCGTCGTAGTCCACGTCGTCGCGCTCGAAGCCGAACAGCTTGAGGAACTCGTGCTTGTAGCTGGCGTAGTCGGTCAGCGCGAACAGGTTGTCGGTGGTGACCTGCGGCCAGATCGCCTTGCACTCGGCCTGGACGTCGTCGCGCAGTTCCCAGTCGTCGAGGCGGTAGCGATGTTCGTCGTCGACGGCGCCCGGCTGGCCGTCGGCGCGGTACATGCGCTCGCGGAAAAGCCGGTCGAGCTGCTCGATGGTGCCTTCGTGCAGGCCCTTCTCCTTCATCACCTTGAAGACGATGGCGATGTACAGCGGCAGCACCGGGATCGCGGCGCTGGCCTGGGTGACGACGGACTTGAGCACGGCCACATTGGCGCCGCCGCCGGTGGCGGCAAGCGTCGCGTCGAGGCGGCGGGCGGTGGCGTCGAGGTCGGCCTTGGCCCGGCCCAGCGCGCCATGCCAGTAGATCGGCCAGGTGATCTCGGTGCCGATATAGCTGAAGGCGACGGTCTTCGCGTCGTCGGCCAGCACGCCCGCGTCGCGCAGCGCGTCGATCCACAGGGCCCAGTCCTGGCCGCCCATGACCGCGACGGTGTCCTCGATCTCCTGTTCGGTGGCCGGCTCGATCGTGGCCTGGATGACCTGGTCCTTGTTGGTGTCGATCGCGGTCGAGGTATAGGCCTCGCCGATCGGCTTGAGCGCGGAACGCTTGACCTCGCCGCTGTCCGGCAGCTTGCGCACCGGCGATGCCAGCGAATAGACGACGAGGTCGACCTTGCCGCCCATCTCGTCCCGGATCAGGTCGATGACCTGCCGGCGCGCGGCGTCGGAGAACGCGTCGCCGTTGATCGACCTGCTGTACAGGCCCTCGGCCTTGGCCAGCCGGTCGAACGCGGCCGCGTTGTACCAGCCGGCGGTACCGGGCTTCTTCTCGGTACCGAGCTTCTCGAAGAACACGCCGAGGGTGTCGGCGCCGAACCCGAACGCGGCGCTGATGCGCGCCGCCAGGCCGTAGCCGCTGGACGCGCCGATGACCAGCACCTTCTTCGGCCCGTCGCTGCGCTGTCCCTGCGCCCGGGTGGCCGCGACCTGGTCGCGGACGTTGAGTTCGCAGCCGGTGGGATGCGTGGTGGTGCAGATGAAGCCGCGGACCTTGGGGTGGATGATCACGGTGCGTGTCTCGTGGAGTGCGTTGGCGGCAAGTTTAAGGCCAACGCGCCGTCCGCCCCGTACGGGGGGCGATGGTGCGGGCGATGGCGATGCGTGCCCCGCGCGCTTTCGCGCATCCCCCGCCCGCTTTCGCGATTGACAGCACGTGGACGAGCGGATGAACTGTGTCCGCCAGTCCGTCCGGCACTTGCCGACACTCGCCTCCCTATTTTTTTTACGGACATCGCCGCATGGCTTCCCGCTGGACCGATTCCCCGCAACGCTATGGCCTGGTCACCCGCCTGCTGCACTGGAGCATGGCCGCGCTGTTCGCGTGGCAATTCCTCGGCATGGGCGTGAAGCTGCTGCTCGGCCGGCACGCCGTGACCGCGTTCTTCGTCGGTACCCACAAGCCCGTCGGCACGCTGCTGATGCTGCTGATCCTGCTGCGCGGCGCATGGGGCCTGTCGCAGTGGCGCAACCGCCCCCCGCACCCGCCGACGCTGGTCGGCCGCCTCGCGGTGGCCGGGCATGCCGTGCTGTATGCGCTGATGTTCTACGTGCCGGCCGTCGCGCTGCTGCGCGAGTACGGCAGCGGGCGCGGCTTCGCGCCGTGGGGCATCCCGCTGTTCCCGGCGACCGGGGAGCAGGTCGCCTGGATGCTGGCGCCGGCGAACCTGTCGCACGGCGTACTGGCCTGGACCCTGCTCGCGCTCGTCGCGGGCCACGTGGCGATGGTGGCGGTGCACCAGTGGTGGTGGCGCGACGCGACGCTGGCGCGGATGTCCGGGCGCCTGTAGGCCGCGTCGCGCCGCCGGCTCAGGCGGCGACCGCGGCGTTGTGCACCCCGGCGATCGCGCGCCCCGATGGATCCGCCGCGCCGGCGAACGCGGCGTCCCAGGCGATCGCGGCCGGCGACGAACACGCGATCGACTTGCCGCCCGGCACGGTCTCGGCCGCGGCCGGCGTCGGGAACGCCTGCTCGAACAGGCTGCGGTAGTAGTACGCCTCCTTGGTCTGCGGCGGGTTGTGCGGGAAGCGGCGCGCGGCCGCGGCCAGTTCACGGTCGCTGACCTGGGCCTCGGCATGCGCCTTCAATCCGTCGATCCAGCCATAGCCGACGCCGTCACTGAACTGCTCCTTCTGCCGCCACAGGATCTCCTCGGGCAGGTAGCCCTCGAAGGCCGCGCGCAGCACGGCCTTCTCCATGCGGCGGCGGTCGTCGGCCCTGTCGATCATCTTGTGCCGGGCGTCCATGCGCATCGCCACGTCGAGGAACTCGACGTCGAGGAACGGCACGCGCGGCTCGACGCCCCAGGCCATCATCGACTTGTTGGCGCGCAGGCAGTCGTAGTTGTGCAGCGCGTCGAGCTTGCGGATCAGTTCGTCGTGGAACTCGCGCGCGTCCGGTGCCTTGTGGAAGTACAGGTAGCCGCCGAAGATCTCGTCGCTGCCCTCGCCCGACAGCACCATCTTGACGCCCATCGCCTTGATCCGGCGCGCCAGCAGGAACATCGGCGTCGAGGCGCGGATCGTGGTGACGTCGTAGGTCTCGATGTGGCGGATGACGTCGGGCAGCGCGTCGAGGCCTTCCTCGAATGTGTACTCGAAGCCGTGGTGCACGGTGCCCAGCGCCTTGCCGGCGACCTCGGCCGCGGCCAGGTCCGGCGAGCCGGTCAGGCCGATCGCGAACGAATGCAGGCGCGGCCACCAGGCCTCGGTGGCGTCGTTCTCCTCGATGCGGTGGCGCGCGTAGCGCGCCGCGACCGCGGCCACAAGCGAGGAATCCAGGCCGCCGGACAACAGCACGCCATAGGGCACGTCGGTCATCAGCTGGCGGTGCACGGCGCGTTCGAAGGCCTCGCGCAGTTCCTGCGGCGTGACGTCGACGTCCGCCACGGCGTCGTAGTCGCGCCACGGCCGGGTGTAGTAGCGGCGGAGCGCGGAGCCTGCGCCGCTGCCGTCGTCCAGCGCGCTGTCGTAGACATGCCCCGGCGGGAACTGCGCGACGTCCGCGCAGGTGTCTGCCAGCGACTTCATCTCCGAGGCCACGCGCAGGCGGCCCTCGCGGTCGTGGCCCCAGTACAGCGGCACCACACCGATCGGGTCGCGGGCGATGATCGCGCGGCCGCGCGCCCTGTCCCACAGCGCGAACGCGAAGATGCCGTTGAGGCGCTGCAGGAACGCGCCCGGCCCCTGCGGATCGTCGGCGCTCTCGCGGTACAGCGCGTTGATGACCTCGCAGTCGGACTCGGTCTGGAAGGCGTAGGGCCCGGCAAGCGCCTGCTTCAGCTCGCGATGGTTGTAGATCTCGCCGTTGACCGCGAGCGCGAGTGCGCCGTCGTCGGACAGCAGCGGCTGCGACCCGCCGGCCGGGTCGACGATCGCCAGGCGCTCGTGCACCAGGATCGCGCCGTCATCGACGTAGACCCCGCTCCAGTCCGGCCCGCGATGCCGCTGCCGCTGCGACAGTTCCAGCGACTGGCGGCGCAGCGCGCCAAGGTCGTCGCCCGGTTGCAGGCCGAAGATGCCGAAGATCGAACACATGGGGGGAACTCCTGGTTGGATGGCGCGGGTTGTGTGGCGGAAACGGCTGCGCGGGGACGCACAAAAAAACCCGCATCGACCGATGCGGGTTTCGAGTGTCCTGGCGCTTGTCGCTGGATCTACGCCTGGTCGCACGTCCGCATCGGCCGCGCGCGAGGATTCGCGCGCAGGTTGTTGCGATTGCGATTGTTGCTGGCGAAGACGGTCGACATGCTCCGCACGCTAACGGCATCGGCCGCGTCGCGCAACCGTTTCGTGCGCAACCTGGGCGCCTATACTCGCGCGATCGTCCCGTCGAGGCCTCGCATGGATCGCTCCCCTCCCTGGCGCCTGCGGCATGCATGGCTGCTGTCGCCGCTGCTGCTCGCCGCCTGCGCGACGCCCGGCCCGCGGGCGCCGGCCGACACGACGCCGGAAACCTTGGCGCTGGAAACCGCCGCGCGGCATGGCGATGCCGAAGCGGCATTCCAGCTCGCCGCGCATTACCGCGCCCGCGGAGACTGGCGTGCCGAGCGCTGGCTCGGGCGCGCGGCCCGCCACCGGCCGGTCGACCGCTGGGTGGCAAGGGCCGAACTGGAGCTTGCCGGCATCGAGATGACCGGGCGCCTGGACGCCGACGCGCCGACGCGCAAGTCCCGCCCGGCCGCGGCGAAGCGCTGGCTGCACCGCGCCGCCGCGCATGGCTCGGGTGCGGCGATGCTGGCATTGGCGGACGCCTACCGGCACGACGGCGCCCCCCGGCTTGCCGCCCGCTGGCAACTGCGCCATGCAATGGCCGACGGCAATGTCTTCACCCTCGCCTCGGCCCGCAAGCAGCTCGGCGGCCTGCCAGGCTGGGACCGGCCGGACACCGCCGAGTCGCAGGCGGCGGTGCAGGATCTCGCCGACGCGGTCGCACGCGAGGCCGCCCGTGGCGATACCGAGGCGCTGGTGGATCTCGGGCTGCTGCGGCACCTGGGCGCCGGCGTGGCACAGGACCAGGCCGCGGCGATGGACTGCTTCCGCCGCGCCGCCGACAAGGGCAATGTGTTCGGCATGTATTTCGCCGGCCTGCTGATCGTCCGCGAATGGATGCCGGAGCTGCCACGCGAAGCTGCCGCGCCATGGTTCGCCCGCGCCTACGCCCAAGGCTTCTATCCGGCTGCGGATCCCGCCTGGCGCGAAATCCGGTTCGAATTCCCCGATTTCAGCAGCTGATCGGCCCGGTCAGGCCGGCAGTTGGCCCCGCACCCACTGCACGATCGCCTGCGCCGGCATCGCGCCGGACTGCCGGGCGATCTCGCGACCACCGGCGAACAGCACCAGCGTCGGGATGCTGCGCACGCCGAAGCGGCTGCCCAGCGCCGGCTGCGCCTCGGTATCGACCTTGGCCAGCAGGCAGTCGGGGGTCAGTTGCGCGGCCGCCTGCTCGTAGGCCGGCGCCATCATCCGGCACGGCCCGCACCACGGTGCCCAGAAATCCACCAGCAGCGGCAGGTCGGACTTGAGCGCATGCGCATCGAAACTGCCGGCATCGAGCGCGAACGGCGCGCCCGGAAACAGCGGCTTGTGGCAGTGGCCGCAGACGGGTGCCTCGCGCAGGCGGGCGCGGGGGATGCGGTTGCGGGTATGGCAGTGCGGGCAGGCGACCACCAGAGTGTCGGCGGGCATCGCATCGTTCCTTTGCATTCGGGGCTGCCGCCAAGCATGCACCCGGCCGCGTCGAAGCGCAGCGAAAGCACCCGTGCACGGCAGCAGGCACACGGGCCGCCAATTACGGCGCAGGCAGCAGGCGTTCGATCAGCGTGCGGTACAGCGCCGGCAGCGCCTCGAGGTCGGCGACGCGGATGTGCTCGTCGACCTGGTGGATGCTGGCATTGACCGGGCCGATCTCGATGCACTGCGCGCCCAGCGGCGCGATGAAGCGCGCGTCCGAGGTACCGCCGCCGGTGCTCTCCTCGGGCGGTGCACCCGCGAACTCGGTCAACACCTCGCGCGCGGCCATGCGCAGCGGTCCTTCCGGTGTGTAGAAGGGCTCCCCGCTGCGATGCCAGCGCAGGTCGTAATCCAGGCCGTGGCGGTCGAGCAGCGCGGCGATCTCCGCCTCCAGCCGCGCCGCGTCCCAGTGCGGGTTGTAGCGCAGGTTGAACAGTACCCGCAGCTCACCGGGAATGACGTTGTTGGCGCCGGTGCCGGCATGCGCATCGCTGATCTGCAGGCTGGTGGGCGGGAAGCTCTCGTAGCCCTCGTCCCAGCAGCGCGCGGTCAGCTCGGCCAGCGCCGGCAGGGCCTGGTGAATCGGATTGCGGGCCTTGTCCGGATAGGCGACATGGCCCTGCACGCCGCGCACCGTCAGCGTCGCCGACAGGCTGCCGCGCCGGCCGACGCGCAGCAGGTCGCCGAGCACCGCGGTCGACGAGGGTTCGCCGGTGATGCACCAGTCGATGCGCTGACCACGCTCGCGGAAGGTCTGCGCGACCCGGCGCACGCCATCGATGGCATCGCCCTCCTCGTCTGAGGTCAGCAGCAGCGCCAGGGTGCCGGCGTGACCGGGATGCGCGGCGACGAACTGCTCGGCCGCGACCACGAACGCGGCGACGCCGCTCTTCATGTCGGCCGCGCCGCGCCCGTACAGCACGCCGTCGCGGATCTCCGGCTTGAACGGGTCGCTGGTCCAGGCTTCGGATGGCCCCGGCGGCACCACGTCGGTATGGCCCAGCAGCAACAGCACCGGCCCGCCCTCGCCGTGGGTGGCCCAGAGATTGTCGACATCGCCGTAGCGCAGGTGCTCGCAGGCGAAGCCGGCGCGCTGCAGGCGCCCGGCGATCAGCGCCTGACAGCCGGCATCCTCCGGGGTGACCGAGGCACGACCGATCAGCTCTCGGGCAAGTTCAAGGACGTCGGACATGGCGGCAAACAACGGCGGAAGCGGCCGCCCAGCCTAGCAAGTGCGGTGTCGCCACGGCCATGCCCCTACCCGCGCCCTCCCATCCGGATCCCGGCTCCCCCCTGGATGTCAGAGGCCCTCGTCCGCCGCCTGGATCGCCTCGCGCACGGCTTCCATCGCCGGATCGCGGCCCGCGAGATACGCCTCGACCGTCAGCGGCGCGCGGATGTCCGGTTCGAGCGGGACCCGGTTGACGTTGACCGGGTGCAGATCGTCGAAGCAGGCGGGCTCGCCGGTGCAGCCCTCGGCCAGGTTGAACTGGCCGTCGGTGTAGCGGAAGGCGTATCCGGAATTGGGCAGTTCGATCCGCGCGCCTTCGGACCAGAAGTGCAGGCGGTCGCCGAGGCCGTCGCCCACGATGGTGACGCGATCGCCGCCTTGCTTGATCGCCGCCGCGGAGATGATGCCGGCGGAGAACGTGTACGGCCCGACCAGCAGCCAGGTCCGTCCCGGCACCATGTCGGCCAGCCCGCGCATGAAATCCAGGGTCAGGCCGAGGTTGCCTCCGGTGTTGAAGCGCAGATCGACCACCAGGTGGGTCGGCCGCGCCGAGGCGATGGCCTCGCCGGCATCCTTGAGGAAGTCCGCGATGGGATGGCCGTCCATGTCGCTGTTGGAACGGAACTGCAGGTAGTGGGCCCGCAGCTCCGGCAGCGGCACCGCCCGGAACGGCAGGTCGGCCTCGCGCAGGTACAGCGGGATCGCGCCCGCATCCAGGGCCGTGGCCCAGCCGTCCTCGCCGGCCAGCGGTTCCGGCGACCACAGCCGGTCGTAGTCGGCCACCGCTCCGAGCGTGGACGCGGCCACCATCGGAACGCTGCGCTCGACGGTCCGCCCGTCTGCCAGACGCAGGGTCAGCGCCAGCCGGTCCGGGGATTCGGCCAGCTGCAGGGCGTGCAGGATGCCGGCCAGCTCGATGTGGTCCGGCAGGGCTTGCCGGCGGTATGCGTCGTTGCCGCCGAGCAGCGCCTTGGCGCCGGCGTACAGCGCTTCGGTCGACCGCCCCTCGACCTTGAGCACGCGGGCGCCGGCGAGATCGGCGTGCTCGCCGTGGGCGCGGGCGACGATCAGTGCGTCCGGCAGCCACAGCAGCCGCAGCGGCAGGCGGGCGTCGAGCTTCCAGGCGCCGTTGCGCTGCCGCAGCGTGCTGTGGGCGTTGTCCGCCAGCCCCGCGACCAGCGACAGCCCGGCGAGGAACTGCGCGGCGGTCAGCTCGCCCGCCCGCCGTTCCAGCGCATCGAGTTGCGCCTCGGCCAGCGCCCGGGTGGCGGGCGCGTAGGCCATCTCCCTGGGCAGGTACTGCGTGCGCACGACCTGCAGGTCTTCCAGCACCGCCGCGCGATCCAACGCATCCGGCTCCGATGCAAGCGCTGGCGCCGACGCCGGGGCAACGGCGAAGATCAGCGCCAGCGCGGCGGGCATCGCCCTCGCCAGCGCAAGAAAACCCGATACGACCATCGACCAGACCTCTTTCCGGGGAACCCCGCAAGCCTATCCGGCCCGCCCTCCCGGGTACCGATACAATTCCGGCTTCGCCCGCCGATACAGTCCCGAGTGGCATCGATGCCGGAAAACCGCGGGAACCGCGACGGCACCCTGGTCGACGACTGCGTGCAGTGGATCGCGCACCGGATCGACGGACGCGTGCTGCGCCCGGGCATGCGCCTGCCCTCGATCCGTGCGCTGGCGCGGCAGCGCGGCGTGTCGCCCTTCACCGTGCGCGAGGCCTACGACCGTCTGGTGGCGATGGGGCGTATCGAAGCGCGTAGACGCTCCGGCTTCTACGTGCGCCCGCAGCCGCCCGGCAACACGGCCCGGTATGCGCCGTCCGGCATCGACCTGAAATGGCTGATGCACCACATGCTCGAAAGCGGCGACGCGCGCGGCCCGGGGCTCGGCGTGCTCCCGGCCGACTGGCTCGACGGCGCGCAGGTGGCCGCGGCGCTGCGTGCCCTGGGTCGCCAGGGCCGCTGGCTGGACAGCGGCCGCCCGCACGGCTTCGAGCCGCTGCGTGCGCTGCTCCAGCAACGCCTGGCCGCGCTGGACATCGTCGCCCGGCCGGAGCAGATCGTGCTCACCACCGGGATCACCCATGCGCTCAACCTGGTGCTGCAGCGGCTGGTGCCGTCGGGTGGCACGGTGCTGGTGCCGGATCCGTGCTGGTTCGGCGTGCTCGGCATGCTCGCCGCGCATGGCGCCCGGGCGCGCGGCGTTTCCTGCACCGCGCGCGGCCTGGACCTGGACGCGCTGGAGCGCGCATTGCGGGAGGAACGGCCGCACCTGCTGGTGCTGGCCACCGCCGCGTCCAACCCCACCGGCGTCTCCTTCGCCGACGACGACGTCGCGCGCATCCTGGAACTGGCCGTACGCCATGAGGTGCCGGTGTTCGAGGACGACGTGTACGCCGACCTGTGCGCCTCGCCGGTGACCCGGATCGCGGCACGCGACGGCCTGCGACAGGTGATCCACGCCGGCAGCTTCTCCAAGACGCTGGCGGCCAACATCCGGGTCGGCTTCCTGGCCTGCGCTCCGGAACTCGCGGAATCGCTTTCCGACGCCAAGATCATGGGCGGATTCACCACGCCCGAGCTCAACGAGCGGCTGGTGCACAAGCTGCTGGTCGAGGGCCACTACGGCCGGCACGTCCAGACCCTGCGTACGCGGCTGTCGGAACGGCGCGCGCGCACCCGGCAACTGCTGGACGGGCACGGGATCGACGTGTTCGGCGGCGCCGGCGACGGCCTGTTCCTGTGGGCCGACATGGGCGTCGACACGGTCGAGCTGGCCGCCGCCTGCCGCGAGCGCGGCCTGCTGGCGGCACCCGGCGCCCTGTTCTCGCCCGAACAGGCGCCCTGCACCTGGATGCGCATCAACGCCACCACCGACGAGGCGGACCTGATGGCGCTGCTGGCGTGCCGGGAACGCCTGGTTAGGTCTTGCCGAACCGCTTCTTGAAGCCGTTGTCGGAAAAACCTTGGGTGACGACGCCGTCGTCGGTGACGACGACCGGCCGCCGGATCAGCTGCGGGTACTCGCGCAGCAGCAGCTTCCACTCGGCGTCGCTGGCGGCGGCCTTGCGGTTGTCGGGCAGTTGCCGCCAGGTGGTCGAGGACTTGTTGACCAGCGCTTCCAGCCCGCCGAGCTGCGCAGCCCATTCGAGCAGCGTTTCGGGCGTGGGCTTGTGATCGCGGTAATCGACGAAGGTGTAGGCGACCCCGAAGCGGTCGAGCCACTTCATCGCCTTCTTGCAGGTGTCGCAGTTCTTGAGGCCGTAGATCGTGGTCATCATGGTGCCATGGGTTGATGCTTGTCGATCGGACAGAGCTGTCCGCTTGCGGGGAACGTGCCCATCGCGCGGATGGGGGCGTCGCAGGCGCGAAACACACCCGCATCCGGCACCGCGCGCCACCTTCTTCCGCAAGCGGGAGAGGGAAAGCGGTCAGTCGGCCAGGCCACGCAGCAGGTCGTTGACCGAGGTCTTGCTTCGGGTCCTCTCGTCGACCTGCTTGACGATGACCGCGCAGTACAGCGAATGCGAGCCGTCCTTGGCCGGCAGTTGGCCGGACACCACCACGCTGCCCGGCGGCACGTAGCCGTAGCTGACCTCGCCGGTGGCGCGGTCGTAGATGCGGGTCGACTGGCCGAGGAACACGCCCATGCCGATCACGCTGTGGTGGCCGACGACGACGCCCTCGACCACCTCCGAACGCGCGCCGATGAAGCAGTGGTCCTCGATGATCGTCGGGCTGGCCTGCAGCGGCTCCAGCACGCCACCGATGCCGGCGCCGCCGGACAGGTGCACGTGCCGGCCGATCTGCGCGCAGGAGCCGACCGTCGCCCAGGTGTCGACCATCGTGCCCTCGCCCACGTAGGCGCCGATGTTGACGAAGCTCGGCATCAGCACCACGTCGCGGCCGAAGTAGGTGCCCCGGCGCACCGCGGCACCCGGTACCACGCGCACGCCCGCGGCGCGGAACTTCGCCTCGTCGAAGCCGGCGAAGCGCGCCTCGACCTTGTCCCAGAACGGTGCCGGCTGCGCGTCGATCACCGCCATGTCGTTGCTGCGGAAGTACAGCAGCACCGCCTTCTTCAGCCACTCGTTGACCTGCCAGCCGCCGTTGCCATCGGGCTGGGCCACGCGCAGTTCGCCCGACTCCAGGCCCTGCATCGCCCGCTCGACCGCCGGCCCGACGACGTCGCCGATCTCGGCGGCGGTCAGTTCGGCGCGACGCGCGAACGCGTCCTCGATGGTGGACTGCAGGGTATCGGTCATGGCGCGGGGCTCGGGGAAAACGGGGCGCTATCGTGCCATGTCGCCGTCGATCGAAGCGAGCAATGCGGCGCGCAAGGCATCCTGCGCGCGGTCGTCGAGCGGCCGGCCGTCGCGGTCGCTGAGCCGGAACACGTCCTCGACCCGCTCGCCGAAGGTCGCCACGCGCGCGTCGTGCACGCGGATCCCGTTCTGGCGCAGCACGTGGGCGACGTCGGCCAGCAGGCCGGGGCGGTCGGTGCATACCAGGCTGAACACCGTGCGCCGGCCGTCGGCACTGGCGTTGAACTCGATCAGCGGCGACACGCGGAAATGGCGCAGGTGGCGCGGCTGCGCGCGCCGCGCCGGCCGCAGGTCCAGCGAGCCGGACAGCACCGTGCCCAGCTTGCGTTCGATCGCCGGCAGTTCCAGCATCTGCCGCGGATCGATCGGCAGCACCTGGAACACGTCGAAGATGGTGCCGCCGGGACCGTCGAGCGCGCGCGCCTGCTGGATCGCCAGGCCCAGCCGGTCGAGGCTGATGACGATCGCCGAGAACAGGCCGTCGCGGTCGGGCGAATGCACGAACACTTCCAGCGCCTGCGCCCCGGCCGCCAGCCGGCGCACGCGCACCACCAGCGCGTTGTCGCCGGCGTCGCGCAAAGCCAGCGCCTGCCACACCACCTGGTCGGCACGCCCGCGCAGGAAACTCTCCTCGGGAATGCGCCGGAACAGCGCCTCGGCTTCCGCATCGTCGACGCCATGCGCCGACAGCAGACCGCGCGCGCGGTCGCGCGCCTCGGCGATGCGCTCGACCGCGGCGATCGGGTGCTCCAGTCCGCGCCGCAGCGCCAGCCGGGTCGCGGTGCGCAGGTCGGTCAGCAGCCGGTCCTTCCACGCGTTCCACAGCTTCGGCGATGTCCCGGCGATGTCGGCGCAGGTCAGCAGATAGAGGTAGTCCAGGCGCTCGCGGTCGACGACCTCGGTGGCGAAACGGTGGATCACCGCCGGGTCGGAAATATCGAGCTTCTGCGCGCTGGTCGACATCAGCAGATGCCGGCGCACCAGCCACTCGACCAGTGCGGTGTCGGTCTCGCCGAGCCCGTGGCCTTCGCAGAACTCGCGCGCGTCGACCGCGCCCAGTTCGGAATGGTCGCCGCCGCGCCCCTTGCCGATGTCGTGGAACAGGCCGGCGAGCAGCAGCAGCTCGGGCTTGCGCAGGTGCGGCCAGACCTCGTGCGCGGTGGAGAAGCGCGGGTCCGGCACCTCCGACGCGAAGCTGGCCATGTTGCGCAGCACCGCCAGCGTGTGCTGGTCGACGGTGTAGACGTGGAACAGGTCGAACTGCATGCGCCCGGTGACCCTGGCGAACTCCGGGATCCACACGCCCAGCACGCCGAGCCGCGCCATGCGCTCGAGCGTACGCACCGGCATCGGCCCGCGCAGCAGCGCCATGAACTGTTCGCGCAGTTCCGGGCCGGCGTTGCGCCAGGACGGCAGCGCATGCAGCGATTCGGCCAGCGCGCGCGCGGTCTGCGAGTGCAGGCCGCGCAGCTTCGGGTGGTCGGCCCAGATCGCGAACAGGTCGAACACGCGGGCGATGTCGCCACCCGGCCAGACATCGTCGCGCGCGACCAGATAACCGCGCTGCGCGCCGAACTCGGCGTCGAGCGGCAGCAGTTCGCCCTCGCCCTCGATCTGCTCCTCGAAGCGCTGCAGCATCCGCTCGCTGATCCGCTGCACGACCGAGGCGCTGCGGTAGAACTCCTGCATCATCTTCTCGACCAGCGCGTTGTCGGCCTCCTCGACATGATGCAGGCGCGCGGCGAGCGTCTTCTGGTAGTCGAAGCGCAGCCGCTCCTCGGCCTTGCCGGCGACCAGGTGCAGGCCGAAGCGCAGCCGCGACAGCGTGCGCCGCTCGCGCTCCAGCGTGGCGTGCTCGTCGATGCCGAGCTGGCCGAGCGCGATCAGCTCCTCGGTGCTGTAGACGCCCAGCACGCGCCGCGCCATCCAGCGCAGGTTCTGCACGTCGCGCAGGCCGCCGGGCCCGTCCTTGATGTTCGGCTCGAGGTTGTCGGCGGTGTCGCCGTAGCGCGCATGGCGTGCCTCCAGCTCGCGGCGCTTGGCGTGGAAGAAGTCGGCGGCCGGCCACACCTTCGTGTCCGAGATCGCGTCGATCAGCGCGCGCACCTCGGCCAGGCTGGCCAGCAGCGGCCTCGCCTCCAGCAGCGCGGTCAGCACGGTCACGTCTTCGGACGCGCGCGTGCACTCGTCGAAACTGCGCACCGCGTGACCGACCGGCAGGCCGAGGTCCCACAGCAGCGCCAGCATGCGGCTGATCGCTTCGGCATTGGCGGCCTGCGCGTCGGATTCGCCGACCACCAGCAGGTCGATGTCCGAATGCGGAAACAGCTCGCCGCGGCCGTAGCCGCCGACGGCGAACAGCGCCAGAGGAGCGTCGCCGGGAATGCAGCGCGCCCAGGCCTTGCGCACCCAGCCGTCGACCGCATTGGCGCGCGAGGCCAGCAGGCGGTCGATGTGCTGGCCGGCGTCGAAGCCCTGCACCAGCCGCGCATCGTGCGCGGCCAGCGCGGCGCGCGCGTCCGCCACCCAGGCCATGTCGCCGCAATCGGCACCGGTGGCGGGGGTGGCGGCGCGCTCGACCACGATCGGAACGCCGCGATCAGAGCCAGGCGTCGTTGTCGTCGCCGGGGATCCGGGTCAGCACGTCGACGCCGTCGGCGGTCACCGCGACGGTGTGCTCCCACTGCGCCGAGAGCTTGCGGTCCTTGGTCACCACGGTCCAGCCGTCGGGCAGCACCCGGGTGAAGCGGGTGCCCTCGTTGATCATCGGCTCGATGGTGAAGGTCATGCCTTCCTTCAGCACCACGCCCGCGCCCGGCGTGCCGTAGTGCAGCACCTGCGGCTCGTCGTGGTAGACCTTGCCGATGCCATGGCCGCAGTACTCGCGCACGACGCTGAAGCGCTCGCCTTCCGCGTACTTCTGGATCGCGTGGCCGACGTCGCCCAGCGTCGCACCCGGCCTGACCTCGCGGATGCCGCGCCACATCGCCTCGCGCGTCACCTCGACCAGCCGCCGCGCCATCACCGACGGCGTACCGACGAAATACATGCGGCTGGTATCGCCGTGCCAGCCGTCCTTGATGACGGTGACGTCGATATTGATGATGTCGCCGTCCTTCAGTACCTTGGCCTCGCTGGGAATGCCGTGGCAGATGACGTTGTTGGCGGAGATGCAGGTCGTCTTGGGATAGCCCTTGTAGCCGACGTTGGCGGGAATCGCCTGCTGCACCCGGATGATGTGGTCGTGGCAGATCCGGTCCAGTTCCTCGGTGGTCACGCCCGGTTTCACGTGCGGCGCCACGACCTGCAGCACCTCGGCGGCCAGGCGGCCGGCCACGCGCATCTTCTCGATATCTTCGGGGGTCTTCAGGGGAATGCTCATGCCGCGATTATCGTCGATTTCGCGCAGAACCTGAATCGACGCCGCCGGGAAGCCCCGTGCCGGCCGCACGCCGCCCGTTTGCCGGCAACCTCCGCCCGGCGTTATACTTCCGCGGCTGTCCTGGGCCGTCTCGCTCCGCGGCAGCCGCCCATGCCGGGCGTCACCGGCAAATACACACCTGCTGCAACCACCCGTGCCGGGGTGTCCCGCTGTCCGCAAGGACGCAGGATCTGGCCACGGCGGCGGCAGGGAGGCCCAACCCCGGAATTGTGTGCGCATCCCTTCGCAAGGGCCCGCACATCCCTGTGCGGACTTTCCAAGAACAGCCGCGCACGGAAGCAATTCCACCCTCAGGAGTACCAGGCAATGCCCCAGATCACCATGCGCCAGATGCTGGAAGCCGGCGTCCACTTCGGCCACCAGACGCGCTACTGGAACCCAAAGATGTCGCCGTACATCTTCGGCGCCCGCGGCAAGATCCACATCATCAACCTCGAGAAGACGGTTCCGCTGTTCAACGACGCGATGAACTTCATCTCGGGCATCGCGCAGAAGCGCGGCATGATCCTGTTCATCGGCACCAAGCGCAGCGCGCGCGAGGCGATCAAGGAAGAAGCCGAGCGTTGCGGCATGCCGTTCATGACCCAGCGCTGGCTCGGCGGCACGCTGACCAACTTCGCGACCGTCAAGAAGTCGGTGTCGCGCCTGAAGGAACTGGAAGCCGCCGAGACCGACGGCACCTTCGACAAGCTGGTCAAGCACGAAGTGCTGGGCCTGCGCCGCGAGCGCGACAAGCTGGAAGCCTCGCTGGGCGGCATCAAGGACATGAACCGCCTGCCGGACGCGCTGTTCGTCATCGACATCGGCCATGAGGACATCGCCATCAAGGAAGCCAAGAAGCTCGGCATCCCGGTGATCGCGGTCGTCGACACCAACTACGACCCGGCCCTGGTCGACTACCCGATCCCGGGCAACGACGACGCGATCCGCGCCGTGCAGCTGTACGCACGCGCCGCCGCCGACGCCGTGCTCGAGGGCAAGGCCGCCGCGCCGAGCGCCGCGACCGTGCGCGAGGAAGAGTTCACCGAAGGCGGCGAGAAGCCGGCCCGCGCGCCGCGCGGCAAGAAGGCCGAGGACGCACCGGCCGCCGACGCACCGGCCGCGTAATCGCGTTGCCATGCAGCCGTGCGACCGTGCACGGCTGCCACCGCGGGTCCGGCGCCGTCCGGGCCCGCCACGCTGGCGGCTTTGCGCGCGCCATGCGACACCAGCGGGCCCCGCCCGCTCCGAATCCGTATCCAACGAGGTCATCCATGGAAATCACCGCATCCCTGGTCAAGGAACTGCGCGAGCGCACCGGCGCCGGCATGATGGAGTGCAAGAAGGCACTGAGCGAGAACAACGGCGACATCGACGCCGCTGCCGAGGCGCTGCGCAAGTCGGGCTTGGCCAAGGCCGACAAGAAGGCCGACCGCGTCGCCGCCGAAGGCCGCATCGCCGCGGCCCAGGACGGTGGCAAGGCCGTACTGGTCGAGATCAACTCCGAGACCGACTTCGTCGCCAAGGATGACAACTTCCTGCGCTTCACCGACGCCGTCGCCCAGGCCGCGCTGGCCTCCGATGCCGCCGACGCCGAAGCCCTGAAGAGCGCGAAGGTCGCCTCCGGCGAGACCGTCGAGGAAGCCCGCGCCGCGGTCATCGCCAAGGTCGGCGAGAACGTGCTGGTCCGCCGCCTGGTCCGCATCGACAGCCCCGACACCGTCGCCGCCTACGTGCATGGCGGCCGCATCGGCGTGCTGGTCGAGCTCAAGGGCGGCGACGCCGACCTGGCGCGCGGCCTGGCGATGCATGTCGCCGCGATGAACCCGCCCTACAACAAGGCCAGCGACGTGCCGGCCGACTTCGTCGAGAAGGAAAAGGAAATCGAGCTGGCCAAGATGTCCGACAAGGACAAGGGCAAGCCTGCCGACATTCTCGAGAAGATCATCAGCGGCAAGATCAACAAGATCGTCAACGAGGTCACCCTGTACGGCCAGCCCTACGTGCTCGATACCGACAAGACCGTCGAGTCCACGCTCAAGGCCGCCGGCGCGGAAGTCGTCGGCTTCCAGCGTCTGGCCGTCGGCGAAGGCATCGAGAAGGTGGTCGAGGACTACGCCGCCGAAGTGATGAAGCAGGCCGGCCTGGCCTGATCCAGCACCGGATCACGTGAACAGGAAGGGCCGCGCGAGCGGCCCTTCTTCATATACGGATATGGGCCCTCACCGGTTCCCGGCGGACCGCGACCCGCGCCGGGCGCGTCGACGCATCAGCCCGCGTCGCGCTGCATCACCAGGCGGATGTCGGCGACCATGTCCCCGGGCGCCTGGTCGTACTGGAATGCCAGCCGCAGGCGGCCATCCGGGCCGACCAGGTAGTTCACCATCGTGTGGTCCATCGCATAGGAATTCTCCGTCGGCACCTTGCGATAGGTCACGCGGAAACTGCGCGCCGCGCGCCGGGTCGCCGCCTCGTCGCCGCGCAACGCGATGAAATCCGGATCGAACGCGCCGACGTAGTCTTCCAGGATCGCGCCGGTATCCCGCTCGGGGTCGACGGTGACGAACAGCACCTGCAGCCTTTCGCCGTCCGCGCCCAGCGCGCGCCGGACCTGGGCCGCCTTCAGCAGGCTCAGCGGACAGACCTCGGGGCAATGCGTGTAGCCGAACGAGATCAGCACGTAGCGCCCGCCGAACTCGGCCAGCGAACGCGCGCGGCCCTCGGTGTCGTCGAGTTCGAGGCTGCGGCCGTAGGAGGCATCGGACAGGTCCACGCCGTGGAACGGGCCGTCGTTGCGCACGCCGCAGGCGGCCAGCAGCAGGGTCGAGGCGAGGATCGGGAGCAGAGGCAGGCGCACACGCGGTTCCGGACAGGGAGGACATGCGGTCGCGGCACGAAGGCAGGCCCGCCATGGACACGTTCCGTGCAACGGGTCGCCGCGATGCGGGAGGCATTCTACGCCAGCACATGTCGCGGCCCGGTGCGCACGCCTGCGGCATATCGTCGCAGCGACGCTGCCCGCCGACGTGCGCACGTATCATCGGGCACCACATCACCACATCCGCCCGCGCCCCGGAGTCTTCACATGCCGACCACCGCTTCCATTCTCCCGCGCCCGTCCGGTGCGTACCTTGCCGCCGGCCTGCTCCTTGCCGGCCTGCTCGGCGCCTGCAGCCGGCAGGACGCCGCGCCTGTCGCGCAGGATGCCGCGGGCGATGCCGGCAACGCGGCGATCGTCGCCTCCGATGCCTGGGTCCGCCAGCCGCCGCCGTCGGCGGCCGTCGCCGGCGCCTACCTGACCCTGCGCAACGACGGCGCCACCGAAGATCGCCTGGTGTCGGTGACGACCGACGCGGCCGAACGCGTGGAGATTCACGAGATGCGGATGGCCGACGGCATGATGCGCATGCGCGAACTCGCCGATGGCCTGGTCCTGCCGGCCGGCGCCGCGACCGCGCTGGCGCCCGGCGGCAACCACCTGATGCTGATCAACCCGCAGCAGCCGCTGGAACCGGGGACGGCGGTCGACGCGACGCTGACGTTCGAGCGCGCCGGACCGCTCGACGTGACATTCGACGTGCGCCCGCTGTCGGGCGAGATGCCAGCTACCCACGGCGCCCGTTGATCATTGTCCCGGGGCGCGGTCTCACCCGGGGCCTGCGCGGTGGGCGACACGAGCCTGCAGGCGGTTCGTGTCGTCGGGGGCGTTGCCCCGACCTACGATGACGCGGCGCGAGGCAGGCTGTGTGTGCCGGCCCAGGGCGGCGTAGGTCGGGGCAACGCCCCCGACGCACTGGAAATCCACGTTCCGCCGCCCAGGCAATGGCAGGGCCGCGGTGCGTGCGGCGGGATCAGAGCGCCTGCAGGCGCTGGATCGCCGCGTCCAGCGTCGCCTCGTTCTTGGCGAAGCACAGCCGCGCCAGGCGCTGGCCCTGCGGCGGGGTTTCGTAGAACGGCGACAGCGGGATCGCGGCGACGCCCTTCTCGACCGTCAGCCAGCGGCAGAACGCGGCATCGTCGAGGTCGCTGACCGCCGAATAGTCCACCAGCTGGAAATAGCCGCCCGGCACCGGCAGCGGCTTGAGCCGGGTGGTCAGCAGCTGCGCGCGGAACGCGTCGCGCTTGGCCTGGTAGAACGCGCCCAGCTGCGCGTCGTGTTCGGGATGCGCGCGCAGCATCGCCGCGAACGCGTGCTGGGCCGGGGCGAAGGTGCAGAACACGTTGTACTGGTGGACCTTGCGGAACTCCGCGCTCAGCGCCGGCGGCGCGATGCAGTAGCCCAGCTTCCAGCCGGTGCAGTGGTAGGTCTTGCCGAAGCTCGACACGACGAACGCGCGCGCGCGCAGTTCTGGATAGCGCAGCACCGACTCGTGGCGGGCGCCGTCGAAGACGATGTGCTCGTAGACCTCGTCGGACAGCAGCACGATGTCGGTATCGCGCAGCAGCTCCGTCAGCGCGGCGATGTCGCCGGCGCCGAACGTCGCGCCCGACGGGTTGTGCGGGCTGTTGACGATCAGCATCCGCGTCTTCGGCGTGATCGCGTCGCGCACCCGCTGCCAGTCGGGCGCGAAGGTCTGAGGATCCAGCGGCACGTGCACCGCGACGGCGCCGGCCAGGTCGATCGCCGGCTCGTAGCTGTCGTAGGCCGGGTCCAGCACGATGACTTCCTCGCCCGCGCGCACCACGGCCTGGATCGCGTTGAACAGCGCCTCGGTGGCGCCGCTGGTCACGGTGACCTCGGTGTCGGCATCGGGCGTGTGGCCGTAGACCCGCGCGGATTTCTCCGCGATCGCCTGGCGCAGTGCAGGGATGCCGGTCATCGGGGCATACTGGTTGTGCCCCGCGCGCATCGCCGCCGCCAGTCCGTCGACCAGCGGCTGCGGCACGTCGAAGTCCGGGAAGCCCTGCCCGAGGTTGACCGCGCCGTGCTCGGCGGCCAGTTGCGACATCACGGTGAAGATCGTGGTGCCGACCTTGGGCAGTTTGGTCCGGATCATGGAGACGTTTCCGTTTGCGGAAATGGGGGCCCGAGTGTACGGATCCGCGCGCAGGCGATAAACCGCGATCATGACAACACTGGAACCGCATCCAATCGACGAATCCCGGCTGATCGCGCTGCTGCACGTCTACCTGGCGGCGCGCTACCGCTGGCAGTACCGCGACGACTGGCACGACATCGTCATCGGGCTGCCGACCCCGGGCCTGGACCTGCGCTATCCGGAGGCGCCGTCCTACGGCCTGATCTCGGCGTGGAATCCGCTGTCGGTCGCGAAATCCGGCGCCGAGAACCGGCGCGCCGACCGGCAGCTCGAGGCGCGACTGGCCGCCACCGGCCTGCCCCACATCCCCGCGTTCGCCAGTGCCGCCGATCGCAGCTGGCGCGAGCCGAGCTGGATCGTCTTCGGCATGGAGGCGCCGGCCTTCGACGCCCTGGGCCGCGAGTTCGCGCAGCTGGGCACACTGTGGTGGCGGTCCGGGCAACCCGTACGCCTGCGCATCGATGCCGCGCGCCCGGCCGGGATCGAGGGTGACCGGCATGTCGACTGGTTAAGATAGCCGCCCGACGGCCGCTTCCGGCCGGATGGCCGGCCGATGTCCCGATCCGACGACCGCCCCCCGCTGCTCGCCGCCCGCGGCCTGCGCTTCTCGCGCGACGACCGCGCGGTGTTCGGCCCGCTGGATTTCGCGGTCGAGGCCGGCGAGGCGCTGCTGGTGCGCGGCGACAACGGCGCCGGCAAGACCACCCTGCTGCGCGTGCTGGCCGGGCTGCTGGACGCCGATACCGGATCGGTCGACATCGACGGCGTCCCGATCGCCCGCGCGATGCGCGCCGGCACGATGGCCTATCTCGGCCACCTGCCCGGCCTGAAGTCGGACCTCGACGCGACCGCGAACCTCGCGTTCCTGGCGGCCCTGCAGGGCTGCCGCGCCAGCCAGAGCATCGACAGTGCGCTGGCCGTCACCGGTCTGGCCGCACACGCCCATACCCCGGTGCGGCGGATGTCGGCGGGCCAGAAGAAACGCCTGTCGCTGGCCCGGCTGTGGATGTCGCCGGCGCCGCTGTGGCTGCTCGACGAGCCCTACGCCAATCTCGACCTGCAGGGCATCGAACTGGTCAACCGCATGGTGCGGGCGCAGCTCGACGACGGCGGCGCCGCGCTGGTGACCACGCATGGCGCCTATGCCGCGCCGCCGGTACGCACCCGCGAACTGCTGCTGGAGGCGGCCGCGTGACCACGCCGTCGCTGGCCGGCAGCGCGCGCGGCCTGCTGGTGCGCGACCTGCGCCTGCTGTGGCGCCGACGCGGCGACGCGTTCCAGCCCGCCCTGTTCGCGCTGCTGGTGGTCGTGCTGTTCGCGCTGGCGCTGGGCAACGACGCGGCGATGCTGGCGCGGGTCGCGCCGGGCGTGCTGTGGGTGGCCGCGCTGCTGTCGGGGCTGCTGGCGCTGGACACGCTGTTCCGCGGCGATGCCGACGACGGCTCGCTGGAACAATGGATGCTGGCGCCGGTGCCGCTGGCCTGGCTGGTGCTGGTGCGCACGCTGGTGCACTGGGCGACGACCAGCCTGCCGCTGCTGCTGGCGACGCCGCTGCTGGCCGAGCTGCTGCGACTGCCCCACGCCGAGCTGCCGGTGCTGCTGGCCGGGCTGGCACTGGGCACGCCGCTGCTGAGCCTGCTCGGCGCGGTGGTCGCCGCGCTGACCATCGGCATGCGCCGTTCCGGTATCCTGTTGGCGCTGCTGGCCCTGCCCCTGTACGTCCCGGTGCTGGTGTTCGGTGCCGGCAGCGTCGCGATCGCGGCGCAGGGGCACGATCCGTCCGGTGGCCTGTTGCTGCTGGGTGCCGGCCTCGTCGCCGCGCTGGTGCTGGCGCCGGTCGCCGCGGCGGCCGCGCTTCGCATCGCGATGCACTGACCCCGCGCCGGGTCCTGGGAGGGACAGGCTCGGTCAACGCCACCCGGCGTCCGCAGGACGCCGCCAGCCTGATCGCCACCGCATGCATCCAGTCGTCCTCTGGTTCCACCAACTCGGCTCGCCGCCAACCTTCGACCGGTTCGCGCGACGCTGGGCGCCGTGGGCCTTCGCGCTGGCGGCGGCGACGCTGGCCGTGGGGCTGTACGGCGCGCTGTTCGTGGTGCCGGCCGACTACCAGCAGGGCGACAGTTTCCGCATCCTCTACATCCACGTGCCGAGCGCGTGGATGAGCCTGGCGGTGTTCGCGGTGATGGCGCTGTACGCCGCCATCGCGCTGGTCTGGCGGATCAAGCTGTGCGAGATCCTGGCGATGGCCTGCGCGCCGATCGGCGCCGGCTTCACCGTCATCACCCTGGCGACCGGTTCGATCTGGGGCCGACCGATGTGGGGCACCTGGTGGGACTGGGACCCGCGGCTGACGACCGAGCTGATCCTGCTGTTCATGTACTTGGGCGTAATCGGCCTCTACCACGCGATCGAGGATCGCCGGACCGCGGCGCGCGCCGCGTCGCTGCTGGCGATCGTCGGCGTGGCGCTGCTGCCAATCATCCGCTACTCGGTGGTCTGGTGGGACTCGCTGCACCAGGGCCAGACGATCCGCGTGTTCGGAGAATCGACGCTGCATGGCAGCATGCTGTGGCCGCTGCTGTGGATGGTGGCGGCGACCAAGTTCTGGTTCGTCGGCTCGCTGCTGGCGCGTGCGCGCGCCGACAACCTGCGCCGCGAGGCGGGCAAGGACTGGGTGCGGCAGCAGGTCGACGCCTCGGGAGGGCGTGCATGAGCTATCTGGAATACGTGATCGCCGCCTACGCGGTGTTCGTCGTCGTGCTGGTCTGGGATTTCGTCGCGCCGCGCATCAGCATCGCGCAGAGCCTGCGCGCCGCGCGCCTGCTGGCGACGCGCCGCCGTGCGGCTGCCGCCGCGCCCGCGCCCGACCAGGCGCTGACCCGGTGAACCCGGTCCGCCGCCGGCGTCTGTGGTTCGTGGTCGCGCTGGTCGCCGCCGGCGCCCTGTCGGCGACGCTGATCGCGTTCGCGCTGCAGCGCAACGTCGCCTACCTGTACACGCCGAACGAAATCCTCGGCGGCAGCGCCGGTCCGGCCGTGGCGTCGGGCGAGGCCCGCTTCCGCCTCGGCGGCATGGTCGCCGGCGGCTCGTTCGCACGCGAGGCCGGCTCGATGGAAGCGCGCTTCCGGGTCACCGATGGCGATGCGGAACTGCCGGTCAGCTACACCGGCATCCTGCCGGACCTGTTCCGCGAGAACCAGGCCGTGGTCGCCACCGGGCGCATGGTCGGCGACACCTTCGTCGCCGAGCAGGTGCTGGCCAAGCACGACGAGACCTACGTGCCCAAGGAAGTCGCCGACAAGATGGGACTGGCGCACGAGAAGCACGGCGTCGGAACGCCGGCCGACGCAGGTCCCGCGCAGTGACGGCAACGCGGCAGGCAACGACCGGGATCGATCGCCGGGAGCTTCTCCGTGCTGCCTGAACTCGGCCAGATCGCGCTGCTGCTGGCGCTGGTCGCGGCGTTCGTGCAGACATTGCTGCCGCTGCTGGGCGCGCATCGCGGCATCGCGCCGTGGATGGCCACCGCGCGACCGGCGGCGTATACGCAGTGGGCGCTGACACTCGTCGCCTGGGCGATCCTGACCGCGTCGTTCGTGCAGCAGGACTTCTCGGTGCGCTACGTCGCCGAGAACTCCAATTCACTGCTGCCGGTGGTCTACCGCTTCACCGCGGTCTGGGGCGGGCACGAGGGCTCGCTGCTGCTGTGGGTGCTGGTGCTGGCGAGCTGGAACGCGGCGGTGGCGTGGTTCTCGCGCGGGCTGCCGGACGCGGTGCTGGCGCGCGTGCTGGGCGTCATGGGCGCGGTGTGCCTGGGCTTCCTCGCGTTCCTGGTCTTCACCAGCAACCCGTTCGAACGCATCCTGCCGATGCCGCTGGAAGGCCGCGACCTCAACCCGCTGCTGCAGGACCCGGGGATGATCATCCATCCGCCGATGCTCTACATCGGCTACTCGGGGTTCATCGTGCCGTTCGCGTTCGCGATCGCCGCACTGCTCGACGGCAGGGTCGACGCGCACTGGCTGCGCTGGACCCGGCCATGGACCAACATCGCCTGGGCCTTCCTGACGATCGGCATCGCGCTCGGTTCCTGGTGGGCCTACTACGAACTGGGCTGGGGCGGCTGGTGGTTCTGGGACCCGGTCGAGAACGCCAGCTTCATGCCGTGGCTGGCGGGCGCCGCGCTGCTGCATTCGCAGGCGGTCACCGAGAAGCGCGGCAGCTTCCACGGCTGGACCCTGCTGCTGGCGATCGCGACGTTCTCGCTGTCGCTGCTCGGCGCGTTCCTGGTGCGCTCCGGGGTCTTGACCAGCGTGCACAGCTTCGCCGCCGACCCCGCGCGCGGGTTGTTCATCCTGGTGTTCCTGGGCATCGTCGTCGGCGGCTCGCTGCTGCTGTACGCGCTGCGCGCGCCGGACGGTCGCGACGGCAAGCCGTTCGCCGCGGCCTCGCGCGAGACCCTGCTGCTGGCCAACAACCTGCTGCTGGTCGCCGCCTGCGCGATGGTGCTGCTGGGCACCCTGTACCCGCTGCTGGCCGATGCGCTGGACCTGGGCAAGATCTCGGTCGGGCCGCCGTACTTCTCGCTGCTGTTCGTGGTGCTGATGGCGCCGCTGGTGCTGCTGCTGCCGTTCGGCCCGCTGACCCGCTGGCAGAACGAGGACGTCGCGCGGCCGCTGCGGATGCTGCTGCCGTGGGCCGGGCTGGCGGTGGGCCTGGGCATCGCCGGCTTCTTCCTCGCGCCGCAGGGACCATGGAAGGTGGCGATGGGACTGGCCGGCGCCGGCTGGGTCGCGGCGGGCACGCTGCGCTTCGTCTGGAGCCGCATCCGGTCGCAATCGAAAGGCGCGCGCCTCACCGCCGAGATGGCCGGCATGTCGCTGGCCCACTTCGGCATCGCCGTATTCCTGGTCGGCGCGCTGCTGGTCGAGGCGCTGAACGTCCAGCGCGAGGTCGCGCTGGCGCCGGGACAGGCGCTGACGATCGGCCGCGACAGCTTCGAGTTCGACGGCGTCGCCCACGCCGACGGCCCCAACTACAGCGCCGACCGCGGCACCGTGCGGCTGCTGCGCGACGACCGCGTCGTCGCGATCCTGCATCCGGAGAAGCGCGCCTATGCCAGCGGCGGCCAGGTCATGACCGAGACCGCGATCCGCCCCGGCGTGACCCGCGATGTCTACGTCGCCCTCGGCGAGCCGCTGGGCGATGGCGCCTGGGCGGTGCGCGTGCACATCAAGCCGTTCGTGCGCTGGGTCTGGGCCGGCGCGCTGCTGATGGCGCTCGGCGCCTTCGTTGCCGCGGCCGACCGCCGCTTCCGCCGGCCGCGCCTCCCGGCGCACGCCGAAGGACGCAACGCATGAACACCGCCGCACGACCGCCGCGTCGCGGCCTCGGCCGCTGGCTGCCGTTGCTGGCGTTCGCCGTGCTGGTGGCATTGCTCGCGGCCGGCGTCTGGCTGAGCCGCAATCCCGACCGCGAGGCGCTGCCCTCGCCGCTGATCGGCAAGCCCGCGCCGGCATTCCGGCTGCCGGTGCTGCACGAGCCGGGCCGGATGATGACCTCGGGCGAACTGCGTGGCGAGCCCTACCTGCTCAACGTCTGGGGCAGTTGGTGCCCCGGCTGCCGCGAGGAGCATGCGGTCGTCACACGCTTCGCCGAGACCCGCCGCGTGCGCGTGGTCGGCTACAACTGGAAGGACGAGCATCGCGACGCGATGCGCTGGCTGGAGCAGTTCGGCAATCCGTACTGGCTGGTGCTGGTCGACTACGACGGCCACGCGGCGCTCGACTGGGGCATCTACGGCGCGCCGGAGACCTTCCTCGTCGACGGCGACGGCATCGTCGTGTGGAAGCACGTCGGACCGATGACCGATGCGGTGCTGGACGACGAGCTGCTGCCGCTGGTCGCGCAACTGGAGGCGCAATGATGCGTGCGCTGCTGCTGGTCCTGCTGATGCTGCCGCTGCTGCTGGCCACGGCGCCGTCCCTGCACGCGCAGGTCGCGGTCGACGCGACCCCGCTGGCCTTCGACGATGCCGCGCAGGAGAAGCGCTTCCATCGCCTGGTCGCAGAACTGCGCTGCGTGATGTGCCAGAACCAGTCGCTGGCCGATTCCAATGCGCAGATCGCCCACGACCTGCGCCGCGAGGTGCTGGCCCTGATGCAGCGCGGCATGAGCGATGCCGAGATCAAGGACTACCTGGTCGCGCGCTACGGCGACTTCGTGCTGTACCGGCCACGGGTCGATGCGCGGACCTGGCTGCTGTGGTTCGGGCCGCTGCTGCTGATCGTCGCCGGTGGCGGGGTGATCTGGCGCATCGTGCGCGTGCGCGGCCGCGACGCGGCTCCGCTGCCCGTCGACGAGAGCCAGGAGTGGTGATGCCGACCTTCGTCGTGATCGCGGCCCTGATGACGCTGGCGGCGACCACCGCGCTGGTGTGGGCGCTGCGCCGGGGCGCGTCGCGCGTGCTGCTGGCGCTGGCGTTCGCGGTCCCGGTGCTGGTCGCCGCGCTGTACGTGCTGGTCGGCACGCCCGCCGCGCTGGATCCCGCGACGCGGCAGGCGCCGGAATCGCTGGCCGACGCCGTGGTCCAGCTGGAACGCGACCTCGAGCGCGACCCGCGCCAGCCGGAGGGCTGGCTGCTGCTGGGCCGCGCCTATGCCGGCATGCAGCAACCCGAACGGGCACTGGCCGCATTCGAACGCGCCGCGAAACTGCTGCCCGACGAGGATGGCGTGCAGGTCGAATACGCGCAGGCCCGCGCGAACGCCGATCCGTCGCGCCGCTTCGACGACATCGCCGTGGCCACGCTGCGCGGGGTCGTCGCACGCAATCCGGCGCACCAGCACGCCCGCTGGTATCTCGGCATCGCCCAACGCCAGGCCGGCGACCACGCCGGCGCCGCCGAGACCTGGGCACCGCTGTTGCCGCTGCTCGACGGCAACACCGGGGCCACGCTGCGCGTGCAGATCGATGCCGCGCGCGCCGCGGCCGGCCTGCCGCCACTGCCTGCAGCGGAGACCGCTGCGCCGGGAACTGCGGCGGGCATGCATGCGATCAACGTCCGCGTCGCGCTCGATCCCGCCTTCGCCGCGCGCACGCGCCTGCGTGGCGACGCCAGCGTGTTCGTCATCGCCCGCGTGCCGGGCGGCCCGCCGATGCCGGTCGCGGTGCAGAAGCATGGTCTGCAGGCACTGCCGCTGGACGTGGTGCTGGGAGACGGCGACAGCCCGATGCCGACGCAGCGGCTGTCGGCGCTCGACGAGGTCGAAGTGTTCGCGCGGTTGTCGGCCAGCGGCGACGCGAACGCGCAGGACGGCAACATCGACTCGCCACCGGTACGGGTCCGGCTGCCGGCGGATGGGCCGGTGGAACTGGTGATCGGCAAGGCCGACTGAGCGGCCGAGAACGGCCGTACCGGCAGCCTGACCAGAACCGTAGGCGCGCCCCTTGGGCGCGGTCTGCAGCCGATGTCACACGCGCCTCGCGGCCAAAGGCGCTCCCCTGCGATTGGGTGGCGTCTACGGGCCGGATCCGGCGGCGCGCGGCGATTCCACCGCCCCGGCGGCCGCGGGTTCCGGCGCCGCCGCTGCGGCCTGCAGCCGGTCGGGGTCGACCAGCGACGGATCGTCCAGCACCTCGGCCAGCCGCGCGCGGTCCAGCTGTCCGGTCCAGCGCGCGATGACCAGGGTGCCGATGCCGTTGCCGGTCAGGTTGGTCAGCGCGCGGCCCTCGGACATGAAGCGGTCGATACCCACGATCAGCGCGATGCCGGCCAGCGGGATCACGCTCTCGAACGCCGCCAGCGACGCGGCCAGCGTCACCAGTCCGGCGCCGGACACGCCGGCCGCGCCGTTCGACGAGATCAGCATGAACACCAGCAGCGCGATCTGGGTGCCGAGCGGCACCTCGATGCCGAACGCCTGGGCGATGAAGATCGCGCCCATCGACATGTAGATGGCGGTGCCGTCGAGGTTGAACGAATAGCCGGTCGGGATGGTCAGGCCGACCACCGATTTCGGTACGCCGGCCGCTTCCAGCTTGGTCAGCATGCGCGGCAGCACGGTCTCCGACGACGAGGTGCCGAGCACGATCAGCAGCTCGTCGCGGATCATGCGGATGTACTTGAACACGCTGAAGCCCGACCACCAGCAGATCGGCCCGAGCACCAGGAACAGGAACAGCAGGCAGGTCAGCCAGAAGCTCAGCATGAAGTAGCCGAGCGAGCCAAGGATCGCGCCGCCGTACTCGCCGATCGTGAACGCCATGCCGCCCATCGCGCCCAGCGGCGCGAACCACATGACGATCTTGATCACGCCGAACATCACCTGGGCGATGGTGTCGAGCGCCGCGACCGCCGGCTTGCCGCGCTCGCCGAGCATGGTGATCGCGCAGGCGACGAGGATCGCCATCACCAGCACCTGGATCAGCTGGCCTTCGACGAAGGCGCCGAAGAACGACGACGGCACCAGATGCAGGATGAAGCCGGTGAGGCCCTCGCCGGCCGCGGCGCCGGCGCTGTCGAGCGTGCCCTTCGCCGCGGACGCGTCGAAGGTCGCCAAGTCCAGCCCGAGGTTGCGGCCCGGGCCGAGCAGGTTGATGACCACCAGGCCGATGGCCAGCGCGAACACCGTGGTGACGTTGAAGTAGACGACGGTCTTCAGCGCCAGGCCGCCGGCCTTCGCCAGGTTGCCCAGGCCGGCGATCCCGACCGCGACGGTTGCGAAGATCGTCGGCGCGATGACGACCTTGACCAGCTTGATGAACAGGTCGGCCAGCCATTTCATCTGCGCGCCGGTCTCGGGCAGCGCCAGGCCGATGACGATGCCGGCGGCGATGCCCACCAGCACCCAGAAATACAGGTGATGCCAGAAGCGCTTCCTGGGGCCGGCCGCGACGGGCCGGGACGGGGATGCAGCGGCGGGCTGCGGATGGCTTGGGGTCTGCATGCCGCCCAGCCTGCCAGAACCGCGGGCGCCGCGCGCTCCCACAAAATGACTAGACCCGTTCAGCGCGCACGTCGGGGGCGTTGCCCCGACCTACGATCGAGGCTCCCCGGGAAAGCGATTTTTGACATCGCGACAGCGATGGCCCGGAGGGTGGTCGCCACGGATGGCGGCCACAATAAAGAAAAGCGGTTCGGCCACGGATGGACGCGGATGACGCGGATCAGAAGCAGCGGGGGCGTGGCATCGCCTCGGCCTCTGTATTTGCTCTATCCGTGTACATCCGCGTGGATCCGTGGCAAAAACAAGGTTCCAGCCCGTCGCCGATTCCGGGGCTCGACTGTAGGTCGGGGCAACGCCCCCGACGGAGGGAACTCGCGAATCCGGATACCGCGCACGTCGGCCGCGTGGGGCTGACCTACGCAAGGTCGGACGACCGTATTCCCCGGACTTGGGCGAAGAACCAAAAAAAACGGGCCTCGCGGCCCGTTTTTTTCGTTGCAGACGTACCGCCGTCGATTACTCGGCCGGCGTGCCCTCGCCTTCGGCGACGGCCTTCATCGACAGGCGGATGCGGCCCTGCTTGTCGACTTCCAGCACCTTGACCTTGACCACGTCGCCTTCCTTGAGCACGTCGCCGACCTTCTCGACGCGCTCGTTGGAGATCTGCGACACGTGGACCAGGCCGTCCTTGCCGGGGGAGATCGTCACGAACGCGCCGAAGTCCATCAGCTTGACGACCTTGCCCTCGTAGATGCGGCCCGGCTCGACGTCGGAGGTGATCTGCTCGATGCGCTCGCGCGCGGCGCGGCCGGCGGCGGCGTCGACCGAGGCGATGGTGATCGTGCCGTCGTCCTGGATGTCGATCTGGGTGCCGGTCTCCTTGGTGATGGCCTGGATGACCGAACCGCCCTTGCCGATGACCTCGCGGATCTTGTCGGGGTGGATCTTGATCGTGATCAGGCGCGGCGCGAACTCGCTGAGTTCCGAACGCGGGGTGTTCAGCGCGTGGCTCATCTCGCCGAGGATGTGCAGGCGGCCCTGCTTGGCCTGGGCCAGCGCGACCTTCATGATCTCCTCGGTGATGCCCTGGATCTTGATGTCCATCTGCAGCGCGGTGACGCCCTGCGTGGTGCCGGCCACCTTGAAGTCCATGTCGCCGAGGTGGTCCTCGTCACCGAGGATGTCCGACAGCACGACGTACTCGTCGCCTTCCTTGACCAGGCCCATCGCGATGCCGGCGACCGGCGCCTTGATCGGCACGCCGGCATCCATCAGCGCCAGCGAGGAACCGCAGACCGAAGCCATCGACGAGGAACCGTTGGACTCGGTGATCTCCGAAACCACGCGGATCGTGTACGGGAACTCCTCCATCGTCGGCATCACCGCCAGCACGCCGCGCTTGGCGAGGCGGCCATGGCCGATCTCGCGACGCTTCGGGCCCATCATGCGGCCGGCCTCGCCCACCGAGTACGGGGGGAAGTTGTAGTGGAACAGGAAGTGTTCCTTGTACTCGCCGGCGACCGAGTCGATGACCTGGCCGTCGCGTGCGGTGCCCAGCGTGACCGCGACGATCGCCTGGGTCTCGCCACGGGTGAACAGCGAGGAACCGTGCACGCGCGGCAGCACGCCGACCTTGGAGCTGATCGGGCGGACGTCGGCCAGGCCGCGGCCGTCGATGCGGACCTTGGTCTTGAGCACCGACTCGCGCATGGTCTGGTATTCCTGCTCGCCGAACTCCTTCGACAGGTCGCCATGCGACCAGGCATTGGCTTCGGCATGCGGCGCCAGTGCCTCGAGGATCGCCTTCTTGACCGTGGAGATCGCGTCCTTGCGCTCGAGCTTGTCGCGCACCTGGAACGCGCTGGCGAGCTGCTCGCCGACCGCGGTGCGGATCGCCGAGATCAGGCCTTCGTTGGCTTCCGGCGGCTGCCAGTCCCACTTCGGCTTGCCGGCCTCGGCGACCAGCGCGTTGATCGCGGCGATCGCGACCTGCTGCTGCTGGTGGCCGAACACCACCGCACCCAGCATCACGTCTTCCGACAGTTCGCGGGCTTCCGATTCGACCATCAGCACGGCCTTCTCGGTGCCGGCGACCACCAGCTCCAGCTCCGAATCCTTCAGCTCGGACACGGTCGGGTTCAGCAGGTACTGGCCGTCCTTGTAACCGACCTTGGCGGCGCCGATCGGGCCGTCGAACGGCGCGCCGGTCAGCGACAGCGCGGCCGAGGCGCCGATCAGGGCGAGGATGTCGCCGTCGATTTCCGGGTTCAGCGACATGACGGTCGCGATGATCTGGACTTCGTTGCGGAAGCCGTCGGGGAACAGCGGACGGATCGGACGGTCGATCAGGCGCGAGATCAGGGTTTCCTTCTCCGTGGCACGGCCTTCGCGCTTGAAGAAGCCGCCCGGAATGCGGCCACCGGCGTAGAACTTCTCCTGGTAGTCGACGGTCAGCGGGAAGAAGTCCTGACCTTCACGCGCGGTCTTGTTGGCGACCGCGGTCACCAGAAGCACGGTGCCTTCGCACGACACGACCACCGCGCCGCCGGCCTGGCGCGCGATCTCGCCGGTCTCGAGGGTGACCGCGTGATTGCCGTACTGGAAGCTCTTTGTCACTTTTGCCACGTTGGAATTCCTTGGATGACTCTTGCGATGAACCGGGCGGGACCCATGCCCCGGCCGGGCGGATGCGGCGTGCGCATCCAAAAAAGAACCGCGGCGCATTTCTGCGCCGCGGTGGGAGACGGGTTCAGCGACGCAGGCCGAGCTTCTCGATCAGGGCCTTGTAGCGATCTGCGTCCTTCCGGTGCAGATAGTCGAGCAGGCTGCGGCGACGGTTGACCATCCGCAGCAGGCCGCGCCGGCTGTGGTGATCCTTCTTGTGCGTCTTGAAGTGTTCGGTCAGGTGCACGATGCGTGCGGTCAGCAGGGCGACCTGGACTTCCGGCGAGCCGGTGTCGTTGTCGCCGCGCTTGTGTTCCTGGATGATCTGGCTGTTGTCGATGGTGCTGGTCATTGCTGATGCCTCTGGACGCGGGTCCCGCAGAGACCGCGACGTGTCGATCGACCGTCGCGTACCGCCCGGACCGCCTGTGGAATGGATGCTGCGGATACCCCTGAAAAAGGGCCGCGGAATTATAGCGCCGCGCAGGCCGGGCTCACAAGGCGTCAGGCCGGCACCGCGGGCGCATCCGCACGCCTGAACATGCGCTGCGGGCGCAGCCGT
The DNA here is from genome assembly GCF_021191695.1 of Proluteimonas luteida. Taxonomy (GTDB): domain Bacteria; phylum Pseudomonadota; class Gammaproteobacteria; order Xanthomonadales; family Xanthomonadaceae; genus Luteimonas; species Luteimonas luteida. The sequence continues at coordinate 142,204 of NZ_JAIWPT010000009.1, forward strand.
CCGGCGCCGTCGACATGGCCCAGTCCCTCGGCCCGGCCATCGGGCCCGAACACGGCGACCTCGCCGGCCGGCGCATAGCGCCCGTTCAGCGCCTGGCCGTGCTGCAGCCGCGCCGCCTGCGCCGCGTCGACGTGCACCGCCGGCCACGCCAGCATGCCGGCCTCGATATCCAGCAGGCAGGCCAGCAGGCTGCGCTCGCCGCGGGCGGCCAGCGCCTGCAGTTCGTCCAGCGTCCACATGCGCGGGTCGCGGAACGGGTCGACCCACAGCCGCCGCAGTTCGGCGACGTGCGCGCCGCAGCCGAGCAGCTCGCCGAGGTCGCGGACCAGGCTGCGCACGTAGGTGCCCGATCCGCACTCGACGTGCAGGCGCAGCAGCGGCCCGCCCTGCGGGTCGACGACGCCGTCGAGCAGGTCGGCCGCGGACTGCAGCTCGAAGGCGTGCACGTCGACCGGGCGGGTCTCGACCTCGACCACCTCGCCGCGCCGCGCCTTGGCGTACAGCGGCTCGCCGCCACGCTTGAGCGCGGAATAGATCGGCGGACGCTGCTCGATGCGGCCGGTCAGCTGCTGCAGCGCGGCATCGATCTGCGCGATCCGCAACGGCGGCACCGGCCGGGTCCGCAGCGGCTGGCCGTCGGCATCGTCGGTATCGGTGACCACGCCCAGCCGGGCGACGGTGTCGTAGGCCTTGCGCGCGCCGAGCAGGCCGCCGGCGATCTTGGTCGCCTCGCCGAAACACACCGGCAGCAGGCCGGTGGCCAGCGGATCGAGGCTGCCGGTATGCCCGCCCTTCTCCGCCCGGAACAGGTGGCGGACGCGCTGCAGCGCCTGGTTGGAGCTCATGCCGGTCGGCTTGTCGAGCAGCAGGATGCCGTCGAGCTTGCGGAACACGGTGCGCGGTCGTTGCGGGGAACGGCTCATCGAAGACACTGTGTGGCGGGTCTCGACCCACCTGCTGGCAAATCGAACGGCGGCGGGTCGAGACCCGCCCTACGTGCGGTCGCCCGCGTCATCGAGGCCGCGCAGCAGGTTGTCGATGCGCTCGCCGCGGTCGACCGAATCGTCGTACTGGAAATGCAGTTCCGGCACGTGGCGCATCTTCACCGCCCGCGCGAGGCGGAAGCGGATCTCCGGGGCCACCGCCTTCAGCCCCTTCATCGCCTCGCCGGCGCGCTCGGACTGCAATGCGGTGACGAAGACCTTGGCATGCGCCATGTCGCGCGTGACCTCGACGTCGGACACGCTGACCGACGGCAGGCCATGCTCGATCACCGCCTCGCGGACCAGCGTGCCGAGTTCACGGCGCAGCTGGGCGGAGACACGGTCGGTGCGGTGGAAGGATTTTGTGGGCATGGCGAATCCAGGACTCAGGGGTCGGGGGCCAGGAATCAGGGAGAAGGGGAATGCGGCAAGCCGCGTTTCCTGGCCTCCGGCCCCGATCCCCGGCCTCTGCATCACAGCGTCCGCTGCACCTCGATGCGCTCGAAGCATTCGATCTGGTCGCCGGGCTGCACGTCGTTGTAGGCCTTCACGCCGATACCGCATTCGGTACCGTTGCGGACCTCGTCGACGTTCTCCTTGAACCGGCGCAGCGATTCCAGTTCGCCTTCGAACACCACCGTGTTGTCGCGCAGCACGCGGATCGGCTTGTTGCGGCGGACCACGCCCTCGACCACCATGCAGCCCGCGACCGCGCCGAACTTGGAGCTGCGGAACACGTCGCGGACCTCGGCGGTACCGATGATCTCCTCGCGGATCTCCACGCCCAGGATGCCCGAGGCGACCTGCTTGACCTGGTCGATCACATCGTAGATCACCGAGAAGTAACGCAGGTCGAGGCCGTTGTTCTCGATCACCTTGCGCGCCGAGGCGTCGGCACGGACGTTGAAGCCGATGATCGTCGCCTTGGCCGCGGCCGCCGAATTGGCGTCCGACTCGGTGATGCCGCCGACGCCCGAGACGATGATGTTGATGCGGATCTGGTCGTTCGACAGCGCGGTCAGCGCCTGGCGCAGCGCTTCGGCGGAACCCTGCACGTCGGCCTTGACGACCAGGTTGAGCGACAGCTGCTGCTCGCTCTGGCCCATCTGCGCCATGATGTCTTCCATGCGGTTGCCGGCGGCCTGCACGAGACGCGTCTCGCGGCGCTTGGCCTCGCGCTGCTGCGCGACTTCCTTGGCCAGGCGCTCGTCGTCGACGACGACGAAGTCGTCGCCCGCCTCCGGCACGCCGGACAGGCCCAGCACCTGCACCGGGATCGACGGGCCCGCCGACGGCACCTGGCTGCCGGTCTCGTCGAACAGCGCACGCACGCGGCCGTACTGCACGCCGCAGACCAGGTAGTCGCCGCGGGCCAGCAGGCCGTTCTGCACCAGCACCGTCGCCACCGGGCCGCGGCCCTTGTCGAGCGAGGACTCGATGACCGCACCGGTCGCGCGCCCTTCGGGCACCGCGCGCAGCTCCAGCACCTCGGCCTGCAGCGAGATCGCGTCGAGCAGGTCGTCGACGCCGTCGCCGGTCTTGGCCGACAGCTCGACCATCTGGGTGTCGCCGCCGAAGTCCTCGGCGACGATGTCGTGCTCGAGCAGTTCGTTCTTGACCCGCGACGGGTCGGCGTCGGACTTGTCGATCTTGTTGATCGCGACGATCAGCGGCACGTTGGCCGCCTTGGCCAGCTTGATCGCCTCGACCGTCTGCGGCATCACGCCGTCGTCGGCCGCGACCACCAGCACCACGATGTCGGTGATCTTGGCGCCGCGCGCGCGCATCGACGTGAACGCCGCGTGGCCCGGCGTGTCGAGGAAGCTGATGACGCCCTTGTCGGTCTCGACGTGGTAGGCGCCGATGTGCTGGGTGATGCCGCCGGCCTCGCCACTGGCGATCTTGGTGCGGCGGATGTAGTCCAGCAGCGAGGTCTTGCCGTGGTCGACATGGCCCATGATCGTGACCACCGGCGGACGCGGGGCCTGCTCGCCCTGCGCCTCGCCGGCCTGCGCGATCAGCTCGCTCTCGGCGTCGTCGGCCTGCGCACGCACGGCGGTGTGGCCCAGTTCCTCGACGACCAGCGCCGCGGTGTCGTGGTCGATGGACTGGGTGATGGTCGCCATGACGCCCATCTTGAACAGCGCCTTGACCACGTCGCCGCCCTTCATCGCCAGCTTCTGGGCGAGGTCGGCCACGGTGATCGCGTCGCCGATCGCGACTTCGCGCACGACCGGCGCGGTCGGCCGTTCGAACCCGTGCGGACCGCCGCCGCTGCGCGACTGGCCGCTGGTCCGGCGCGGGGCCGGACGCGCCTTGCCACGCGCACTGCTGCGGCGCGCGCGGTCGGATGCGCTCAGGTGCAGCTGCCCGGCGAAACGCGCGGTGCTGTCGTCGTCCTCGACGCCGGCGACCATCGCGTGCGAGCCGCGGCTGCCCTTGGCATGCTTGCCCGCGCTGCGGTCGTCGCTGCGCGGCGGCGCCGGCGGCTTGTGGCCGTGACCGTGCGCGGCCGCGGCCTTGCGCGCGACCTCGGCCTCGTCGGGCACCACGGACGCGGCGGCCTCGGCTTCCAGGCGCAGGCGTTCGGCCTCGGCTTCGGCCTCGCGCTTGCGCTGCTCGGCCTCTTCGGCGCGGCGCTTGTCCTCTTCGGCCAGGCGCTGCTGCTCGGACAGGTTGCGCTGCCGCGACTCCTCCAGCTTGCGCAGGATGTCGGCGCGCTCGCTGTCGGGATCGGCGATGGCCGCCTTCATGGCGTCCTCGCTGGGCTTGACCAGCGTGACCTTCTTGCGCACCAGGACATCGACGGTCTGGCGGTTCTTGCCACCGCCGACGGTCAGTTCCTGCTTGCGGCTACGGTTGAGCGTGATCTTCTTCGGCGCAGCGACCTCTTCGGCCGGGGCATCGCCCTTGCCGTGCGCGCGCTTGAGGAAGCCCAGCAGCTTCAGCTTTTCCGCGCTGGTCACGACCTGGTCGGGATCGCTGAACGGCATGCCCGCCTCGGACAGCTGTTCGAGCAGTTTCTCGACCGGCGTGTTCACCAGTGCGGCCAGCTTGCGGATGGTGGTTTGTTGCGACATTCGTGATTCCGGTTCCTTGCGCACCACCATGGGCGGCGCTGTGGAGTAGTCATTCTACCGCTGCGCGGGTTCTGGCCGAATCGAGCGGCCATCCATGGCAGTGCATCTGCATCTCCGGGTCTTCCTGCCCGGCCATCCGTGGCCGGGCGTTCGCCGACGCAGCCGATACCGGTAGGCATCGGCTGCGTCGGCTCACCCTTCGCGTTCCAGGCGGGCGATCTCCTCGGCGCGCGCGGCCAGGATCAGCGCCGCGGCGCGGGCCTCGTCGAGGCCCTCGATCGCGAACTCGACGACCTCATCGGCGCCCAGGTCCGACAGGTCCTCGCTGGTGCGCACGCCGTGCGCGGCCAGCGCGAACGCCGTGTCCTCGTCCATGCCCTCGAGCGCCAGCAGGTCCTCGGCCGGCGCGTTCTCGTCGACGCCCTCCTCGACCGCCAGCGCATCGTTGAGCAGCGCGTCGCGGGCGCGGGCGCGCAGTTCCTCGACGATGTCCTCGTCGAAGCCCTCGACCGCCAGCAGCTCGCCGACCGGCACGTAGGCGATTTCCTCGACCGTGCTGAAACCCTCGGCGACCAGGATGCTGGCGATCTCCTCGTCGACCTCCAGCTTCTCCTGGAACAGGGCGCGCGCCGCGGCCTGCTCGGCCTCCGACTTCGCGGTCACCTGGTCCTGGGTCATCACGTTCAGCTGCCAGCCCGACAGGCGGCTGGCCAGGCGCACGTTCTGGCCGCCCTTGCCGATCGCCTGGGCCAGCTTGTCCTCGGCGACGGCGAGATCCATCGAGTGCTTGTCCTCGTCGACGACGATCGACTGCACCTCGGCCGGCGCCATCGCGTTGATGACGAACTGGGCCGGATTGTCCGACCACAGCACGATGTCGACGCGCTCGCCGTTGAGCTCGTTCGACACCGCCTGCACGCGCGAACCGCGCATGCCGATGCAGGCGCCGATGGGATCGGTGCGGGTGTCGTAGGCCAGCACCGCGATCTTGGCGCGGTCGCCCGGGTCGCGGGCGCAGGCCTTGATCTCGACCAGGCCCTGGCCGACTTCCGGCACCTCGAGCTTGAACAGCTCCATCATGAATTCCGGCGCGGCGCGGCTGATGAACAGCTGCGGGCCGCGGGGTTCGCTGCGCACGTCGTACAGGTAGCCGCGGATGCGGTCGCCGGCGCGCACGACGTCGCGCGGGATCGCCTTGTCCTTCTGGATCAGCGCCTCGGCATTGCCGCCGAGGTCGACGTAGACGTTGCCACGCTCGACCCGCTTGACCACGCCGGTCACCAGCTCGCCGACGCGATCCTTCCACGCATCGACGACCTGCTGGCGCTCGGCCTCGCGCACGCGCTGCACGATGACCTGCTTGGCGGCCTGGGCGGCGATGCGGCCGAAGTCGACGTTCTCGATCTGCTCCTCGATGTAGTCGCCGACCTCGACGCCCTCGGCCTCGTCGACCGCGTCCATCAGGCGGATCTGCCGGTCCGGCGATTCCATGACCACGTCGTCGGCAACCACTTCCCAGCGGCGGAAGGTCTCGTAGCTGCCGTCCTTGGGATCGATGGCGACCCGGGTCAGCACGTCCTGCTCTTGGTAGCGCTTCTTGGCGGCGGTGGCCAGCGCGGCCTCGATCGCCTCGAGGATCACGGACTCCGGCACGCCCTTCTCGTTGGCGACCGCATCGACGACCAGCAACAGTTCCTTGCTCATCTTTTCATTCACTCCGCACCGGACGACGGGGGCGCCGACCGCTTGTTGTCACGTGTTGTGTTGTGTTTTCCGCCGGCCGCGCCGTTGGCGCGCCCCTTGCCCTTCCTGCCTTTCGACGGCCCGTCCTTCGACGGCGCCAGGCCCAATGCGGCCCAGTCGGGCACCAGCCGGGCCTTGTCGACGTTGTCGATGGCGACGGCGAACGCGCTGCCGTCGACATCGAAGGTGATCGTGTCGCCGTCGACGGCGACGATGGTGCCCTGCAGGCGGCGGCGCCCGTCCTGCGGCAGCTTCAGCCCGACCTTGGCCCGCTCGCCCAGCACGCGCGCGAACTGCGCGACGGTGAACAGCGGCCGGTCGACGCCCGGCGAGGAGACTTCCAGGGTGTAGTTGCCGCTGATCGGGTCCTCGACGTCGAGCTGCGCGGACACCTCGCGGCTGACCGCCTCGCAGTGCTCGATGGTCACGCCGCGCGTGCCCTCGCCTTCCGGCGCGACCGCGGCGTCGGCGGTCGCGCCGTCGCCCTGGGTGGCATCGCCCGGCACGTCGATATACAGCCGCACCAGCGAACCGCCCGGCGCCGGCAGGTATTCGATGCCCAGCAGTTCGAGCCCGAGGGCCTCGACCGTCGGTGCCAGCAATGTCGTCAGTTGTGTCGCCTTGTCCGCCACTGATCCCTCGTCCGTTCCCGCAAGTCCAGCTGTTGCGCACGATTGCCGCAGTTGCACCCTGGCCGGCCCTGCCGCCCACCGCGGTCCGGCCGCGGAAAACGACAAAGGGCCCGAAGGGCCCCTTGTCCGATGCCACTGGATGTCGGCGCCGAAGCGAAGCAGTAGCTTCGGCAAAGCCCAGACTTTCCGTATCGGAACGTTCTCCAGAACGAACGTTCCGCAACCGCATCGAAAAGTTGGTAGCGGGGGCAGGATTTGAACCTGCGACCTTCGGGTTATGAGCCCGACGAGCTGCCAGACTGCTCCACCCCGCATCAGGAGCGGAATTATGAAGATTCCCGCCGGGGAATGCAAGAGGCTGCGCACGATTCCGCCACCGTGCGCGCCCCGCCCCGCGCACGGGGCCTCGCCCGGTCAGGCGCCGAATGCGGTCTGGCACCAGACCATCAACGGACTCCAGAAGATACCCAGCGCCAGCAGGGCGAGCGCGTTGACCGCGAACATCACCTGCAGCCCGGCACCGGGGCGCTGCGCCATCGGCGTGGCGTTGGGCGTGTCGAAGTACATCACCTTGATGACGCGCAGGTAGTAGAACGCGCCGATGACCGCGAACACGATGCCGACGATCGCCAGCCACATCAGCCCGCCCTCGAGCGCGGCCTGCAGCACGACCAGCTTGGCCCAGAAACCGAGGAACGGCGGCACGCCGGCCAGCGAGGCCATGATGCACAGCACCAGGCCGGCCATCCACGGACTGCGGGCGTTGAGGCCCTTGTAGTCGTCGATCGCCTCGGCCTCGAAACCCTCGCGCGAGAGCATGACGATCGCGCCGAACGCGGCCAGCGACATGATCGCGTAGCTGATCGCATAGAACATCGCCGCCGCGTAGCCGTCCGGCCCGCCGCCGGCGAGACCGAGGAACAGGAAGCCGACGTGCGAGACCGTCGAATAGGCCAGCATGCGCTTGAGGTTGGTCTGGGCGATCGCGAACAGGTTGCCGACCGCCAGCGACAGCGCCGCCAGCAGGGCAAGCACCAGCTGCGACTGCTCGTGGACCGGGCCCAGCGCGACGTCGAGCAGGCGCCAGGTCATGCCGAACGCGGCGAGCTTGGGCATCGAGCTGATGAACGCCGAGATCGCCGTCGGTGCGCCGTGGTAGGTGTCGGGCAGCCACATGTGGAACGGCGCGGCGCCGAACTTGAAGGCGACGCCGACGATGATGAACACCGTGCCGGTCAGCAGCAGTACGCGGCCGTCGCCGGACAGCCCGGCGATCGCCTCGTTGATGCCCGCCAGCGACAGCGTGCCGACCGCGCCGTAGACCAGCGACATGCCGAACAGCAGCATGCCCGAGGCCAGCGCGCCGAGGACGAAGTACTTCATCGCCGCTTCCGACGACAGCGGGTTGTCGCGGTTGCAGGCCACCAGCGCGTACGAGCACAGCGCCAGCAGCTCCAGGCCGACGTAGACCATGGTCAGGTTGCCCGCCGAAACCATCAGCATCATGCCGGCGGTCGCGAACAGGAACAGCACCGGGATCTCGCCCTGGTAGAGGTTGCGCTCGCGCAGGTACGGCCAGGCGTAGGACAGCGCGCCGGCGGCGACCAGCAGTGCCGCGACCTTCAGCACGTCGGCGGCGTCGTCGCGCACGAACATGTCGGCCAGTGCGGCGCCCTGCCCGCCGGTACCGGTGGCGATCAGCGCGGCGGCGGCCAGCAACGTCAGCACCGCGAGCGCATGGGTGACCACGCGGCGGCGCGGATCGAGGAACAGGTCGAGCATCAGCAGCGCGAACGCGCCGAGGATCACGACGAGTTCGGGCACCAGCGGGCCGAGTTCGGCCAGGGTGCGGACGGGAGGCGTCATCGGAGCGGAAATCATCGCGGCAGGATCCTTAAAGCTTGCTTGCGGCGATCACGTTCGCCAGTTGCGCGATGGCCGGTTCCATCAGGTCGGTCAGCGGCTTGGGATAGACGCCGATCGCCAGCACGCCGATCGCGAACACCGACAGCACCAGGATCTCGCGGCCGTTGATGTCCTTGAGCTCGGCGACGTGCGCGTTCGCCACTTCCCCGTACATCACCCGCTTGACCAGCCACAGCGTGTAGGCGGCGCCGATGATCAGGGTCAGCGCGGCGAAGAAGGCGATCAGCGGATTGCTCTGGAACGCGGCCAGGATGACCATGAACTCGCCGACGAAGCCCGAGGTGCCCGGCAGGCCGGAGTTGGCCATCGCGAACAGCACGTAGAACGCCGCGAACACCGGCATCACGTTGGCGACGCCGCCGTAGTCCTTGATCATGCGGGTGTGCATGCGGTCGTAGAGCACGCCGACGCAGGAGAACATCGCGCCGGAGACAAAGCCGTGCGAGATCATCTGCACCATCGCGCCCTGCAGGCCCAGGCGCGCGGCGTCGGTGGCGCCGGCATCGCGCACCAGCGCGAAGGCGATGAACACGCCCAGCGTCACGAAGCCCATGTGCGAGACCGACGAGTACGCGATCAGCTTCTTCATGTCCTGCTGGACCAGCGCCACCAGGCCCACGTAGACCACCGCGATCAGCGACAGCGCGATCACCAGCCAGGCCCAGTCGTGGCCGGCGTCGGGGGTGATCGGCAGGCTGAAGCGCAGGAAGCCGTAGCCGCCGATCTTCAGCATGATCGCCGCCAGGATCACCGAGCCGCCGGTCGGCGCCTCGACGTGCGCGTCGGGCAGCCAGGTGTGCACCGGGAACATCGGCACCTTGACCGCGAACGCGGCCAGGAACGCGAAGAACAGCCACATCTGCTCGGTCGAGCTCAGCGGCAGCGCGTACAGGTCCGGCAGCTGCCAGCTGCCCGCCTTCAGGTACAGGTAGATCAGCCCGACCAGCATGAACACCGAGCCGAGGAAGGTGTACAGGAAGAACTTCACCGACGCATACACGCGCCGCGGGCCACCCCAGACGCCGATGATGATGAACATCGGGATCAGCATGCCCTCGAAGAACACGTAGAACAGCACCGCGTCGACGGCCGCGAACACGCCGATCATCAGGCCCTCGAGGATCAGCATCGCCGCGAAATACTGGTTGACGCGCTTGTCGATCGAGGTCCACGCGCCGATCAGCACCAGCGCCGTGGTCAGCGTGGTCAGGATGATCAGCGCGACCGAGATGCCGTCCACGCCCAGGTGGTACTGGATGTCGAGCGCGGGGATCCATTCGCGGCGCTCGGCGAACTGCATCGCCGTGGCGGTGTAGTCGAAGCCGGTGAACAGCGGCAGGCTGATCACGAACACCACCAGCGCGATCGCCAGCGACGCCCAGCGCGCCGCGCCGGGGCGGTTGTTGCCCAGCGCGAGCACGAGCGCGCCGCCGAGGATCGGCAGCCAGATCAGGAGACTGAGAAGAGGCCAGTTCGACACGTATCGTATTCCGTCAGCGCCAGTACTTGATGAGGATGGCCAGAAGCACGATCAGGCCGACGATCATCGCGAATGCATAGTGGTAGAGCGCGCCCGACTGCAGCCGGCGCACGACGCCCGAGACCAGGTCGACCACGCGGGCCGCGCCATTGACGAACAGGCCGTCGATGACCCGGGTATCGAAGATCCGCGAGAGCTTGCCGAGCGCGACGCCGCCGCCGGCGAAACCGCCGATCCACAGGTCGTCGAAGTAGTACTTGCGCTCCAGCACCTGGACCGGCACCGCGAACATGCGCCGCGCCTTCGCCGGCAGTTCCGGCTTCCACCAGTACATGACCGTGGCCAGCACGAAGCCCGCGACCACCAGCCAGAACGCCGGCGCGAGGAAGCCGTGCAGCGCGAACGCGACCGGGCCGTGCCACAGTTCTTCCTTCAGCGCGGCCAGCACGTCATTGGACGCCAGCACGTGGATCACGCCGTCGAAGAAGCCGCGCGTCTCGTGGTGGCCGCTCCAGTCGGTGCCGAACAGCATCGGCCCGGCGGTGAAGAAGCCGATCAGGACCGAGGGGATCGCCAGCAGGATCAGCGGCAGCGTCACCACCCACGGCGATTCGTGCGGCTCGTGCGGGCCATGGTGGCCATGGCCGTCGTCGTGCGCGTGGTCATCGTGAGCGGTCGCAGCGACCGCTTGACCGTGGCCATCGTGGCCGTGGTCGTCATGCGTGGCGTGCGCATCCGAGGCGTGCGCCTCGCGGAAGCGCTCCTTGCCGAAGTAGGTCAGGTACAGCAGGCGGAAGCTGTAGAAGGAGGTCACGAACGCGCCCAGCAGCACCGCCCAGTACGCGTACTGGTAGACCCAGCCGCTGCCGTCGGTGGCGTGCTTGGCCGCCTCGATGATCGTGTCCTTGGAATAGAAGCCGCTGAAGAACGGCGTACCCACCAGCGCCAGCGTGCCGACCACGCTGGTCCAGAAGGTGATCGGCATGTACTTGCGCAGGCCGCCCATCTTGCGCATGTCCTGCTCGTGGTGCATGCCGATGATCACCGAGCCGGCGGCCAGGAACAGCAGCGCCTTGAAGAACGCGTGCGTCATCAGGTGGAACACCGCGGCCGAGTACGCCGACACGCCCAGCGCGACGGTCATGTAGCCCAGCTGCGACAGCGTGGAGTACGCGACCACGCGCTTGATGTCGTTCTGCACGATGCCGATCAGGCCGGTGAAGAACGCCGTCGTCGCGCCGATGAACAGGATGAACTGCAGCGCGGTCTCCGACAGCTCGAACAGCGGCGACATGCGCGCGACCATGAAGATGCCGGCCGTGACCATCGTCGCGGCATGGATCAGCGCCGAGATCGGGGTCGGGCCTTCCATCGAGTCGGGCAGCCACACGTGCAGCGGCACCTGCGCCGACTTGCCCATCGCGCCGATGAACAGGCAGATGCAGATCAGCGTCGCGACCGACCACTCGTGGCCGGCGAACAGCTCGATCGTCTGGCCGCCGCCGATGGTGGCGTCGGCCGCGGCGAACACACTCGCGTAGTCCAGCGTCTCGAAGTACCACAGCACCGCGGCGATGCCGAGCAGGAAACCGAAGTCGCCGACGCGGTTGACCAGGAACGCCTTCATGTTGGCGAACACCGCGCTGGGCTTCTTGAACCAGAAGCCGATCAGCAGGTACGACACCAAGCCCACCGCTTCCCAGCCGAAGAACAGCTGCAGGAAGTTGTTGCCCATCACCAGCATCAGCATCGAGAAGGTGAACAGCGAGATGTAGCTGAAGAAGCGCTGGTAGCCCGGGTCCTCGGCCATGTAGCCGATCGTGTAGACGTGCACCAGCAGCGACACGAAGGTCACCACGACCATCATCATCGCGGTCAGGTTGTCGATCAGGAAGCCGACGTGCGCCGAGTAGCTGGCGACCTCGAAGAACGTGTAGACGTTCTGGTTGTACGTCGGCGCGCCCTGCAGCAGCTGCCACAGCACGTAGCACGACAGCGCGCAGCTGACGGCCACGCCGAGGATCGTGGCGGCACTCGCGCCGGTGCGGCCGACCACCCGGCCCAGCAGGCCGGCGATGATCGAGCCCAGCAGCGGCGCCAGCACGATGATCAGCAGATGGGTTGTAGAAATTGCCATGTGTTATCCGTTACCCGCGTCGTACCGCCGTTCTTCCGCCGGGCATCTCGCCGGCAACTCCGGGGCGCGCCATCGCCCCCGGATTGTCCAATGCCGCCATCCATGGCGCTGCCTCACTTGCTCCGGATGATCCTGCCCGGCCATCCGTGGCCGGGCGTTCGCCGATGCGCGAGCCGGTGGCTCGCAAGCGCTCGTGCCCATCCCGATTGTTCTGCCGCCATCCATGGCGCTACCTCACTTGCTCCGGATGATCCTGCCCGGCCATCCGTGGCCGGGCGTTCGCCGATGCGCGAGCCAGTGGCTCGCAAGCGCATCGGCTCACCCCTTCAACATGTCGAGTTCGGCGACGTCGATCGTGCGCCGGTTGCGGAACAGCGTGACCAGGATCGCCAGGCCGATCGCGGCCTCGGCCGCGGCCACGGTCAGGATGAAGAACACGAAGATCTGCCCCGATGCGTCGCCGAACTCGCGCGAGAACGCAACAAAGTTGATGTTGACCGCGAGCAGCATCAGCTCGATCGACATCAGCAGGATGATCACGTTCTTCCGGTTCAGAAAGATGCCGGCGACGCTGATGCAGAACAGCACCGCGCCCAGCGTCAGGTAATGGCCCAGGGCCAGGCCCGTGCCGAACAGCTCGGTCATTTCGCTTCTCCCTCGGCCGCGGCGTCGCCCGGCGCCGCCTTCGACGTTTCGTCCGGCGCGCGCTCGGCCTGCATGCTGACGATGCGCACGCGATCCCCTGCCCTGACCCGCGCCTGCGCGCCGGGGTTCTGGTGCTTGGCGCCCGGCCGGCGGCGCAGCGTCAGCATGACCGCGGCGATGACCGCGACGGTCAGGATCACCGCGGCGATCTCGAACGGCAGCAGGAAGTCGGTGAACAGCCTGCGCGCGATCCACACGGTGTTGGACACGCCGGCGGCGTCGACCGGATCGGGCACGAACGGCGTCATCCTCGCCCGGATGCCGATCAGGGTCAGGATCTCGACCAGCATCACCACCGCGACCACGAGGCCGACCGGCAGGTAGCGGACGTAGCCTTCGCGCAGCGGCTCGGCGTCGATGTCGAGCATCATCACCACGAACAGGAAAAGCACCATCACCGCGCCGACGTAGACCAGCACGAGCGCGATGCCGAGGAACTCGGCGCCGGCCAGGATCCAGGTGCAGGCGACGCTGAAGAACGTCAGCACCAGGAACAGCGCGGCGTGCACCGAATTGCGGGCACTGATCACCGCCACCGCGGACATCACGGTGACCGCGGCGAAGACGAGGAATGCAATGAGCGCGAAATCCATGGTTTACCTGTACCCGGGGATCATCGGTATGAAGCGTCTGCGGCGCGGCGTTCCGCGATCTCGGACTCGAGGCGGTCGCCGATCGCCAGCAGCTGCGGCTTGGTCACGATGTTCTCGCCGCGGTTCTCGAAGTGGTACTCGTACAGGTGGGTCTCGACGATCGAGTCGACCGGGCACGATTCCTCGCAGAAGCCGCAGTAGATGCACTTGAACAGATCGATGTCGTAGCGCGTGGTGCGGCGGGTGCCGTCGGCGCGCTGCTCGGAATCGATGGTGATCGCCAGCGCCGGGCACACGGCCTCGCACAGCTTGCATGCGATGCAGCGCTCCTCGCCGTTGGGATAGCGGCGCAACGCGTGCAGGCCGCGGAAACGCGGCGACTGCGGCACCTTTTCCATCGGGTACATCAACGTGTACTTGTCGCGGAACAGATACTTGAGCGTCAGCCACATGCCGCCGAGCAGCTCGAGCAGCAGCAGGCTCCTGAACCAAGAGAAGAACTTGCCCATCACTGCCCTGCCTCGAACACGCCGAAATACGCCATCAATGCCGTCACCACGATCCAGCCGATGCTGATCGGGATGAACACCTTCCAGCCCAGCCGCATGATCTGGTCGTAGCGGTAACGCGGGAACGAGGCGCGGAACCAGATGAAGCAGCTGGCGAAGAAGAACACCTTGGCGAACAGCCACCACCAGCCGTCGACCGCCAGCCATTGCAGCACCGGCACGCCGTCGAACCAGCCCTGGAACGGCGACAGCCAGCCGCCGAGGAAGAAGGTCGCGGTCAGGAAGCTGATCAGGATCATGTTCGCGTATTCGGCGAGGAAGAACAGCGCGAACGCCGACCCCGAATACTCGACCATGTGGCCGGCGACGATCTCCGACTCGCCCTCGACGACGTCGAACGGCGCGCGGTTGGTCTCGGCCACGCCGGAGATGAAGTAGATGACGAACAGCGGCAGCATCGGCAGCCAGAACCAGTCGAACAGGCCCTTGCCGCCGGCCTGGGCCATGACGATCTCGCTGAGGTTCAGGCTGCCGGCGCCGACCATCACGCCGACCAGCGCGAAGCCCATCGCGATCTCGTAGCTGATCATCTGCGCCGAGGCGCGCATCGCGCCGAGGAAGGCGTACTTCGAGTTCGACGCCCAGCCGGCCAGGATGATGCCGTAGATGCCCAGCGAGGTCATCGCCAGCAGGTACAGCAGGCCGGCGTTGGCGTTGGACAGCACCAGCTGCGCATCGAACGGCACCACCGCCCAGGCCGCGAACGCCGGCGCCAGGGTGATCAGCGGCGCCAGCACGTACAGCACGCGCTGCGCGTTGGTCGGCTGGATCACTTCCTTGAACAGCAGCTTGAAGACGTCGGCGAACGCCTGGAGGATGCCCATGCCGACGTACATCGGCCCGTGGCGCACGTGCATCCAGCCGATCAGCTTGCGCTCCCAGACCACGTAGAACGCGACGGCGATGATCACCGGCATCGCGATGACGAGGATCTTCAGCACGATCCACAGGATCACGCCGATCGCGCCGAGCGACATCAGCCAGTCGTACAGCGGCGCGGTGACGTCGCCGAGCAGCGTCGCGGTATTGGTCACGCCGGTATTGGTCACACTCATGCCGCCACCACCTCGACCTTGCCGGCCGCAAGCGCCGCAGTGGCGCCGTAGCCCGATTCGACCCACGCCGCACCCTTGCCGACGCGGTCGTCGACCGCGACCTGCAGCGTCGCGGTGCCGGCCGCGTTGGAAACCTTCGCCATCGCCGCGTCGGCGACGCCGGCCGCGGCCGCATCGTCGGGATGCAGCACGATGCGCGGGCCGAGGGTCAGCGGATGCGACTGCAGCGCGGCGGCACGACGGGTCAGGCCGTCGACGCGGTAGATCGCCTGGCTGACCGCGAGCTCAAGGCCGTCGCCGGACACCGCCGGTGCGGCGGAGACCACGACATCGACGGTGCGCGGCTGCAGCCCGGCCCGCAGCCCGGCCAGGTCGGTGAACGCGAACCCGGGGACGGCCAGTTCGCCGCCCAGTGCGCGCAGCACGCGCCAGCCGGCACGCGCCTCGCCGGGCAGCTTGCCGGCGGCAACGGCGCGCTGGTCGCGGCCGTCGAGGTTGGTCAGGGTGGCGTCGATCTCGGCGAGCGCGCCGATCGGCAGGATCACGTCGGCGACCGCGCGCGTGGACTCGCAGGCGAACTGGCTGAACGCCACGACCTGGGCCGCGCCGAGCGCACGCAGCGCCTGCGCCTGGTCGGCGAAGTCCAGGCCCGGCTCGATGCCGTAGATCACGTAGGCGCTGCGGCCGTCGGCCAGCATCGCATTGGCGTCGCGCGAGGTCGGCAGCACGCCATGGCGCGACAGGCCCAGCGCGTTGGCGCCCTGCGGGATACGGCACAGCCTGGCGCCGGTCGATGCGGCCAGCGCAGCGGCGGCGCGGCGGATCTCCGCGGCGTGCGCACTCGCCTCGGCGACGTTGCCGACGATGATCGCGGCATGCTGCGTGCCTTCCAGCGCGTTGGACAGGCCGGCGGAGGCGAGCATCGCCGCCATCTGCGACGGCGCCACGATGGCCTTGCCGGCGACGTCGAAGGTGAAGTCGAAATCGACCGGATTGACCACGTAGACCTTGGCGCCGCGCTTCCACGCCTGGCGCACGCGCTGGTGCAGCAGCGGCACTTCATGGCGCAGGTTGGAGCCGACGATGACGATCGCATCGGCCCGGTCGAGCTCGGCGACCGGCATCGCGAACGCCTCGGCGACCGCACCGTCGGACAGGTCGCGCTGGGCGATGCGGTGATCGAGGTTGCCGCAGCCCAGCGCATCGGCCAGGCGCGCGAGCAGCGCGCCCTCCTCGTTCGAGGTCGCCGGGTGCACCAGCACGCCCAGCTCGTCGGCCGGGTTGTCGCGCAGGATCTTCGCCACACGCGCCAGCGCCTCGTCCCACGAGGCCTCGCGCCACTCGCCCGACTCCTTGACCAGCGGACGCAGCGCACGGTCGTCGGCCGACAGGCCCTGGTGCGAATAACGGTCGCGGTCCGACAGCCAGCATTCGTTGACGGCTTCGTTGTCGCGCGGCACCGCGCGCATCACGTCGCCGCGGCGCAGATGCAGGAACAGGTTGCTGCCGAGCGCGTCGTGGCCGCCGAGCGACTCGCGCGCGATCAGTTCCCAGGGACGGGCGCGGAAGCGGAACACCTTGTTGGTCAGCGCGCCGACCGGGCACACGTCGATGACGTTGCCCGACAGCTCGGTGGTCAACGGCTTGCCGTCGAACGTGCCGATCTGCAGGTTCTCGCCGCGCTGCATGCCGCCCAGCTCGTAGGTGCCGGCGATGTCCGCGGTGAAGCGGACGCAGCGCGTGCACTGGATGCAGCGGGTCATCTCGGTGGCGACCAGCGGCCCGAGGTCCTCGTCGGGCACCACGCGCTTGCGCTCGGCGAAACGGCTGACCGAGCGGCCATAGCCCAGCGACAGGTCCTGCAGTTCGCACTCGCCGCCCTGGTCGCAGATCGGGCAGTCGAGCGGATGGTTGATCAGCAGGAACTCCATCACGTTGCGCTGCGACTTCAGCGCCTTCTCGCTGCGGGTGACGACCTTCATGCCGTCCATCACCGGCGTGGCGCAGGCCGGCGCCGGCTTGGGCATCTTCTCCACCTCGACCAGGCACATGCGGCAGTTCGCCGCGATCGCCAGCTTGTCGTGGTAGCAGAAGCGCGGGATCGGAATGCCGGCCTTGTCGGCGGCCTGGATGATCATCGAGCCCTTGGGCGCGGCCAGCTCGACGCCGTCGATGAAGACGGTGACGTGGTCGGGCGGCAGGTTCGGATTGACGGGCTGGGCACTCATGGCTGCGCTCCCGAGGCCAGGGGAAGTGCAACTGCGGTTTCCGGCCTCTGGCCTCTGGCCTCCGGCCTCTGCATCACGCTCATGCCGCCACCGCCTTCGACACCACGGTGCCGTCGCGCTGGTCGTCGACCAGGAAACGCTGGTTGACGATCGCGTACTCGAACTCGTCCCAGAAATGGTGAAGGAACCCCTGCACCGGCCACGCGGCGGCCTCGCCGAACGCGCAGATGGTGTGGCCCTCGATCTGGCCTGCGGCGGCGCGCAGCATCTGCAGGTCCTCGAGCGTGGCCTGCTTCTCGACGATGCGGGTCAGCATGCGGTACATCCAGCCGGTCCCTTCGCGGCACGGCGTGCACTGGCCGCAGCTTTCCTTGAAGTAGAAGCGCGCGATGCGCTGGCAGGCGCGCACCATGCAGGTGGTCTCGTCCATGACGATGACCGCGCCCGAGCCGAGGCCGGAGCCGGCCTTCTGCAGCGCGTCGTAGTCCATCGTCAGGCCCATCATGGTCTCGCCCGGCAGCACCTTCATCGAGGAACCGCCCGGGATCACCGCCTTGATCGCACGGCCGTCGCGCATGCCGCCGCACAGCTCCAGCAGCTCCGCGAACGGCGTGCCGAGGCGGATCTCGTGGTTGCCCGGCTTCGCGACGTGGCCGGAGACGGAGAAGATCTTGCAGCCGCCGTTGTTGGGCTTGCCGAGGTTCATGAACCACTCGGCGCCGTTGCGCACGATCGCCGGCACCGAGGCGAAGGTCTCGGTGTTGTTGATCGTCGTCGGCTTGCCGTACAGGCCGAAGTTGGCGGGGAACGGCGGCTTGAAGCGCGGCTGGCCCTTCTTGCCCTCCAGCGACTCCATCAGCGCGGTTTCCTCGCCGCAGATGTAGGCGCCGGCGCCGAGCGCGTTGTAGAGGTCGATGTCGATGCCGCTGCCGAGGATGTTCTTGCCCAGCCAGCCATTGGCATAGGCCTCGGCGGTGGCTTCTTCCAGGTGCTCGAAGGGCTCGTGGTGGAACTCGCCGCGCAGGTAGTTGTAGCCGACCGCGCTGCCGGTCGCGTAGCAGGCGATCGCCATGCCCTCGATGACCGCATGCGGGTTGTAGCGCAGGATGTCGCGGTCCTTGGCGGTGCCCGGTTCGGATTCGTCCGAGTTGCAGAGGATGTACTTCTGCATCTCGCCCTTGGGCATGAAGCTCCACTTCAGGCCGGTCGGGAAGCCCGCGCCGCCGCGACCGCGCAGGCCCGACTGCTTGACCATCTCGACGACGTCGGCCGGCGGGATCTTCTCTTCGAGGATCCGGCGCAGCGCGCTGTAGCCACCGGTCTTGAGATAGTTCTCGTACGACCAGGGCTTGTCGAAATGCAGCGTGGTGTAGACCGCCTGGTGCTCCTTCGGCGCCGGCCCGACGGGGCCGTAACCTTCGGAAGCATGGGGATGGTGATGTGCCATGTCCGCGCGTTCGCCTTACTTCAGACCGTCGAGCAGCTCGTCGACGCCCTCGGGCGTGAGCTTCTCGTGGTAATGACCGTTGATGACCACGACCGGCGCGCCGCAGCACGCGGCGACGCACTCTTCCTCGCGCTTGAGGTAGACGCGGCCGTCGGCGGTGGATTCGCCGAGCCTGCAGCCGAGCTTCTTCTCGGCGTGCGCGACCAGGTCCTCGGCGCCGTTGAGCCAGCAGCTGATGTTGGTGCAGAAGGCGACGTTGTTGCGGCCGACCTTCTCGGTCTCGAACATCGAGTAGAACGTCGCGACCTCGTAGGCCCACACTGGCGGCAGGTCGAGGTAGCGGGCGACGCCGGCGATCAGCTCGTCGGTCAGCCAGCCGCCGTTCTGCTGCTGTGCGGCGTGCAGGCCCTGCAACACCGCCGAACGCTTGCGGTCGGGCGGGAACTTGGTCAGCCAGTGGTCGATGTGCGCGCGGGTCTCGTCGCTGAGCACCACCAGCGGGTCGACGTTGCGGGCGTTCTCGAAATTGCCGGTTGCTTTCATGACTCTACTCGCAGGGGCCGGAGGCCTGGGGCCTGGGGCCAGGGAAAAGCGACAGTCCGCAGCGGGTCGGGGCTGCGCCGCCCCTGACCTCTGGCCTCTGGTCCCTGTCCCCTGATCATCGGTCGACCTCTCCGAACACGATGTCATAGGTGCCGATCATCGCCACGACGTCGGACAGCATGTGCCCGCGCGTGATCGCGTCCATCGACGAGAGATGCGCGAAGCCGGGGGCGCGCAGATGCACGCGGAACGGCTTGTTGGCGCCGTCGGAGACCAGGTAGCAGCCGAACTCGCCCTTCGGCGCCTCGACCGCGCTGTAGGTCTCGCCGGCGGGCACGCAGTAGCCCTCGGTGAACAGCTTGAAGTGGTGGATCAGCGCTTCCATGTCGTCCTTCATCGACTCGCGCGACGGTGGCGACACCTTGTAGTTGTCGAGCATGACCGGGCCGGGGTTGGCCTTGAGCCAGGCCACGCACTGCTCGATGATCCGCGCCGACTGGCGCATCTCGAACATGCGGACCAGGTAGCGGTCGTAGCAGTCGCCCTGGACGCCGACGGCGATGTCGAAATCGACCTCGGCATACTTCGCGTACGGGCGGTTCTTGCGCAGGTCCCACTCGATGCCGGAGCCGCGCAGCATCGGCCCGCTCATGCCCCAGGCCAGCGCCTGCTCGGGCGGGATCACGCCGATGCCGACGGTGCGCTGCTTCCAGATGCGGTTGTCGGTGAGCAGCGTCTCGTATTCGTCGACGCGGCTGGGGAAATCCTTCGCGAACGCCTCGAGGTAGTCGAGCATCGAGCCCTCGCGCCAGGCGTTGAAGCGCTTGAGCTTGGCGCCCTTGCGCCACGGCGATTCCCGGTACTGCGGCATGCGGTCCGGCAGGTCGCGGTAGACGCCGCCGGGTCGGTAGTAGGCCGCGTGCATGCGCGCGCCGCTGACCGCCTCGTAGCAGTCCATCAGCTCCTCGCGCTCGCGGAACGCGTAGAGCATCACCGCCATCGCACCGAGGTCGAGGCCGTTGGAGCCGACCCACATCAGGTGGTTGAGGATGCGGGTGATCTCGTCGAACAGCGTGCGGATCCACTGCGCGCGCGCCGGCGCCTCGATGCCCATCAGGGTCTCGATCGCGCGCACGTAGGCGTGCTCGTTGCACATCATCGACACGTAGTCGAGGCGGTCCATGTAGCCGATCGACTGGTTGAACGGCTTGGACTCGGCCAGCTTCTCGGTGCCGCGATGCAGCAGGCCGATGTGCGGATCGGCGCGCTGCACGACCTCGCCGTCCATCTCCAGGATCAGGCGCAGCACGCCGTGCGCGGCCGGATGCTGGGGACCGAAGTTGAAGGTGTAGTTGCGGATTTCCTGCTTCAGCGCGCCCGCCTCGGGGGTGGCATTGGCGCGATGCAGCGAAGTGGTGGGCACGGCGCTCACTTGGCGGCCTCCTCTGCCTTGCGCGCCGCCTGCTCGCCGCTGGCGGTGGCGTAGCGCGCATCGTCACGGATCACGCGCGGCACGCCGACGCGCGGCTCGACCGAGGTCACCGGCTCGTAGACCACGCGCTTGCGCTCGGCGTCGTAGCGGACCTCGACGTTGCCGATCAGCGGGAAATCCTTGCGGAACGGATGGCCGACGAAACCGTAGTCGGTGAGGATGCGACGCAGGTCCGGATGGCCTTCGAAGATGATGCCGAACAAATCGAAGGTCTCGCGCTCGAACCAGTTGGCGACCGGCCACACATCGGTCAGCGACGATACCAGCGGCAGGTCGTCGCTGGGCGCGAAGCACTTCACGGTCAGGCGCTGGTTGTGGCGCACCGACAGCAGTTGCGCGACCGCGGCGAAGCGGCGTGCCGGCACCGGGATCGCGCCCTCGCCCTCGGGCTCGGCCAGCTGCTGGCTGGGCCGCTCGCCGTAGCGGAAGCGACCCGGACCGCGGCCTTCGACACCACGGCTGAAGCCCTCCGAGGACACGTCGGTGTCCCACTCGTCGCTGCCGTGGCCGAGGTAGTCGACGCCACAGACGTCGATCAGCGACTCGAAGCCGAACTCGTCGCGCAGCGCGCGGCAGGTCTCCAGCCAGTCGCCGGCGGTGGTGAGGAACATCTCGCCGCGCGGCAGCGACACCGCGACGTCGGCATCGGCGAAGCGCGCGCGCAGGCGGGCGGAGAAATCGGTGGCCGATTCGCGGACAGGGTGATCACGCATCGCGCAGCCCCGTCTTGTTGTCGCCGAAGTTGGTCGCGCGGCGGATCTTCTTCTGCAGCTGCAGGATGCCGTAGACCAGCGCCTCGGCGGTCGGCGGGCAGCCCGGCACGTAGACGTCGACCGGCACGATGCGGTCGCAGCCGCGCACCACCGAATACGAGTAGTGGTAGTAGCCGCCGCCGTTGGCGCAGCTGCCCATCGAGATGACCCACTTAGGGTCGGGCATCTGGTCGTAGACCTTGCGCAGCGCCGGCGCCATCTTGTTGACCAGGGTGCCGGCGACGATCATCACGTCCGACTGCCGCGGGGACGGGCGGAACACCACGCCGTAGCGGTCGAGATCCAGGCGTGCCGCGCCGGCGTGCATCATCTCGACCGCGCAGCAGGCCAGACCGAAGGTCATCGGCCACATCGAGCCGGTGCGCGCCCAGTTCAGCAGCACGTCGGAACTGGTGGTGACGAAGCCGCGCTCGAGCAGCGGGTTCTCGCCTTCCGGACGCAGGATGTCGTCGACCCGGCCTTCCGGCAGCGGGTTGTTCATCAGGCGCGCGACGGTCTGGTTCACTCCCATTCCAGCGCTCCCTTCTTCCACACGTAGATGAAGCCGAGCAGCAGCATGCCGGCGAAGATGCCCATCTCGATCAGGCCGAGCACGCCGAGTTCGCGGAATACGGTGGCCCAGGGCACGATGAAGATGATTTCCAGGTCGAAGACGATGAACTGGATCGCGATCAGGTAGTAGCGCACGTCGAACTGCATGCGCGCGTCCTCGAATGCCTCGAATCCGCACTCGTAGGGCGACAGCTTTTCCAGCGACGGGCGCTTGGGCCCGAGCAGGTTGCCAATGACCAGCAAGGCAATGCCGATCCCCGTGGCAACGATCAGGAACAGCAGGGTCGGCAGATATTCGGCCAGCACTCGGATGTTCTCTCGGCTACTCGCCGCATGATGCGGCCTTGGCTCGGCGTCGATGACGCCGCACTCGGAACGCGGACGTTCCGCAACACGCTCCAGGCAGTCGGCCGGCACGCCGGCAGGCCCGTCTGAATCCGCGCAATTGTACGGTTACAGAACTGATCAGTAAACGATTACCGGGCCGCGATCGATCACATCGGCACTGCGCGTGCCTGCACTGCGGCCGCAACGCGTACGCGAACGATCCGCATCCGCGAACGCACCGCGCGGGCCGCCATCCCGCAACGCGAAAGCCCCGCTTTCGCGGGGCTTCGGATACAGCGCGCACCGGCGGGTGCGATGTTGCAGATGGTGCCCAAGGGGGGACTCGAACCCCCACGACCTAAGCCGCTACCACCTCAAGGTAGTGCGTCTACCAATTCCGCCACCTGGGCAATTTTTCGTATTCCCTGAAGCTCACGCCCGGAACCGATACCGCTGGAACCGGCGCCCCGCGGGGCCGCGCATTATAGCCGGATCAATCGGCCTGGGGAGCCTCCGGCGTGGTCGCCGGCGCACTTTCCTCGACCGGCGCCTCGGGCACCGCGCCGGCGGCCGGCGCCTGCACGGCGTCGGGCGCGGCAGGTACCGCATTCTGCGCTTCGGGCGCCGCAGGCGCGGCCGGCACCTGCGATTGCGACGACATCACGCCCAGGTCCATGTCCATGGCGTTGGGATTGGCGCGATGCATCGCGTACCAGGCCATGAACAGGGTGACGGCGAAGAACGAGACCGCCAGCCACTTGGTGGCCTTGGTCAGGAAGTTCGACGAGCCGCGCGCGCCGAACACCGTCGCCGAGGCGCCGCCGCCGAACCCGGAGCCGGCCTGCGCGCCCGCGCCGCGCTGCATCAGGATCAGCGCGACCATCGAAATCGCGATGATGACGAACAGGATGTTGAGGATCAGCAGCATGGGCGTGGGCGCTCTGGAACGGTTTCGGTGTGGAGTGTCGGGGCTGGCCGCGACTGCCGGCGTCAGCGCGCTGCGGCCTTGGCAATGGCGAGGAAATCGCCGGCCACCAGCGAAGCGCCGCCGATCAGTCCGCCGTCGATATCCGGCTGCGCGAACAGCGCCGCCGCATTGTCGGGCTTGACGCTGCCGCCGTACAGGATCGGCAACGAATCGGCGATATTAGCATCCCTGGCGGCCACTTCGCTACGGATGAAGGCGTGCACCGCCTGGGCCTGTTCCGGCGTGGCGGTGCGCCCGGTGCCGATCGCCCAGACCGGCTCGTAGGCCACGGCGGCGCCGGCGAACGCGGCCGCGGTCACCAAGTCGAGCACCGGGCGCAGCTGCGAGGCGATGGTGCCCTCGGTCAGCCCTGCCTCGCGCTGCTGCAGGGTCTCGCCGACGCACAGGATCGGGCGCAGGCCGGCATTGACCGCCGCCAGGAACTTGCGGGCGACGTGCTCGCTGCTCTCGTTGTGGTACTGGCGCCGCTCGGAATGGCCGACCAGCCCGAAGTGCGCGCCGACGTCGACCAGCATCCGCGCCGAGACCTCGCCGGTATACGCGCCTTCCTGGTTGCTGCTGACGTCCTGCGCGCCGAATTCGATCCGGCTGTCCTCGAAATCCTCGACCAGATCGCCCAGGTACGGCAGCGGCGGCAGGATCACCACCTCGACCCCGTCGGGCAGGTCCTCGGCGACGCGGGAAACGAGCTCGGTGGCGAACGTGCGGCTGCCGTGCAGCTTCCAGTTGCCGGCGACGATGCGTGGGCGCATGGCGGTCCTTCGAAAGACGGGAGGCCGCTGATTCTAGCCTGCCGTCCGCTGCCGGGCAGCCGCCGCGCGGTCGCGGCGATCGGCTACGCTGGCGCGACCCCCGCCACCGCGGGCATCGGAGAAGACGATGACCGACCAGCCCCGACCGGGATGGGCGCTGATCACCGGCGCGTCGAGCGGCATCGGCGCGGCGATCGCGCGCGGCTGCGCACGGCGCGGCATTCCGCTGGTCCTGACCGCGCGCCGGCTCGAACGCCTGGAGGCACTGGCCGACGAACTGCGCGGCCAGGTCGAGGTGGTCGTGATCGCCATCGACCTGGCCGACCCCGGCGCACCGGCGGCGCTGCAGGCGGCGATCGACCAGCGCGGCCTGCAGCTGCGGTTGCTGGTCAACAATGCCGGCTACGGCCTGCCCGGACGCTACCTGGCCAGCGACTGGGCCGCCCACGCGCGCTTCCTGCAGGTCATGGTGACCGCGGTCAGCGAGCTGACCTGGCGCCTGTTGCCGATGATCCGCGCGTCCGGACACGGCCGCATCCTCAACATCGCCTCGTTCGCCGCGCTGATGCCGTCCGCCGACGGCCAGACCCTGTACGCCCCGGCCAAGGGCTATCTGGTCAAGTTCAGCGAGGCGCTGTCGCTGGAGAACGCCGACGCCGGCGTGCGCGTGGTCGCGCTGTGCCCCGGTTTCACCTGGTCGGAGTTCCACGATGTCACCGGCACGCGCGCGGCGATGTCGAAGCTGCCGCCATGGATGTGGCTCGATGCCGACGACGTCGCCGAGACCGGGCTCGATGCGCTGGAGCGCGGCAGCCGCGTCGTGGTCGTTCCCGGCTGGCGCTACCGGCTGCTGCATGCGCTCAC
Organism: Proluteimonas luteida; assembly: GCF_021191695.1. GTDB lineage: Bacteria > Pseudomonadota > Gammaproteobacteria > Xanthomonadales > Xanthomonadaceae > Luteimonas > Luteimonas luteida. Next base: position 167,073 of record NZ_JAIWPT010000009.1, read on the forward strand.
CCGGCACCTGCCGGATACGTTCCTGCTGCGGCGCATGGCGAAGAACTCGCGCAGGATCCGGCCGATCGATTGAGGACCGGCCGACGCCCGCGGGCACGGGCCACGGGTTGCCGCAACGCGGCATCCATCACAAAATACGCATTCATCCCGGCTTCGGCCGGTTTTTTTTGTGTGGTCCACCGTCCATGGCGGCCACCCCGGGCCATCGCTGGCGCGATGTCCAAAATCGCTCCCGGCGATTTTTCTCTGCGGCCTGCCACCTGGGGAAGTGACCCCACTTCGGCTGAAAGCCGTCTTTTTTCATCCCCCTCACCACTGGAGTCCCGAAATGCGTCATCTGCTTCCCCTCGCGCTGGCCGCCGCCGCGCTGTCCCCCACCCTCGCCTGCGCCGCCGACGACGGCTGGAGCGGCAGCGGCGAACTCGGCCTTGCCATCTCCAAGGGCAACACCGACAGCGAGACGCTGGTGGGCAAGCTGGCGCTTGGACGCGAGGACGAAACCTGGAAGCACGCGGTCAACGTGGCGTTCCTGTACGGCAAGAGCGACGACGTCAAGACCGCGCGCCGCTACGAGCTGGGCGGCTCCAGCGGCTATCGGCTGGGCGCGCGCAGCTACGTGTTCGGGTCCGGCCGCAACGAGCGCGACCAGTTCAGCACCAACGAGTACCAGAGCACGCTCGCCGGCGGCTACGGCTTCGAGGCGATCATGCGCGAGGAGACGAAGCTGGTGTTCGAGATCGGCCCCGGCTACCGCTGGGCCAAGGACCAGGACGTACGCGTGCACCACAACGAGGCCGTTGCCCGCGGCTTCATGGACTTCAGCCACCAGCTGACCGCGACCACGCGCCTGTACGACATCCTGCTGGTCGAGTCCGGCGCCGACAACACCTTCGTGCGCAACGATTTCGGCGTGGAAGTGAAGATGACCGACGCGCTGGCGCTGAAGGCCGGTTTCGAGGTGCGCCACAACACCGAGGTCACCGACGACAGCAAGCGCACGGACACGCTGACCACGGTCAATGTGGTGTACGGATTCTGAGGGATCAGGGGCCAGAGGGGTTCCCGATCCGCACCGGTATCGGGAATGTCCCGGCAGCGCAGGAAATCAGTTTGCCGGAGTTCCGCGGGCCCCTGGCCCCTGCCCCCCCCTCACTTCAACTTGATCTCGCGCAGCCGCTCGTCCAGGTAGCCCTGCGCGGTGATCGGCTCGGGATAGCGGCTGGGGTTGTCGGCGGTGACCGTCGAGGGCAGCACGTCGATCAGGAAGTCCGGGTTCGGATGCAGGAAGAACGGCACCGAGTAGCGCGGCTGGCGCGCGGCCTCGCCCGGCGGGTTGACGACCCGGTGGGTGGTCGACGGATACACGTGGTTGGTCAGGCGCTGCAGCATGTCGCCGATGTTGACGACGATGGTGTCCTCGTCGGCGGTGAACGGCACCCACTCCCCGTCGTGCGAGCGCACTTCCAGCCCGGCGGCGCTGGCGCCGACCAGCAGGGTGATCAGGTTGATGTCCTCGTGCGCGCCGGCGCGCACGTTGGGGATGTCGTCGGCGGTGATCGGCGGATAGTGGATCGGCCGCAGGATCGAGTTGCCGCTGTCGGTCTTGTCGGCGAACCAGTCCTCCGGCAGGCCGATGTGCAGCGCCAGCGCCGACAGCACCCGCGAGCCCAGCGCGTCGAGCGTCTGGTACAGGCCGTAGCCGTGCTCGCGGAAAACGGGCACCTCGTCCGGCCACAGGTTCGGCGGCATCACGTCGCGGTACTTCGAGTCGTCCGGGATCTCGCGGCCGATGTGCCAGAACTCCTTGAGGTCGAAATGCTGCGCGCCCTTCGCGGTCTCCACGCCGAACGCGGTGTAGCCGCGCGCACCGCCGCTGCCGGGGACGTGGTACTTCTTCTTGGTCTCTTCCGGCAGCGCGAAGAACGCCTTGAACACGTCGTAGGCGGCGTCGATCTGCGGCTGCGGGATGCCGTGGCCGTTGATGCCGGCGAAGCCCCATTCGCGGTAGGCGTTGCCGAGCTCGGCGACGAAGGCGTCGCGGTCGGCGCTGTCGACGGGATCGGTGAAGCGGCGGATGTCCAGGGTCGGGATGCGTGCGGTCATGAGGGTGTCCTTGGAATCAGGCGGCGGCCGCGCGTACGGCGTCGGCCAGCTGGTCGAGGGTGGATTGCATCAGCGCGTCGTCGTCGGCCTCCACGGTCACGCGGACCACGGGCTCGGTGCCGGACGGCCGCAGGAACGCGCGCCCCCGCCCCTGCACCGCCGCCTGCGCGGTCGCCAGCGCGGCCTGCACGGCGGGCGCCTCGCTCGGCCGCGCGGCGCCGATGTAGCGCACGTTGACGGTCTTCTGCGGCACCTTCGACAGGCCGTGCAGCGCCTCCTGCAGGCTGAGGCCGCGGCGGCGCAGCACTTCGAGCACCTGCAGCGCGCTGATGATGCCGTCGCCGGTGGTCGCGCGGTCCAGGCACAGCAGGTGGCCGGAAGTCTCGCCGCCGAGGATGCCGCCGTGCTCGAGCAGCGCCTGGTGCACGTAGCGGTCGCCGACCCGGGCGCGCAGGAAACCGATGCCGGCCTCGCCGAACGCACGCTCCAGGCCGAAGTTGCTCATCAGCGTGCCGACCACCGGGCCGTGCAAGCGGCCGGTCTGCTGCCAATCGCAGGCCAGCACGTACAGCAGGTCGTCGCCGTCGCGCACGTTGCCGTTGCTGTCGACGAACAGCACGCGGTCGCCGTCGCCGTCGAAGGCGATGCCGAGGTTCGCGCCGGTCCGGGCCACGCGCGCGGCCAGGGTTTCGGGATGGGTCGAGCCGACGCCTTCGTTGATGTTCAGGCCGTTGGGCTCGGCGCCGATCACCTCCACCTGGGCGCCGAGCTCGCGCAGCACGATCGGGCCGACCTGGTAGGTCGCGCCGTTGGCGCAGTCGACCACGATGCGCATGCCGCCGAGGTCGAAATCGCGCGCGACCGAGGCCTTGCAGGCCTCGACGTAGCGGCCGACCGCGTCGCGCGTGCGCACGGCCTTGCCCAGGCGTTCCGACTCGACGGTGCGGAACGGCGACTCGAGCGCGGCTTCGATCGCCAGTTCGGTCGCGTCGTCGAGCTTCTCGCCGTGCGCGGAGAAGAACTTGATGCCGTTGTCGTAGTGCGGGTTGTGCGAGGCCGAGATCACGATGCCGCCGTCGGCGCCGAGCGAACGGGTCAGGTGCGCGACCGCCGGGGTCGGCATCGGGCCCATCAGCTGCACGTCGACGCCGGCGGCGACCAGCCCGGCTTCCAGCGCGGCCTCGAACATGTAGTTGGAGATCCGCGTGTCCTTGCCGATCACGACCTGCGGCTTGCGCCAGTCGCCGGCGCGCGAACGCAGCGCGTGGCCGTAGGCATTGCCCAGGCGCAGCACGAAGTCGGCGGAGATCGCGCCCTCGCCGACACGGCCGCGGATGCCGTCGGTGCCGAAATACTTTCTGCTCATCGAGGCTCCGGGATCAGGCCGCCGTGGCGGCGACGGCCGGCGCGGCCTCGACCTGCGGCTGGCGCAGCATCATCGCGGTCAGGCGGGCGATCCGGTCGCGCAGTTCACGGCGGTCGCAGACCTGGTCGATCGCGCCGTGCTCGAGCAGGAACTCCGAACGCTGGAAGCCCTCCGGCAGGGTCTCGCGCACGGTCTGCTCGATGACGCGCGGGCCGGCGAAGCCGATCAGCGCCCCGGGCTCGGCGATGTTGACGTCGCCCAGCATCGCGAACGAGGCCGAGGCGCCGCCGAACGTCGGGTTGGTCAGCACCGAGATGTACGGCAGGCCTGCGTCGCGCAGGCGGCCGAGCACGGCCGAGGTCTTGGCCATCTGCAGCAGCGAGAACATGCTTTCCTGCATGCGCATGCCGCCGCTGGCGGCGAAGCTGACGAACGGCGCGCCCAGCGCCAGTGCACGCTCGCCGGCCAGCGCGAACTTCTCGCCGCCGACCGATCCCATCGAGCCGCCCATGTAGGCGAAATCCATCGCGCAGGCCACGATCGGCCGCTGCTTCAGCAGGCCCTGCATCGCGATCAGCGTGTCGCGCTCGCCGGTGGCGCGCTGCGCGGCCTTGATCCGGTCGGAGTACTTCTTCTGGTCCTTGAACTTGAGCACGTCGGTCGGCCCCAGGTCGGCGGCGATCTCCTCGCCGGACCCGGCATCGAGGAACGCCTTCAGCCGCGCGCGGGCGCGGATCGCACGATGGAAACCGCACTTGGGGCAGACCTCGAGGTTCTCCTCCAGCTCCGGGCCGTAGAGCACGGCGCCGCAGTGCTCGCACTTCTCCCACAGGCCCTCCGGGACGCTGCGCTTCTTGACCGCGGCCGAGTCGGTGCGGATGCGCGGCGGCATGATCTTCTGCAACCAGGACATGTCGTCTCAGTTCTCCTGCGGCCCAGCCGGGCCTGAATCGCGGAAGTGTAGCTCACCGGCCGTTGGCGGCATGCCGGTTCGCGCCGGGAACCGCGCCACGACGCGGTTCCCGGGCATTCAGCCGCCGTCGAGCGCGGCGCGCAGCGGTGCCAGGAACGCGCTGGCGCGGGCCGCCGCATCGGCGGCGTCGGGCGCGCCGTCGAGCGCGGCGACCAGCGCGCTGCCGACCACCACGCCGTCGGCATCGACGGCCATCGCCGCGGCGCTGGCGGCATCGCGGATGCCGAAGCCGGCCACGACCGGCACCCGGCCGGCTGCCCGCAGCGCACGCAGCCGCGTGGAGGCCGCGGCGGTGTCCAGGCGGTCGGAGGCACCGGTCACGCCGGCGAAACTGACGTAGTACAGATAGCCCTGCGCGTCGCGGCACAGTCGCTGCATGCGTGCCTCGGGCGTGGTCGGCGAGGCCAGCAGGATCAGCGCGATGCCGTGCGCGGCGAACGCATCGCGGAATGCCGCCGACTCCTCCGGCGGCAGGTCGACCAGCAGCACCCCGTCGACGCCGGCGGCGGCGGCATCGCGGGCGAAGCCTTCGGCGCCGCGGATCTCGATCGGGTTCAGGTAGCCCATCAGCACCACCGGCGTGGCGGCGTCGCCGTCGCGGAACCGGCGCACCGCGTCCAGCACCCAGCGCATGCCCGCGCCCCGCGCCAGCGCGCGCTCGGAGCTGCGCTGGATCGTCGGTCCGTCGGCCATCGGGTCGGAGAACGGCACCCCGAGTTCGATGACGTCGGCGCCGGCCGCGACCAGCGCGTGCATCACCGGCACCGTGGCCTCCAGCGAGGGATCACCGGCGGTGACGAAGGGAATCAGGGCCTTGCGGCCGGCCGTGGACAGGCGGGCGAAAGCGGCATCGAGACGGGTCATGGCAGCGGGCACCTGTGGCTTGCGGACGCGGCCGTGACCGCGCGGACAACGGGAAACATGGGCGGTGGAGGCGGGCCGGCGGTCGGCATCGGCCCGGGAAGCGCGCGGATCCGGCTCACGAGCAGCTCTCGACCAGCTGGATGGCGTCGGCGCCGCCCCAGAACACCGATTCCACGGTCTCGCCGACCACTTCGGCGCGCACGCCGATGCCGCGCTGCGGGTCGCGCCAGGTCAGGTACACGTCGTTCGCATCGCCGTATTCGTGCGGCGTGCTGGCCGTGGAGGCAGGCATCGCCGCCAGCGCGGCATCCTGCGAGATCCCCGGACGCAGGCCGAACGGGCCGGCCAGCGGCAGGTCCGGGTCGTACAGTTCGAAACGCTGGATCCGGCCATCGGCCACCATCATCTGCACGCCGGCCGGCAACGGGCCGCCGCTGAAGTAGCCGCAATCGGTTTCGGGGTGCTGCCCCTCGTCGATCCAGCCGGCATCGGTGGCGGGATCGAAGTGCGCGCCAACGACCGCGTCGCCGATCCGGTCGGGCGCGTCCAGCACCACGATGGTGTGCGCGGGTGGCGCAGCGTCGTTGGGGGCGGTCGCGAACGCCGGCGCTTCGGCGCGGTCCGCGCAGCCGGCGCACAGCAGGGCCAGCCCGAGCAGCAGTGCCCTCAGAACCTGTTCACGATCTCCGATGGGTCGCGCCGTGCTTGCTGGCGCGCAGGGCAAGGAAGAGCGAGGGAGCGTATGTCGATACGCGACCGGGCGATGACGCCGCCCTGTGCGTCGGCAGGCGCGGCCCGAAGGGTGGCCGCGCAGCGGCCACGCGGGCCGTTTCGGGGATCGTGAACAGGTTCTCACAGCACGATCCCCTCGCGCGCGGCGATGGTATGCACGTCCTTGTCGCCACGGCCGGACAGGTTGCACAGCACCAGCGCGTCCCTGGGCAGTTCGCGGGCCAGCTTGATCGCCTGGGCCACCGCGTGGCTGGATTCGAGCGCCGGCAGGATGCCCTCGGTGCGCGTGAGCAGGTGGAACGCGGCCAGTGCCTCCTCGTCGGTCACGCCGACGTACTCGGCGCGGCCGCTGTCCTTGAGGAAGGCGTGCTCGGGGCCGACGCCGGGATAGTCGAGGCCGGCGGAAATCGAATGGGTCTCGATGATCTGGCCGTCGTCGTCGCAGATCACGTAGGTGCGGTTGCCGTGCAGCACGCCGACCCGGCCGGCGGCCAGCGACGCGGCATGGCGGCCGGTGTCGATGCCGTCGCCCGCGGCCTCGGCGCCGACGATGCGCACCCCCGGATCGTTGAGGAACGCGTGGAACAGGCCGATGGCGTTGCTGCCGCCGCCGACGCAGGCGGTGATCGCGTCCGGCAGGCGGCCGTAGTCCTCCAGCATCTGCGCGCGCGCCTCGCGCCCGACCACGGCGTTGAAGTCGCGGACCATGCGCGGGTACGGGTCCGGGCCGGCGACGGTGCCGATGATGTAGAACGTGTCCCGGACATTGGTCACCCAGTCGCGCATCGCCTCGTTGAGCGCGTCCTTGAGCGTTGCCGAGCCCGACGTCACCGGCACCACGGTCGCGCCCAGCAGCCGCATCCGGTAGACGTTGGCCTTCTGCCGCTCGATGTCGGTGGCGCCCATGTAGACCACGCATTCCAGGCCGAGCCGGGTGGCGACGGTGGCGCTGGCGACGCCGTGCTGGCCGGCGCCGGTCTCGGCGATGATCCGGGTCTTGCCCATGCGGCTGGCCAGCAGCGCCTGGCCGATGGTGTTGTTGATCTTGTGCGCGCCGGTGTGGTTGAGGTCCTCGCGCTTGAGCAGGATCTGCGCACCGCCCGTCTCCCGGCTCAGGCGCTCGGCGTGGTAGATCGGGCTGGGCCGGCCCACGTAGTGCTTGAGGTCCTTGTCGAAGGCGGCGACGAAGGCCGGATCGACCCGCGCCGCATCGTAGGCGGCGGCCAGTTCCTCCAGCGGCCCGATCAGGGTCTCGGCGACGAAACGGCCGCCATGGCGGCCGAAATGGCCGGACGCGTCCGGAAAGGCGTGGTAGTCGGGAACGTGCTCGGAAACGGGAATCGCGGACATGGCGGGGTGGCGGCCGGGGCTGCTGGGGGCCTGCACTCTAGCGCACGGGTCGCGTCGCGATAAGCGAGCATTCCGCCGAGATTCGTGAGAATAATTCACACATGAGCAACGAGCGCCTGCCCCCGCTGACAGCCCTGCGCGCCTTCGAGGCGGCGGCGCGGCTGGGCAGCATCGGCCGCGCCGCGGCCGAACTGCACGTCACCCACGGCGCGGTCAGCCGCCAGATCAAGGCGCTGGAAGCGCATCTGGACCTGCCGCTGTTCCAGCGCGACGGCCGTGGCGTGCGCCTGACCCCCGCCGGGGAACGCCTGCGCGACGCGGCCGGCAGCGCGTTCGCGCAGCTGCAGGCCAGCGTGCGTGCGCTGCGCCGGGACGCGACCCCGCAGGCGCTGGTGCTGGGCTGCCCGGGCAGCCTGCTGGCGCGCTGGGTGATCCCGCGGCTGGACCGGCTGGCACGCGACCTGCCCGGCCTGCGCCTGCACCTGTCCGCGCACGAGGGCGACTTCGATCCTGCGCTGCCGGACCTGGACGCCGCGCTGCTGATCGGCCAGCCGCCGTGGCCGCCCGGCTGGCGGGTGCGCACGCTGGCCGACGAGCGCATCGGTCCGGTGCTGAGTCCGCGCCATCCGCGGTTCGATGCGCTCGCGCACGCGCCCGCCGACGCCCTGCTGCAGGAACCGCTGCTGCATACTGCCTCGCGCCCGCAGGCCTGGCCGCAGTGGGCCGCGCGCCAAGGCCTGGATCCCGCCGGCCTGCGCATGGGCACCGGGTTCGAGCACCTGTACTACCTGCTCGAAGCGGCGGCGTCCGGACTCGGCGTCGCGATCGCGCCGGCCCAGCTGGTCGCCGACGACATCGACGCCGGCCGCCTGGCCGCGCCTTGGGGCTTCGTCGGCACCGGCGCGCACTGGTGCCTGTGCACGCAAGGGGCAGGCGCGGACGGGCGCTTCGACACGCTCGCCGACTGGCTGGCCGGGCAGCTCGCGCAGGCCTGATCCGGATGGGCCGGCGGCCGGGCTGTACGCGCCCCCGCGATCCCGCGGGGCGGACTGCCGTTGTCCCGCGCGAGGGAATGACGGGCCACGACAGCGGGCCAATGGCGTGTCGAGACCGCCCTACACGATGCGGCGCACGGCATCGACGAACGCGCGCATGCGTGCCGCGTCCTTGATGCCGGGCGCCGATTCGATCCCGCTGGAAACGTCGACCCCGGCCGGGTGCGCGGCCGCGATCGCGGTCGCGACGTTGCCGGCATCGAGCCCGCCGGCGAGCCAGAACGGCCGGTCGAGCGTGGCCGGCAGCCGCGTCCAGTCGAAGCGCACGCCGCCGCCGCCGGGTTCGCCGGCCGCGTGGCCATCGAACAGGAACGCCGCCGCGCCGGGGAACCCGTCCAGCGACGCCAGCGCGCGCGCCGGATCGCCGCCCATCGCGACCGCCTTCCAGTACGGCAGGCCGAAGCCGGCGCAGAATTCGTCGTCCTCGCGGCCATGGAACTGCAACACGTCGGGCGCGACCGCGTCGACGACCGCGGCGACCTCGTCGGCCGGCGTGTCCATCACCAGCGCGACCAGTCCGACCCGTGCCGGCACCGCAGCGCGCAGCGCGCGCGCCGCGTCCAGGGGCAACCGCCGCGGGCTGCGCGCGGCGAACACGAAGCCGACGTGGTCGACGCCGAGCCGGGCCGCGTGTTCGATATCCTCGCGCCGGGTCAGGCCGCAGAACTTGATGCGCGTGGCCGCTGCCGTGCTCATGCCGGCAGCGTCACTTCGGCCGGCAGCGCCCATTCTGGCGGATACAGCGGCCCGAGGAACAGCAGCCCGGCGGCCGGCGCGGTCGGGCCGGCGACGCTGCGGTCGCGGCCGGCCAGCAGCTCGGCCATCCAGCCCTCGGCCCGCGCGCCGGCACCGATCTCCAGCAGCGAGCCGACGATGTTGCGGACCATGTGGTGCAGGAAGGCATTGGCCTGCACCTCGACGACGACCTCGTCGTCGACGCGCCGCACCGAGATCCGCTGCAGGTCGCGACGCGCATGCGGCGCCTGGCAGTGCACGGTGCGGAACGCGGAGAAATCCTGTTCGCCGAGCAGCGCCTGCGCGGCGCGGTGCATCGCCCCGGCATCGAGCGGACGCAGTTCCCAGGACAGGTACTGGCGCTGCAGCGCGGGCCGCACCGCGCGGTTGAGGATGCGGTAGCGGTACTGGCGCGCGCGCGCCGAGAAGCGCGCGTTGAAGTCGTCCGGCACCGCCTGCGCCCAGCGCACGCACACCTGCGGCGGCAGGTGGGTGGTGGCGCCCAGCGTCCACGCGCGCGGGCTGCGCCGCGCGTCGGTATCGAAATGCACGACCTGGCAGCGCGCGTGCACGCCGGCATCGGTGCGGCCGGAACAGGTGGTCGCGACCGGATGGTCGGCCACCCGCGACAGCGCCGTTTCCAGCGCCGCCTGGACCGATTCGGTGCCGCCCTCGCCGGCCTTGCTCAGCCGCTGCCAGCCGAGAAATCCGTTGCCGTCGTACTCGACGCCCAGCGCGACCCGCATCGGCACGGATCAGCCGAGGTTGCGCAGCAGCAGCGCGGCCTGCGCGCTGGCCGCCGCATCGTCGCCATCCACCACTTCCTGCAGCAGTTCGCGCGCGGTGGCGCTGTCGCCGAGATCGACATAGGCCCGCGCGAGCTCGATGCGCTCCTCTGCCGAGGACACCGGCAGGCTCGACGCGACCGAGGCGCCGACGATCGGCGTGGCCGCGGCCGGCGCGAGTGCCGACGACGGGGTGTCGACGCCCGCCACGTCCGGATTCGTGTCCGGATTCGCGACCGGGGGCGCCGCGTGGGCCGCCGGCCTGGAAGCCGCCGTGGCATCGCCCGCGTGCCAGGCCGGCGATGCGGTGGCCGGTGCCGCAGCTGCGGGCGCCGGGGTCGCAGGCTTCGCCGCCGCGAAGGTCGGGCGCGCGCCGGGCGTCGCCGGCACGGGCCTGGCACGCGCGGCGCCGGACGCGGCCCGGCGTGCGAGCAACCAGGCCACCACGCCGCCCACCAGCAGGCCCAGGCCCAGCCAGATCCACGGGAAGCCGCCGCCGGCGTCGGCCTGGCGCTGGTTGCTCTCGGCCAGACGCTGCTGCGCGGCCGCCAGCTCGGTGTCCTTCATCTCGATCAGCTGTTGCTGTTGCTGTTGCAGCCGTTCGAGGTCGGCCAGCCGCGCCTGCAGTTCCTCGATCTCGGCATTGCGCGCGGCCACGGTCTCGTTGGCCTGTTGCAGTTCCTGACGCAGCATGTCTCCCCCACCGCCGGCGTCGATGCCGGATTGCGTTCCCGCCTGTTGGCCGTCACCCGACGGCGGTGTGATTTCCAGCCGCGCGTCGGCCACCGCCGGCGCGGCCGGCGACGCGGCATCCGGCGATGTCGCCGCTGCCGCTTCCTGCGTGGCCGGCGCCTCCGGCTGCGGTGCGGGCTGGCGCATCTCGCGCCACTGCCCGACCTGCTCGCGCACCACGGCCGTCGCCTCGGCGCGGCTGTACTGCGCCCACTGGTCCTGCGGCGGCACGCGCAGCACCGCGCCCTCGCGGATCAGGTTGAGATTGCCGCGGATGAAGGCCTCGGGATTGGCGCGCAGCAGCAGCACCATCGCCTGGTTGACGGTGATCCCGCCCTGCTCGGCCAGCGGCTCAGCCAGCGCCGACAGGTTCTGTCCGGCCTGGACCGGCGGAAGTTCGGACGGCACGGCCGTGGCGACCGGCGCGGCGGCTGCCGGCGCGGGCGCCGGGGCGACGACCGGCGCAGGCGCCGGCTCGGCGGGCGCTGGCGCTGGCGCAGGCGGCGGCGGTTCCGCATCGGCGGCGACCGCGGTGTCGTCCACGGCAGTCGGCGCCGCGGCGGCGGCAGGCGCCGGCGTTTCGGCCGTCTCCGGGGCCCGCACGATCGTCGGCGGCGGCGCGGCGACCGGCGCCTGGATCGACGGCTGCGCCGGCGCGGCGAGGGTATCGGGCACGGCGATCAGCGCGGAGTACTCGCGCACCAGCCGGCCCTGGCCCCAGTCGACCTCGATCAGGAACGTCAGCGCCTCCTGCTGCACCGGCGCGGCCGTGGTGACCCGGATCACCGGCCGGCCGCTGGCATCGAGCGCGACGTTGAACTGCAGGTCCGACACCAGGCCCTGCGGCGGATCGAGGCCGATCCGCGCGAAGGTCTCCGGCGACGCCAGCCGCGCCTGCAGCTGGCGCAGCTCGGCCGGATCGCTGGACACGATCGGGATCTCCGCCAGCAGCGGCTGACCGGCCTGCGAACGCACCTCGATGCGTCCCAGGCCCAGCGCGAACGCCGGCAGGGCGGCGAGCAGCAGGGCGCCGGCGGACAGCAGCCGCAGCAGTCGATGGCGCAAGGCATTCCCCTGATTCATGCGGCGACTGTAGCGGCGCGGGCTCCCGATCCGCAACGATGGGCCCGCCGGGACACCCCCGGTACACGGACGCGGCGGCATCGGATGGACCGGCACGGCGCCGCCCGGCGACAGGTTCAACCGCCGGCGGCGACCAGTTCGGCCACCTGCACGGCATTGAGCGCGGCGCCCTTGCGGATGTTGTCCGAGACGATCCACAGGTTCAGGCCGTTGGGATGCGAGAGGTCCTCGCGGATGCGGCCGACGAACACCGCGTCCTTGCCCGATGCGTGCGTGACCGGGGTCGGATAGCCGCCGGCACGCGGCTCGTCGACGACCTCGACGCCCGGCGCGGTCGCCAGCAGCGCGCGCGCCTCGTCGACGCCGAGCCTCTCGCGGGTCTCGACCGTGACCGCTTCGGAATGGCCGTAGAACACCGGCACGCGGACCGCGGTCGGGTTCACCAGGATGCCGTCGTCGGCGAGGATCTTGCGCGTCTCCCAGACCAGCTTCATCTCCTCCTTGGTGAAGCCGTTGTCGAGGAACTCGTCGATCTGCGGGATCAGGTTGAAGGCGATCTGCACCGGGAAACGCTCGGGACTGGGATCGCGGAAGTTCAGCAGGTCGCCGGTCTGGCGCCCCAGTTCCTCGAGCGCCGAGCGGCCGGCGCCAGACACCGACTGGTAGGTGGCGACGTTGATGCGCACGATGCCGGCCTTGCGGTGGATCGGCGCCAGTGCGACCAGCATCTGCATCGTCGAGCAGTTGGGATTGGCGATGATGCCGCGCGGCCGGTCGCGGGCCGCCTCGGGATTCACTTCGGACACCACCAGCGGCACGTCGTCGTCGTAGCGGAACGCCGAGCTGTTGTCGATGACGACCGCACCGGCGGCGGCGAACTTCGGTGCGTATGCCTTGCTGGTCGCGCCGCCCGCGGAGAACAGCGCGATGTCGACGCCGGCCGGGTCGAAGGTCGCCAGGTCCTGCACGACGATGTCGTCGTCGCCGAACTTCACGGTGGTGCCGGCCGAACGCTCGCTGGCCAGGGCTACGAGTTCGGACACGGGGAAATCGCGCTCGGCGAGGATCGACAGCATGGTCTCGCCGACGGCGCCGGTGGCACCGACGACGGCGACGCGGAAACGACGGTTCTGGGAAGTGGGCATTGCGGAACTCTCGAAAATTGGATGCGGAGCGCGCTGGGCGCAGGACGGAACGGGGGCCGTGATCGGGGAACCGCCCGCGCGATGGCTCAGGCGGTTCCCGGACGTTTGCCGTCCTTGTCCTTGCCAGGGGCCGCCGCGATCGGCGTCGGCGGATTGCCGGCGTCCGGGCCGAAGCCGAGCCCGGCGATCAGGTTGTCGACCGCCAGCGTCACCATCGCCCGGCGCGTGGCGAGGCTGCCGCTGGCGATGTGCGGCGTCAGCACGATGTTGCGCAGCGCCAGCAGCCGCGGATTGACCGCCGGCTCGCCCTCGAACACGTCCAGCGCCGCCGACGCCAGCCGCCCACCGGCCAGCGCATCGGCCAGCGCGTCCTCGTCGACGATGCCGCCGCGGGCGATGTTGGTCAGCGTCGCGGTCGGCTTCATGCGCGCCAGCGCGGCGGCATCGATCAAATGGTGGTTCTCCGGCGAATACGGCAGCACCAGCACCAGGTGGTCGCTGCCCGCCAGCAGCGCGTCGAGATCGACGTACTGCGCATTGCACTCGCGCTCGACCGCGTCCGGCAGCCGGCTGCGGTTGTGGTAGCGCACGCGCATGCCGAAACCCGCGCCGCGGCGGGCGATGCCCTGGCCGATGCGGCCCATGCCGAGGATGCCGAGCGTGCTGCCGTGGATATCGGCGCCCAGCAGGCCCTTGAAGTCCCAGCCCTGCCACTTGCCTTCGCGCAGGTGGCGTTCGGCCTCGGTGATGCGGCGCGCGGCGGCCATCATCATCGCGAAGCCGAAATCGGCGGTGGTCTCGGTCAGCACGTCGGGCGTGTTGGTGGCGACGATGCCGCGCGCCTGCAGCGCCGGCACGTCGAGGTTGTTGTAGCCGACGCCCAGGTTGGCGATGACGCGCAGGCGCGACGCGGCGGCGATCTCGTCCGCGCCGACCGTCTCGTTGAGCGTGACCAGTGCGCCGTCGGCCTCGCGCAGCGCCGCGGCGACCTGCGCCGGCGTGTGGTTGCCGATGACCGGCACCTGGGTCACGTCGCAATACGCGTCCAGCCGCGCGACGATGTCGTCGAACAGCGGCTGCGACACCCAGACCCGTGGCCGTGGCTCAGCCATCGTCGCGCACCGCGATGCCGGCAGGGATGCGCGGCGCGACCTCGCCGACGTCGCCGCACTGCGCGCGATGCCGCAGCGCCTGGTCCATCAGCACCAGCGCCAGCATCGCCTCGCAGATCGGGGTCGCGCGGATGCCCACGCAGGGGTCGTGGCGGCCGGTGGTGACCACTTCGACCACGTTGCCGCCCGTATCCAGGCCCTCGGCCGGCAGGCGCAGGCTCGAGGTCGGCTTGAACGCGGTGGAGACCACGATCCGCTGCCCGGTGCTGATGCCGCCGAGCACGCCGCCGGCATGGTTCGACGCGAATCCGGCCGGCGTCATCAGGTCGCGGTGTTCGCTGCCCCTCGAAGCCACCGATGCGAAGCCGGCACCGATCTCCACGCCCTTGACCGCGTTGATCGACATCATCGCCGCGGCCAGTTCGCCGTCGAGCTTGCCGTAGACCGGTTCGCCCCAGCCGGGCGGCACGCCGTCGGCGACCGCGGTCACGCGCGCGCCGACCGAATCGCCGGACTTGCGCAGCGCGTCCATGTAGGCCTCCAGCTCGGGCACCTGCGCGGCGTCCGGCCAGAAGAACGGATTGGATTCAACGATGTCCCAGTCGATCGCCTTGGCGGCGGTCTGCGCCGGCACGAGGTCGCCCAGCTGCGACAGGTAGCCATGCACGTGCACGCCGTAGCGCTCGGCCAGCCACTTCTTCGCGATCACCGCGGCGGCGACCCGCATCGTGGTCTCGCGCGCGGACGAGCGGCCGCCGCCGCGCGGATCGCGGATGCCGTACTTCTGCCAGTAGGCGTAGTCGGCGTGGCCGGGCCGGAACTGGCGGGCGATGTTGCCGTAGTCCTTGCTGCGCGCATCGGTGTTGCGGATCAGCAGCGCGATCGGGGTGCCGGTGGTGACGCCCTCGAAGACGCCGCTGAGGATCTCGACCGCGTCGGCCTCGCGCCGCGCCGAGGTGTGGCGGCTCCTGCCGGTCGCGCGGCGCTGCAGGTCGTGGTCGAACATGCCCGCATCCAGCGCGATGCCGGGCGGACTGCCGTCGACGACGCAGCCGATCGCCGGCCCGTGGCTCTCGCCGAAGGTGGTGACGGTGAAGAGTTTGCCGAAGCTGTTGCTGGACATGGCACCGGAAGCGTCGCGGACGACGCGGCAGGGGAGTCACCGGCGCGCTGCAGGCGGCGCCGGACGTGGGCCGGCAAGCTTAACGCGCAATCGCCGCGCGCGAGCGGATGGTTTCGCTCAGAACAATTCCGTGCCGGCGGCACCGGCCTGTGCCGCGGGCGTCGCCGGCGCGGCCTCGCGCGCGGCCGCCAGTTCGGCGATGCGCGCGTTGTGGGTCACCAGGTCGTGGCGCTCGGCCACGAACACGCCCATCTGCCCGACCTGGAACTCGACCCACAGCAGCGGCAGCTCCGGCAGCAGCCTGACCAGGTGCTGTTCGGACTCGCCGACCTCGCAGATCAGCAGCCCCTCGTCGGTCAGGTGCAGCGGCGCGTCGCGCAGGATCTTCAGCACCAGGTCGAGACCGTCGTCGCCGGCGCGCAGGCCCATCTCGGGCTCGTAGGCGTATTCCCTCGGCAGCGCGTCGGTCTCGTCGTTGGTGACGTAGGGCGGATTGCTGACGATCAGGTCGTAGTGCTCGCCCTGCAGGCCGGAGAACAGGTCCGACTTGAGGAAGCGCACGTTGGCGACCTCCAGCCGCTGCTCGTTCTCGGCCGCCAGCGACAGCGCCTCGTCGCTGAGGTCGACGCCGTCGACATGCCAGTCCGGGTTGTGGTGGGCCATCGCGATCGCGATGCAGCCCGAGCCGGTGCACAGGTCCAGCGCGCGGCGCACCTCCCGGCCGCCGAGCCACGGCTCGAAACCGGACAGGATCAGCTCGGCGATCGGCGAGCGCGGCACCAGCGCGCGGCGGTCGCTCTTGAAGCTCAGGCCCGCGAACCAGGCCTCGCCGGTGAGATATGCGGCGGGCACGCGCTCCTCGATGCGGCGCAGGAACAGCGCCAGCACGTCCTCCTTCTCCGCCAGCGTGACCCGCGCCTGGCCATATGCCGGGCCGAGGTCGTGCGGCAGGTGCAGCGCGTGCAGGGTCAGGTGGGTGGCCTCGTCGATCGCGTTGTCGTAGCTGTGGCCGAAGGTCAGGCCGGCGGCGTTGAAGCGGCTGGCGCCGTAGCGGATCAGGTCGATGATCGTCTGCAGTTCTTCGGTCATGGCGCGGCGATCCGGCGGCGGAATCAGGGGGCGTGGATTATAGGCCAGTGCCGGGCAGCCGCCGGGGACCGCCGCCCGCGAGAAGGTGGCGCGAAGCGCCGGATGAGGGGCCTGTCCGCCCGCGCCCTCACCCCACCATCCGCGCCGCGGATGGTCTCCCCACTCTCCCGTGTACGGGAAGCGCCAAGGCCCGTTCCGCCGCAGCGCTGCGAAAACCGAGCCCTTCTCCCTCCGGGAGAAGGTGGCGCGAAGCGCCGGATGAGGGGCCTGTCCGCCCGTGCCCTCACCCCACCATCCGCGCCGCGGATGGTCCTCCCCTCTCCCGCTGTATGGCCCGGCCACATGGTGGACAGGTGTTCGGGGACATGGTGGACACATTCAAGCTGCAGCATCGAAGCCCAACAGGAGCAGGCGATGCCGTGGCAGGAGGTGTCGACGATGTCGTTACGGGAA